>CAMMMI010000044.1 GCA_946497905.1 uncultured Clostridium sp.
TTGATATTGGTGTCGTTGGTGTTGATATTGGTGTCGTTGGTGTTGATATTGGTGTCGTTGGTGTTGATATTGGTGTTGTTGGTGTTGATATTGGTGTTGTTGGTGTTGACACTGGTGTTGTTGGTGTTGATACTTTTGGCATTTCTGCAACCATACTCTCAGGTAATAACATTTTTAAATTGCTACTTATATATAAAAGTTCGTCTATTGTTTTTAGTTCTTCATTAACATTATCAAATTCACGATCTCCCTCTCCAAATCCTTCTGCTTGAAGTTCTTCTTTTCTCTCTTCTAATATATTTTTTCTAGTATTATATACTTCTATCTTTCTGTTTAATTCATGTAATGGCATTTCTTTTGTAACTTTTTCAATTATGTTTAACTCTCCTTGTAAAGCATCTAGCTTTTTATTATGTTCAAGTAATTTTTGCATTTCCAAATCAGTATTTTCAAAACCTTCTGCCTTTAACTCATCATATCTTTCATTATTTTGTTTTTTAGTTGTTTCGTAAATCTCTCTTCTTCTATTTAAATCACTATATGTCATCTTTTTTACTTCTTGTTTTAATAAAGTTATCTTTGACATTTCTTTCAATAAATTATTTAATTGCTCCTTTTCCATATTTTTTCCTCCCTTTATCCATATAATATAATTTTACCATAAATTTGAATTTTTGTCTACAATTTTATGTAGATTTTTGTTTGTTTTGATAGATTTGTTTGTTTTGTAGATATATCTTGTCATTTTTATTTATTTCCCCTGCATTTTCATTATATTTGTATGCTTCTTCTATATTTCCCAACCAATAGTAACATACAGCTATACATATATTAGAATAAAATTTACTATAAGACGTTTTTATTGAATTTTCATCTGTCAATGCCATTTTATACCAAAAAATTGCCTCTTCATATTTCTTTTTTCTAAAAAAAATATCAGCTATTCTATTTAGACAATCTTCTTTTGGAATTTGATTTTTTAATATTAGTAGCAATGTATCGAATTCTTTTTGATCATTTCCTAATGATTTATAGCAATCTGATAATTCCATAAGAGCAGAATATAAAAAATCTTTCTTTTTATCATAATCATTAATATACTTATCAATAAATGCTTTATATTGATTAATAGCCTCTGGAATACGCTGTAAAAAATACAATTCTTTTGCATAACAATATTCTTGTCTATCATCAAATTCTTCATGATTGTTTATCATTTCCTCAAATATTTTTAAATTTCTTTCAACATCTTTTATTGTGTGTTTTTTATGTGTAATCATTATATCTGTATCTACTATATTTCCAGTAGGAATAATCACTTCATGTATCGGACTTTTCCATTGGTAGTTATTTTTTCTTTTAACAATCCTTTCTCTTTGTTGGATAATTAATGGTAACCCATTTTCATCTTGGCTATAATTATATAACATTGTATATACATCTACTTCGCCATTCATTTCTTCTTTTAAGCGGATTAATTTTTTCCTATCCTCTTCAAGAACTACATCATCAGCGTCTAACCAAAATATATACTCTTTTGTTGCTTTAGAAAAAGAATAATTTCTTGCTTTTGCAAAATCATTAACCCACTTAAAGTCATAAATTTTATTCGTATATTGACTTACTATGCTTTTAGTTTTATCAGTAGAACCTGTATCTACAACAATAATTTCATCTACAATGTCTTTTATACTATCCAAACATCTTGCTATATTTTTCTCTTCATCCTTTACAATCATACACAATGATATCTCTTTCATATACATTCACCAATATTATTTTAACACTTTTCATATTTAATATCTATATTGTTACATTCTTTTAACATTTATGTAACTATTTTGTAATAAAAAATTCTAAATTTTCTAAACTTCTTTTAGCCAAATTCATATATCTTTGCTTTTTATCTTTAATTCTATTTCCTCCTAGTTCTGGTAATATTCCAAAATTAGCATTCATTGGTTGGAATTTCTCATTTGGAGTAGAAATATATTTAGCTAATGCTCCAATTACGGTATATTCTGAAAAGACTATTTTGTCTTTACATGTTTTTTCCAAATGCCTTTTATTATATTCATTCACAGCATTTAGTCCTGCAACCAGTCCAGAAGAAATAGATTCCACATATCCTTCTACACCTGTTATTTGTCCTGCAAAATAAATATTATTATTTAATTTTAAATTATATGTTTCATCTAATAATTTAGTTGAGTTTATATATGTATTTCTATGCATCACACCATATTTTACAAATTCTGCATTTTCCAATCCAGGTATCATGCTAAATACTCTTTTTTGTTCTCCAAATTTTAAATTTGTCTGAAATCCTACTAAATTATATATGCTAGCTTGTTTATCGTCTTGTCTCAATTGTACAAGTGCATATGGTCTTCTACCCGTCCTTGGGTCATCAAATCCTACTGGCTTTAATGGTCCAAACCTTAATGTATTTATTCCTCTTTTTGCCATTATTTCTATAGGCATACATCCTTCAAAGATTTCGTTTTTCTCAAATTCATGTAAAGTAACAACCTCTGCATTTACTAATTCTTTTACAAAATTTTCATATTCTTCTTGATTCATAGGAAGATTAATATAACTTTTTTCTTCTTGTTCTCCAATTCTTTTTTTCCAATCTTCTAGGGTTTCATCTTTTTTCTTCTCTTGACTGTATCTATCCCCATAAAATGCTATATTAAAATTTATAGTTTCCTTTGTAACTATTGGAGCTGCTGCATCATAAAAATATAATTTGTCTTCCCCTGTTATTTCTTGTATTTGTTTTGCTAAGCTCTCAGATGTAAGTGGTCCTGTTGCAACTATAACTATTCCATTTTTTGCAATTTGAGTTAAATCTGTTATCTCTTCATTTATTATTTCTATTAAGGGATTTTGTTTAATATATTCTGTAACTTTTTCAGAGAAAATGTCTCTATCAACTGCCAAAGCTTGTCCTGCTGGTACAGCTGTTTCATCTGCTATTTTTATTAATAAAGAATCTAATTTTCTTAATTCCTCTTTTAATAATCCACATGCATTTGTAAGTAAATTTGATTTAAATGAATTACTACATACTATTTCAGCTAAATTTTCATTTTTGTGTGCAGGTGAAAACTTTTTAGGTTTCATTTCATATAATTTTACTTTTATCCCTCTTTTAGCTATCTGGTATGCTGCTTCACTTCCAGCAAGTCCTCCTCCAATAATTGTTATATAATTATTCATAACTTTAACCTCTCTTTCTAAACTAGGGGACGTTCCTTCAATCCCTAAAATTCGGGAACAAAGAGTGCCATGAGGGACGGGCTATTTTGACAACGCTAGGGGACGTTCCTTCAATCCCGAAAATTAGGGAACAAAGGGACGGACCTGTAATAATTTAAAACAGGTCCGTCCCTTTGTTCCCTAATTTTCGGGATTGAAGGAACGTCCCCTTAACTAAATAAATTCATTATTTCTTCTTTTGTAAATCTATTAATAAATGCTGTTTTTGTGTCTAACATATTATCCATTAATTTTTCTTTCTTTTTTTGTAGTTCATAAATCTTTTCTTCTATTGAGTCTTTTGTTATTAGCTTATATACTTGTACATTTTTCTTTTGGCCTATTCTATATGCTCTATCTGTTGCTTGATTTTCTGTAGATATATTCCACCATGGATCATAGTGTATTACAATATCTGCACCTGTTAAGTTTAGACCTGTTCCTCCTGCTTTTAAAGAAATTAAAAATACTTTTATTTTTTGGTCGTTATTAAATTTTTCGACCATTTCTATTCTTTCATCTACTTTTGTTGATCCTATTAATTTGAAATATTTTATATTTCTTTTTTCTAATTCTTTTTGAATTAATGGGAACATTGATGTATAACCTGAAAATAGCAATATTTTATGGTCTCCTTTTATTGCGTCTTCTATTATTTCTATACATTGATTTAGTTTACTACTTTCGTCTTTATAGTTTTCTATAAATAAATTTGGATGACAACATATTTGACGTAGTCTGGTTAGTGCTGCTAATATTTTTATTTGACTTTTTTCAAATCCATTTATTCCTATTTGTTCTGAAATATCTTGTCTAGCTTGTAATAAATATGACATATATATTTTTCTCTGCTGTTCGTTCATTTCATTGTTTAAAATTGTAACTGTTTTGTCTGGCAATTCTTTTAATACTTCTTTTTTATTTCTTCTTAAAATAAATGGTTGTATTAACATTTTTAGTTTTTTCATTGCATTTTCGTCGTTGTCTTTTATTATTGGTGTTTCATATGTTGTTTTAAATTTTTTGTATGTAAATAAATAACCTGGCATTATATAATCAAATATTGACCATAATTCAGCTAATGAATTTTCTATTGGTGTTCCTGTTAATGCATATCTTGTGTCTGCTTTTATTTGTTTAATTGTTTTTGCATTTTGAGTATTACTGTTTTTTAAGTATTGTGCTTCATCTGCTATTATATATCTAAATTTGTAATTTTTTTCATTATATAAATCTATATCTCTTTTTAATAAATCATATGAAGTTATGACTAAGTCATAATTTTCTATTTCATTTATTTTTCTTTTTCTTTCTGCTAATGTTCCTCTTATTACTAAAACTCTTAATTCTTCTGTAAATTTGTTTGCTTCATTTTCCCAGTTTAGTGTTAGTGAGCTTGGCGATACAACTAGACTTGCTCTTTTTCTGTTTTCTTTACTTTCACACACATTTTCTGTTAAGTTTGCATTCTCTTTATTTTCAATCTCATAGTTCTTGACTTTACCATTTTCTTCACTTACATAATCTGCAATTACTGACAGCATTTGTATTGTTTTTCCAAGTCCCATATCATCTGCTAAAATTCCTCCAAATTTATATCTATCTAATATTTTTAGCCATTTGAAACCTGTTTTTTGATAATATCTAAGTACATTATCTAATTTTTTTGGTACTTCTATTTCTTCCTCTAATTGATTTTTATCTAAATTATTTATTATCTCTCTATATTCGCTATTTGTTACAACTTGAGGTGCACCTATTCCTTTTAATAATTGATTTAAATATAAAGTTCTATTAACTGGTAATGTTATTTTTCCTTCTTTCAATTCTTTATAATCTATATCCATTCCAGTAATTAGTTTGTCAATAAAATCTATTTCTTCATTTTCTTCTAAATTCATAAAACTTCCATCTTTAAGCCTATGATATTTCTTTTTTAATTTATATTTTTCCATTAAATTTTTTAATTCTTCTATGTCTAAGTCTAAGTTTTCTAAATTTATTGATAATAAATCATTTTCTACTTTAACTCCTAAGTTTCCTAACTTTGGTTGTCTTATTTCTTTAGTTTTAAAATTATCTGTTGCTAAAACTTCAAATTTTTCCATATACAAATTTATATCTTCTGTTAAAAATTTATATATTTGTTCGTCTTTAGGTAATATAAAACTTAATTTTTTAGGTTCTATCATAAAACCAGTTCTTCTGAAAATATTTAAAACTCTTGTTTCTTCTATTATATTTCTAGAAATATCTAAGTTTTGATTTTCATCTAATGGGTTAAATTCTATATTTTCATAACAAAATTTAACATCTGCAACTAAGTAATCTTTATCATCAAAATCTAAATATACTTTTACTACTAGTTTTTTAGGCATATATTTTTGTATTTCTTCTTCATTTATTTTATCTATTTTTATTGCATTTTTTACTTTTGGCATGATTATTGAAAATAATTGATATAGGTCTTCTTTTCCTAAGGTTAATTCTGTAATATAATTCTGTCTAAATATTTCTAATAGTTTTAAAGTTGATTTTTCAAATTCTTTATCACATCTATACAATTTATTTTGTAATAACAAATATTTATAATCTTTTCCTCTTATGATTGAAAGATTATATATTTCTATATTTGGAATTATTGTATATTCATTTTCAGATATCTTTTTTAACTCAAATTCTATTTTAGGCTGTTTTTCAGTAAATTCAATATATTCATTTTTATAGTCACGTTGGAATTCTATGGTCTCTCCTTTTAAAATATCAAATATTTCATCTATCCCTGAGTTTCCTAATATTATATTAGTTTCGTTTAAAGCTTTTCCATAGTATCTATAATTACTATTTGAATTAGAATTTGCATATTTTATAATTTCTGCATGCTTTAATACAAACTCTAATAAACTTTTGCTACTTTCATCAAATACTTCTTTGGTATGTATAAATTGCAATTTTTCTCCATATTTATAAAATTCTTTATTAAGCATTCTTGTATAAAATTCTGATAAATCTTTTATTTTATACATCCTTTTATTTCCTATTTTAAATTCTATTTTTAGCTCATTTGCAAATTTGTCATAGAAAATTTTAGGTTGTAATTTTATATGTTCTTTAATATTGATAACTTCCTCTGTATCAATATTATCTATTTCTTCATTATAAAATATATTTACAATTTGTTTAAAGTTTCTGTGTTCTATAGTATTTTTAGGAATATGTCTTCTTGCAATTCCATTTAATACATTGTTTTCCTGTGATTGTTTTAGATTGTTTATATTACTATTGTGATTATATTCTAATACAGATGCTAATGTATGTTTACAAATACCATAATGATTATAATAGTCTGGACATTCGCAATTTACATCTTCTACTTCTCCATTTTTTATTAAGATATATGTTCTATATGTCATAGTTCCCATAACTTCTGCTCTTATTTCAAAATTGTTTAAGTCTGTGTAGTGGTCTTCTAAAATTCTTACTTTATTAGCTTTTTTATATCTTATTGCTTTTTGTGTTCTTGCTTCTCCTGCGTCTTCACATAATCTATCTAAAATATTATTATTAATTAGCATTTCTTTCTCCTTTTCTCGGCTAATTATTATATAATATTTTGACTTAAAAAGCAATATATTTTAGATGGTTTTTCTTGCACTTATATCTAATCGTTACACTTCACAAGTATATACCCTTAATAAATATAGTAATTTGAATCGTAATATACTCTTTATTATAATTATTCTTTATTTATACGTCTAAAAACTGTTTTACTTCATGGTCTTTAAGGTATCTCCATTTTCCAAGTTCTATATTTTTGACTCCAATACCTGCAATTTCACTTCTATGTAGTGCAAGTACTTTATGGTTTATTGCCTCACACATTTTTCTTATTTGTCTATTTTTGCCTTCATGAATTTTTATTTCTAATCTTGACTGATTTTTTTCTTTATCTATTTTTAATATTCTTACTTTTGCTGGTCTAGTTACATAGTCTTCTATTTTTACTCCATTTTTTAATTGATTAACTTCTTCATTTGTTACCATTCCTTTTATTGTTACTGTATATGTCTTTTCTACTTCATGTTTTGGATGTGTTACTTTATATACAAAATCTCCATCATTTGTTAAAATTAAAGCTCCAGAAGTGTACATATCTAGCCTTCCTACTGGTACTATTCTTTCTTTTACTTTTACTAAGTCTAATACTGATTCTCTATTAAATTGGTCTTTTACTGTTGTAACATATCCAATAGGTTTATTTAATAAAATATATACATATTTTTGTTCAATCTGTATTATGTTATTATTATACATTACTATATCTTTTTGTGGATTTATTTTTGTTCCTAGTTCTGTTATAGTTTTTCCATTTACTTTTATTTTTCCTTGCTTTATTAGTTCTTCTGCTTTTCTTCTTGATGTTATACCACAATCAGCTATATATTTTTGTAATCTAATTTCTTCCATTTTATTTATCCCTTTATTTTAATCTCCATTAATTAATTTTTTCATATACTCTGGTAATTTAGCTTCTAGTTTCATTTGCTTTCCTGTTGTTGGATGTTTAAACTCTAAACTTTTGGCATGTAATGCCTGTCCTTTAATTCCCCACTTATTTTTTCCACTAGAATACGTTTCGTCTCCTATACAAGGATATCCTATTTGTGCTAAATGTACTCTTATTTGATGTGTTCTTCCTGTTTCTATATTTACTTCTAACACAGTATATTCTGGATATCTCTTTAGTACTTTAAAATGTGTTATTGCTTCTTTTCCATTTTTACTTATTGCCATCTTTTTTCTGTCTTTATTGCTTCTTCCTATTGGCATATTTATTGTTGCTTGGTTTTCTTTTACTACTCCTCTTACTATTGCTATATATGTTTTTTTGACCTCATGATTTTTAATTTGTTCACTAAGATTTATATGTGCTTTATCATTTTTTGCAATTATTATAATTCCAGATGTATCTTTGTCTAGTCTATGAACTATTCCTGGTCTTATTTCTCCCCCTATTCCAGATAAAGAGTTTTTGCATATTGCCATAATTGCATTTACTAATGTTCCATCTGGATTCCCATTTGCTGGGTGAACTACCATTCCTTTTGGTTTATTTACAACTATGATATCATTGTCTTCATATATTATTTCTAATGGTATGTTTTGTGCTTTTAAAGATATTTCTTTTGGCTTTTCTTCTTCTAGTGTTATTACATCATTTTCTTGAACTTTATATGATGATTTTATTTTCTTATCATTTACTAATATTTTTTGATTTTCTATTAGTCTTTGAATAGCTACTCTTGAAATATCTTCGTTTTTTTCTGATAAATATACATCTATTCTTTTATTTTGTTCTTTGTCTTTTACTACAAATTTTCTCATGCTTTATCCTCGTATAATATAAAAATTTATTATACAAATCTCTCCCTTCTTTTTGTTGCTTATTTTTGATTTTCTTTATTGTCAACATCTACTCTTTCATATACTGCAAAATAATCATCTTCATATAGTAACTTACATTTTGGATCATTTGTTTTAGTAATTATCATATTCATTTTTGAATTTTTATAAGTAATTACGTGTGTTATATCATATTTATCAAATGTATCCTCATAAAATGTTCCTATTCCTGATGTATCTATAAAATCTGAAAATATATCTTCATTTTTCCCACTGAATTCAGGTGCATATAAATCTGCTCTTGAGTCTATAAATACTGGTATTCCTCTAAATAACATATAGCTTCCATAATTATACTCATTATAAAACTTAGCTTCTCCTAAGTCTATATTTTCTAGTATAAAATCACATGCCTTTACTGGGTATGCTGTTTCATCTACAAATGTATCATCTAGTTTATCTTTTACCATATACCAACTAAAAATCAACATTAAAATAGTAATTAAAATTATTCCTATTTTCCCTGTTACTATTTTTAGGGCTTTTTCTTCTATGTCAAATTTATATACTTCAGCAAAATTCATTATTATTCTATTTAAAATTACTGAACATATTATTCCAAACATTGATACTTGTCTTCTTGCTGATAACATTAAATATGTTAGCCCACATAACATGAATAAGTCTGATAATCTTATCTTTGTTTTTGTGAACAATAATATTATTAAAAATATGGCTATTGCGCACATTACTTCTTTTTCGTTTGTAATTGTCATTGGAAGATGTTCATTAATATTTTGAGTTGTATTTCCTTCCATTGTTTTTGTTAAATATGTGTATGGTGTTGTTCCTAGTGGTGTTAAAAATCCTGTAAATATACAAATAATCATGATAATTATAAGCCATTTTACATTATTTCTTTTTTCTAGTTTTATTTTATATGGATTTCTTAATTCTTTACTTCTTCTTATCTTTATTTTATCTGATAGTTCTTCTGTTGCTTTTAATTTTGCTTTTAAAAGTTCAAGTTTCTCTGAATTGTTTTCTCTTTTCTCTAGTTTTTTGATTTTTCTTTTTAATAGTTTGATTTTATATTTTTTGTAAAATACTATTTCTCCTAATAGTGCGATTATATATTCTGCTATATATGGTAAATATAGGACAAAATAGAATGGAAATACCGCTACATGTAGATTTGCTATAATTATTGGAATTATAATCAAGCCTACTGCATATCTCTTTTTCCTTGTTTCTATAAATTTTTCTATAAAATATATTGTTAAAATAAATAATATAAATGTGGCAAGTTGTGCTCTTGCTGTTATATAGTTTCTTATTAAATACATTGCTCCTATTGTAACTAAAAATGAAATAACCTGATTTTTAGCGAGCTTTGTATTTATTAGATAAATTGATAGACCTAATAAGCATGATAAAATACATGTTGTAACATATATTCCCGTCATTCCAAATGCTGAATAGATATAATATGTTATTAAGTCATATCCCCAATGTGGATATGTGTATGATAAGTCTTGATGCCATGAAAAAGGATCTTGCATATCTATTCCATATTTATCTATATGCTCTCCTATTTTTATTGTATAGTATGTATCGTTTTGTAATGTTACTGGTGTTATAGATATACAGAATATAATTATTAGTATTACAGCTAAAATTGTAAATTTTACGCTACTACTTATTTTTCTTTTATTTTCTTTTTTCTCTTTCATTTATATTAATTCCCTTCTTGATTTTTTCAAATTATATCAAAAAAAGTTTCAAAAGACTACCCTTTTAAAACTTTTTTCCATATTATTACTATTTAGATTAATCAAATTAGAAATATATTATTTAGATTATACAGCTTCTTGATTTTCTATTGTTTCGTCTTTTTCGTTGTCCTTTTCTTCTATAACTTCTAAACTTCCTATAGAAACCTCATAAGCAATTCTATTTTCTACTGTACCATCATCATGTTTCTTTTCGTATGTTCTTGATTGAACTCTTCCTACTACTTTAACTTGACTTCCTACTTCTAAAGTTTGACAAAATCTTGCGTTTCTTCCCCATGCTATACATGGAATATAGTCTGATTTGTTATATGCCCTATTTACAGCTAATAATACGTCTGCTATTTCTCTTCCAAATGGTGTTTGTCTATAGATAGGTGCTTTACAGATAAATCCTATTAAAACAACTTCGTTTGTTATGATATCTTTTCTTACAATATCATTTTCTTCTTCTTCATCTTTCACTTCTGTAATGTCTTTTGCAAATACTGTTAATATAAGTCTATTTTTTTCATTTTGATAGCTATTATATGATCTAAATTGACCTTTTATTAATAGTTTTTTGCCTTCTTCTAGAGTGTCTTCTTTTAATAATCTTTCTGACACTGTAATTGGTATTATGTCAAAGTTCCCACTTAGACGTGGTATTGATAAATTAAATGAATAAAAACTTTCTCCATATATTTCATGGCTAAATTTTTTTTCTCCTGTAACCTTTCCTACTAATGTTAAGTAGTTGTTTTCTAAATAATTTGTATCCAATTTTATTTCCTCCCTATTTTTTTATTTTATCAATTGTGTTTTTTTCTTTACGCTCATTTAACTTACAGTTAACATTATACACCATTTTTTTGGTTTTGTCTACATAAAAAGTTAATTTTTTTAAAAAATGTTATCTTTTTCCTATATTTCTTCGTTTATTTCTTCTTTATATATCAATGTTATGATGTATATAATTAAAATTTCATAGATTTTTAAATTGCAATTTTCTTTTTTATTGAGTCTTTTTTCTTGAACTTCTATGATGTTTTTGTCCATGTCTTTTATATTTTTTTGTAAATATAATAAAATATCTGTTTCTGTTACACTTGATATTGTTACTATTGCTTTGTGATTTAATCCATATGTTATAATATTTTTATTATAATTTTGTAATAAACTTATATCTATATTTAAATCTGTATTTATTATTATATATTTTGCATTTTCACATAATATTTGTATTGTGTTCATGTAGTTATTAAATTTTTCTATGTTTGTTTCTATTATAATTGTTTCAAATTTTATATTTTTTATATTCTCTATACTTTTTAGATTAATATTAATTATATTCACTTTTTTATTTTTTATGTTTTCTAATATTTTTTGTTTGACATTTTCGAAAGTTTTATTATCTGAAATTATTCCAATAAAAGACATTTACCTATCCCCTTAATCTTTTATATTTTATATTATTTCCTTTATTGGTAATTTTATACATTATTTATTTTTTTATTTGTGTTCCATTGCTATTTATTTCGTAATTATCTTTATATATTAAATCAGATATTGTAACTATTTCTAGTCCTTTAGCTTTTATGTTTTTTATTAACATGTCTAAACTATTTGCTGTATTTTTAGTTCCGTTATGACTTAATATGATGTCTCCTGCTTTTATTTTATTTTTTAATCTATCCCACATTTGTTCCCCTGTAAGTCCGTGAATAGTCAAGTGTATCTAAATTCCATTGAATAATATAATATCCTTTGTCTTGTGCTGATTTTACTACAGTATTATTGTACTCACCATATGGTGCTCTATATATATTTGTTCTTTTTCCTGTTATTTTTTCTATTTTGTCATTGCTTTTTTCTATTTCTTCTATGTTTTGTTCATATGTTAAATTGTTTACATGTGGGTGTGTATTACTGTGTGATGCTATTTCGTGTCCTTCGTCTGATATCTTTTTTACCGCTTCTGGGAATTTTTCTATCCAGTCTCCTACCATGAAAAAGGTTATTTTTGTATTGTTATTTTTTAATGTTTCTAAAATTTGGTCTACATCGTCTGCATTCCAGTCGCAATTGCTTTTGTGATAAATTTTATATGCGACCTACATAATGTCTGGTCGCATAATCAATATTATATAAACTTATTCATATTTTCTATTAGATATAATGGTATATTTAATATTTTTCCATCTTGTTTTAGATTATTTAAAGAAAATCTAATTGATTTATTAGCTTTAAATTTTTCATTATACTTTGTCAAGCTTGTATTATTAGTTATTTTTCCTGATTTTACTTCTATAGGTATTATTTCATTTTTATTTTGTATGACAAAATCTATTTCATTTCTATCAAAAGTAAAATAGTTTGGTACAGTATCATATATTAAATTCAACATATTTAAAACATAATTCTCTGTAAATGCTCCTTTGAACTCTTCAAATAATTTATTTCCTTCTATAACTATCCTACTATCTAAATTTGCCATTCTTCTTAATAAGCCAACATCATTCATATAAATTTTAAAACAGCTTAAATCATGATATGCCTTTAGTGGAAAATCAGTTTTACTTACATTATATACTTTATAAATTAAGTTTGCATCATTTAACCAATTTAAAGCACTTTCATATTCCCTTGCCCTTGCACCTTTTTTTATTGTTTGGTATAAGAATTTCTTATTTTCTTTTGCAAGTTGAGATGGTATCCCATTCCATATTAAAGATATTTTGTTTGCCTCACTATTTTGTGTATGTTTGGAAAAATCACTCTCATAAGCTTTTAGTATATTATCTTGAATAGCATTCACTTTTTCCATATCCTTTTCATTTGTCCATGAATATACCGCTTCTGGCATTCCTCCTATTATAAAATATGCTTTTAATTTTTCTTCTAATTGATTATCAAATATTTCTGGAATAGTTTGTACATCATTAATAGAATCCATGTATTCAACTAAATTATCAGAGTTATCTGCTTTTAAAAATTCTTTGAATGACATTGGATACATATTTAAAAATTCTACCTTTCCTACTGGAAATGATGTATGAGATAATCTAATCCCTAATAAACTTCCTGCACAAATTAGATGATATTCATTTGCTTCTTCATTAAAATATTTTAAACTGTTTAAGGCATTGGGACATTCTTGTATTTCATCAAATATTATCAATGTTTTTTCTGGTTTTATTGCTTTTCCATATATAAATGACATTTGTTCTAATATTCTTTTTGGATCTTTTGTATTTGAAAATAGGTTATATAAATCTTCGTCATGGTCAAAGTTAAAATATGCTACTCCTTCATAATTTTTTTCTCCAAATTGTTTTAATATATATGTTTTTCCTACTTGTCTTGCTCCTTTTAAGATTAATGGCTTTCTATCCTTGCTTTCTTTCCATTTTATCAATTCTTCTAATATTAATCTCTCCATTTGCAATCATCTCCATTCTTTATTATATTCAATACTATATTAATTATACTTCTAACTCACATTTTTGTAAAGTTTTTTACTGTTTTTATCACATTTTTAAAAGGTTTTTTGTGCTTTAAATCACATATTTGCGAATGTTTTTATGTTCATAATCACATTTTTGCAATTTTTATATAATTTTGGTACTATTTTATATTTTTATTTGGATTTTTAGACAATGTTTAATATTTTCCTACAAATTAATTTCAATTAATAAATTTATAATTAATTTTTATATTATCTTTATCTTTTATTTCTATACTATCTATTAAATTTAAAATTATATTTCTATCTATATTTTCAAAACTTACAATTTCTTTTATGTATTTTATTAATTCTTTTTCTTTTGTATTTTC
>CAMMMI010000045.1 GCA_946497905.1 uncultured Clostridium sp.
ATTTTTATTTTATTTTTAATTTTTTTTATAATATTATTTTTTATTTATTATTTTTTGTTTTTAAAAAAGTTTTTTTTTCTTTTATTTTCTATTTTTTTCTATTTTATTCTTTTTTTTACGAATTTTTATTTTTTATAATAAAAATATATTATAAAAAAATTTTAATCGCTTATTTTGGATTTTAAAGGCTTTCTTTTTCTTTCATTTTCTATTTTTTTCTAATTTATTCTATTTTTTTCGATTTTTTTGGTTATTTTTTATTTATTATTAATAATAGTTTTCCACATTAATAAAACAAATTGTGGATAACTATTCATAAAAATTAAAAAATACTTATAATTTATTCTGATTTTTTATTTTTTCTAAAACAAATAGGAAAGTTACCCTTTCCTATTTTATAAATATAAAGGCAGAAGTACTTCTACCTTTAATCTTCTTTTAATCTAATTGGTAAAATCATATATGTATAATCTTTATTATCAACAGATTTTATTAAACATGGTGATATACTTGTTCCAAATTCTAAATAAACTTCTTCATCATCTATAGCTTTTAAACTATCTAAAAAATATTTTGGATTAAATCCTGCTTCTAGATTTTTTCCTTCTGTTGAAACATATAATTCTTCTTTTGCATCTCCTGTTTGATTTGTACATGATATGGTAACTTTTCCAATATCTACTTGTACTTTTACAGGATATTTCTTTTCTTTTTCTATTGTTGAAGCTGAAATTAAACTTATTCTTTCAAAACTATCCTGGATGCTATTTTTGTTTACTCTTATTCTTGTTTCCCAATTACTAGGAATAACATTTTTATAATTTAAAAATTCTCCGTCTAAAATTCTTGTAACTATTTTGCAATTATCCATTTCAAATAATGCTTGATTTTTTGAAACTCCCATTTTTATTGGTTCAAATGAATCTGTTATAATTTTATTTAATTCATTTAATGTTTTTCCTGGTATTACAGCACTAAAATTATTTGTTTGTTTTGTTAAAAATATTGTTCTTAATGCTAATCTAAATCCATCTACAGCTACTAAACTTAATTTATTATTTTCAATTTCAAAAAGGCAACCTGTAAAAATTGGTCTACTTTCCTCTGTACTTACTGCAAAAATTGTTTTTCTTATCATATTTTTTAGAACATTTTGGTCTATTTCTATAGAATTTTCAACTTCTATTTTTGGTAATTCTGGGAATTCTTCTGGATTCATTGTTGCTAATTTATATAAAGAACCTTCACATTCTATTTCTAATAAGTTTTTATCATTTAAAGTTATATAAATTTCTGTATCTGGTAGTTTTCTAATTATTTCACTAAACATTATTGCATTTACTACTGTACTACCTTGTTCTTTTACATCACATTCCATTATATATTCTATGCCTATTTCTAAATCATAAGTAGTTAATTTTATTTCATTATCATTTGTTTGAATAAGTATTCCTTCTAGTATAGGCATTGTTGTTTTAGAAGCTACACCTTTTACTACGGAATTTAAAGCTTTAAGGATTTTATCCTTATAACAAACTATTTTCATTTTTGATCCTCCTTTATATATTATAAATAAAATAAATATTATATTAGTAGTAATAGTATTAGGTACTGTGGAAACTGTGGAAAACTATGTTGAAAGTTACAATCCCTAACAAAATTGCTGTTGATAACTCAGTGGATAACTCTTAAATTTATCCACAGCTATTTTTTAAAAATGTGAATAAGTTAGATATACACAGTTTATTAACAGGTTATTCACATGTGGGTGTGGATATCTAATGTAGCTGTTCCGTAAGAAGACATAGGATTATTTTTTCCAAACAATAATTTTTCCAAACAAAAATTTAAAAATCTTAAATTTTACTTAGAGGTTCTTATTGTTTTCCATTTATAATTATGTTTTTCACACTATCCACAATTAGTTTTGTATTACTTTTTTCTTTTACTTCTTTTTCTATTTTTTTGCAAGCATGCATAACTGTTGAATGATCTCTTCCTCCAAAGTCTACTCCTATCTGAGGATAAGACATATTTGCAACTTCTCTACAAAGATACATTGCAATTTGTCTTGGAAAGGCTATATCATTAGATCTTTTATTTCCAGATAAATCATCTTTATTAATGCTGAAATATTTTGAAACAGTTTCTTTTATAAAGTCACAAGAGATGACTTTTTCACTTTCATATTTAAACTCATTAATTATATTTTCAGCTAGTTCAATTGTTATTGGACTGTGAGTTAATGAAGCTCTGGCCACTATTTTATTAAATACTCCTTCTAATTCTCTTATGTTTGAGTCTATTTTGTTTGCTATATTTGAAAGTATAAAATCATCTATAATTATATTTTCATCTTGAGCTTTTTTTCTTAAAATAGCTAAACGAGTTTCATAATCAGGACACGATATATCTGCTAATAGCCCCCATTCAAACCTAGATTTTAGCCTATCTTCTAAGAATTGAATGTCTCTAGGTGGCTTATCACTAGAGATAATTATTTGTTTTCCATCTTCATAAAGAGAGTTAAAAGTATGGAAAAATTCTTCTTGAACTCTTTCTTTTCCAGCTATAAATTGAATATCATCTATTAAAAGTACATCAATATTTCTATATTTATTTCTAAAAAATTCATTTTTATTATCTTTTATTGCATTTATTAATTGATTAGTAAATTTTTCAGAAGTAACATATAAAACATTACTATTCCTATTATTTTCTATTATTCGGTTACCTATAGCATGCATTAAATGAGTTTTGCCTAATCCTACACCTCCATATAGAAATAAAGGGTTATATGATTTAGCTGGTTCATTTCCAACTGCTAGTGCTGCTGCATGTGCGAATCTATTATTATTACCAACTACAAATGTATCAAATGTGTATTTAGGATTTAAAGTAGATTTATTTATTTCCACTTCTGCAGAAGCATCTTCATCGTTATTTTCATCTTTTATAACATCTGTTTTTACATTTTCTGTTCCTTCTTTTGATAGATCTATAACAGAAAAGGTCCAATCTTTATTTGTAATATATCTTAGAGTATTAAAAAGAAGACTTCTATATTTGTTTTCTAGAAAATCTTTTTGAAATTCTGAATTAGCTGTAAAAACAATATGGTCTTCTTCAATACTTCTTATGTTTAAAGGAAGAATCCATGTATCATAAGAAATTTTTGTTACTTCGGGTTTTAGAAGTTCTTTTATTTTTGCAGTTAATTCATCTTTATCTAATGCCATTTAATTATCAACCCCTTTTTAGTTATCCACAAAGTTATCCACAACTGTTGATAACTTTGTAATAAATTTGTAATAAATATTAAAATATTGCGAACAAAAATTTATTTATATATCAACAAAAATTGCATATAAATTTGTACTTTCATATAATAACAAATTAAAATACAATAAGTCAATAAAAATGTGGAAAATTTTTTAAAATTGTGGATAATTTAAAAAAAACTGTGGATAATTTTGTTTTTCTTACAAAAATATTACAAAAAACAATAAAAAATTCAAGAAAATTATTTTATAAATTTATTATTAAAGAATTTTTGTAAAATTGTAGTTTCCGCAGGATATCCTGTATTTTTTTTGAAAAAATACTTGACATTTTTTATGTCATTACTGTATAATTGATATACTTGTAATTTTGTGAATTATTTTCAGAAATGAAAATTAAATATAAATAAACAGTAGGAGGTGCTATAAGTGAAAAGAACATATCAACCAAAAAATAGACAAGAAAAGAAAGAACATGGATTTATGAAAAGAATGAAAACTAGATCAGGACAAAATATATTAAAAGCAAGAAGAGCAAAAGGTAGAAAAAAATTAAGTGCCTAAAATGCTTATTTCATTAATAGTTTATTAATAAAAATAACCTTTTTGTATATGGAAAAATCTTATAAAAAAATTTGATTTTTCCTATACAATATAACAAAGGGGGTCGCAAAAGCGAGCCTTTTACTGATATAAATACTAAAAAGGAAAAAAACAGTAATGAAAAAAACGAAAATGTTAATAAAAAATTATCAGTTTAAAAACCTATTTTTGAAAGGAAAATATTATTCTGGAGAATATATAGAATCTTTTATAAAATCTAATAATTTAAATTATAATCTGCTTGGTATAGCTATAGGAGTAAAGATAGCAAAAGCAACTAAGAGAAACAGAATAAAAAGACTAATCAGAGAAAATTATAGATTAATAGAAAAGGATTTAAAAACAGGATATAGCATGATTTTCTTATGGAAAAAAAAGAAGGATATATCATATGCAAATTTTGAAAATATAAAAAAAGATATAAAAACTATATTAAATAAAGCAAATATTATTGAGGAAAATAATGAAAAAATTATTTATTAGATTAATAAATTTTTACCAAAAACATATCTCTTTATGGTTAAAAAGTAAAAATATTAATTGTAAATTTTATCCAACTTGCTCAGATTATACAAAGCAAGCTATTGAAAAATATGGGGCAGGAAAAGGACTTTTTAAGGGATTATGTAGAATATTAAGATGTAATCCATTTTCAAAAGGTGGATATGATCCATTAAAATAGTACTAGGAGGAAAATAAAATATGTTTGAATTTTTTGCCAACATATTTGGTTATTTATTAGAGCTATTGTATAACTTAGTAAATAATTATGGTGTAGCCATAATATTATTTACAATTGTTATAAAATTAATATTATTACCATTGTCAATAAAACAGCAAAAGACAATGAAAAAAAGTGCTAAAATTCAAGAAAAATTAAAAGTTATTCAATTTAAATATAAAAACAATCCTGAAAAGTTAAATCAGGAAATGATGAATTTATATAAAAATGAAAAAATGAGTCCATTTAGTGGATGTCTAACAGCAATAGTTCAACTTATATTGTTATTATCAATTTTTTATTTGGTAAGAAGCCCTTTAACTTTTATGGAAAAAATGAATACAGAAGATATCAATAAATATGTATCACAATTACAAGAAGAGGGAAAACAAGTAAGTTCTGTATATCCAGAAGTAGATTTAATTAGAGAATATAATTTCTTAAAAGAAAAAAATCCGGAAGATCAAAATATAGATAAAATGAATTTGCAAATGAACTTTTTAGGGCTTGATTTAAGTAAAGTGCCACAACAAAATATGTCAGATTATACAGTTTATATAATACCAGCTCTATACATTTTATCATCATTTATTTCTATTAGAATGACAACTTCAATGCAACAAAAAATGAACAAAAAGAAAGAACAAAATGAAAATAAAAATGTCATAGATGGAGAAACAGGAAAAGAATTAGTAGTAAAAGAAGAAACTAATGAAATGGATGCAGTAATGCAAACAAACAAAATGATGTCTTGGATGATGCCAATAATGTCTATATCTATAGCTTTTGTAGCACCATTAGGACTTGCTTTATATTGGCTAGTTAATAATATACTTATGATTGCTGAAAGATTAGTTTTAAATAAAATTATAAAGACTGAGGAGGAATAACAAAATGGAAAAAAAGGTTATAGCAGAAGGGAAGACAACTAATGAGGCAATAGAAAAAGGTTTAAAGGAATTAAAAGTGTCAAGAAATCAAGTAGATATAAGAGTATTAGAAAACGAAGAAAAAAGGAGTTTTTTTAGTATTCTAGCACCAAGAGTAGTTAAAGTAGAATTAACAGTAAAGGAAGAAAAAGAAGTTACAAAAAAAGAAATAAAACCTAAAAAAATTATAGAATTATCAGAAGAAGAGCAACAAAAGGCAGAACAAAATATCAAATGTTTTTTAGAAGATTTTGTAAAGAAACTTCCAGAAAATACAAAATATGAAATTGAAAAAAATGTTACAGGTTTGAATGTAAATATAAATAATAAAAACTTGGGATATCTAATAGGATATAGAGGAGAAACTTTATATGCATTGCAAAATATAATGACAGCTATTGCTGGAAGAGGGATAGATAATAAAATAAGAGTTATACTTGATATAGAAGGATATAAAGCTAAAAGAGAAAAAACATTAGAAGAATTAGCAGAAAAAGTTGCAAAAACAGTTATAAGAACTAAGAATCCTATAAAATTAGAACCTATGCAAGCATATGAAAGAAAAATAATACATAGTGTTTTACAAAAAAATAGTAAAATAGATACAACAAGTGTAGGGGAAGAGCCATATAGAAGAATTATAATATCATTAAAAGATAACTAAATAGAGTAAAATCAGAGGTCAAAGGTCAGATTTTAAAACAAAATTAAAAATCTATCTTTGACTTTTTTGGGAGGTAAAAAATATGAGTACAATCGCGTCTATCTCTACGGCTCCTCGGAATTGGGGGAATAGGGATAATTAGAATGAGTGGAAAAGATACATTTAAAATATTAGATAAAATATTTGAACAAAAGAATAAACAAGACATAAAAGATATAAAAGGATATACAATGAAATATGGTCATATTGTAAATAATAACGAAATAATAGATGAAGTATTAGTTTCGTATTTTAAAGCACCTAAAAGTTATACAACAGAAGATATGTGTGAAATAAATTCTCATGGTGGAAATATCGTAGTTAAAAAAATATTAGAATTATGTTTAAAAAATGGGGCAGAACTTGCAGAACCAGGGGAATTTACTAAAAGAGCATTTTTAAATGGAAGAATAGATTTATTGCAAGCAGAATCAGTTATAGATGTAATAAATGCTAAATCAGAAAGGGAAATGCAAACAGGAATAAAGCAATTAGAAGGTTTTTTATCAAAAGAAATTGGAGAAATAAAGCAAGAAATATTAGATGTCATGGTTAATATAGAAGTTGCTATAGATTATCCAGAATATGATGTAGATGATGTAACAAATAATCAGATTTTAAATATGCTAGATAGTGTTGAAAATAAGCTAATTAAACTAGAAAAAAGTTTTGATAATGGAAAAATTATAAAAGAAGGCATAAAAACGGCCATTATAGGAAGGCCAAATGCAGGAAAATCATCATTGTTAAACGCAATATTAAAAGAAGATAGAGCTATAGTAACAGAGATAGAAGGAACTACAAGAGATACAATAGAAGAATTTGTTAATATAAACGGAGTTCCATTAAAATTAATAGATACAGCAGGAATAAGAACAGCCAAAGACGAAGTAGAAAAAATAGGAATAGAAAAGTCTAGGGAAATAGCCAATACAGCGGATTTAGTAATAGCTATATTTGATAGTTCAAAGGAATTATCAGAAGAAGATTTAGAAATATTAAAAATAGCGAAAAATAAAAAATCAATAATATTATTAAATAAAACAGATCTACAACCAATATTAGATGAAAACAATGAGAGATTTAAAGAATTAGAAAGTAAAGTAATAAAAATATCAGCATTAAATAATACAGGATTAGAAGAATTGTACAAAGAAATATCAAATTTATTTAATTTAAATCAAATAAATTTAGATAATGACTTAATAATAACAAATGTAAGACATAAAAATTTAATTTGTAAAGCAATAAATAATATAAATGAAGTAAGAAAAACAATTAATAATAAAATGCCATTAGATATAATTGCTATATTTATAAAAAATATTTTGGAAGATTTAGGAAATATAACAGGAGAAGTTGTAGATGAAAATATAATAAATGAAATTTTTGCAAAGTTTTGTTTAGGAAAATAGAATGCAAAATAAAGCACTAAAATCAAAAATAAGCGTTTTTTATATAAAAAACATATAACTTGTTATCTTAAGATAAAAAACTAAAATAAAAGGCTTTATTTTTGAAATAAAGGGTTTTATTAAAAAAAGAATTTTTAAAAAATCTTTAAAGATTGTGGATAACTTTATTTAAAAATCAATAAAAACAAAAAAACGAACTTAGTCTACATAATTATTTTAAGAAACTCTAAAATATAAATAAAAATAAATTTATTAGTAAATAAGTTTGAAATGCTTACAAAAACTTAGATTGGTAAAATGAGAAAAGAAAACCATTTATTTAACAATAAAAATAAACTAAAAACTTCTATAAAACAGCATTTTTAAGTTTCACAAGGAATTAAAAAATGTGGAACAATTGTGGAACATTAAATGGAAAAATATAATTATTAATAAAAAACATAAAGTTAAAAGTTTAAAATTTCTAACTTATAACTTTAAGATTAAACGTATTTGAAGATATAATATATAGAAAGGAATGTAATAAAAAATGAATTATTATGCAGGAGATTATGATGTGGTAGTTGTAGGAGCTGGACATGCAGGATGTGAGGCTGGATTGGCAGCAGCTAGATTAGGAATGAAAACACTTATCTTTTCTATAAGTTTGGAAGCTATAGCAAATATGCCATGTAATCCTCATATAGGTGGTAGTTCTAAAGGACATCTAGTTAGAGAAATAGACGCTCTAGGTGGTGAAATGGGAAAAAATATAGACAAAACTATGATACAAATAAAAATGCTTAATACTTCAAAAGGACCAGCAGTACATTCATTAAGAGCACAAGCAGACAGAAAAAAATATCAAGCAGAAATGAAGCATACATTAGAATTGCAACCAAACTTAGAAGTTAAACAAGCAGAAATAGTTAAGATAGAACTAGAAAATGGAAAAGTAAAATCAATTATAACAGATGTAGGAGCAGTATATAATGTTAAAACAATTATATTAGCAACTGGTACATATCTAAAAGGAAAAATATTTATAGGGGATTATTCTAAAGAAAGTGGACCAGATGGAGTAGCAGCTTCTAATAAATTATCAGATTGCTTAAAAGATTTAGGAATTGAATTAACTAGATTTAAAACAGGAACACCAGCAAGAATAAATAGAAGAAGTATAGACTTTAGTAAGATGGAAATACAAAAGGGAGATAATGGAATAGAAGCATTTTCTTTTGAAAATCCACCTAAAGAATTTGAACAAGTTGATTGCTATTTAACTTACACAAATGAAAAAACACACAAAATAATCAAAGAAAATTTACATAGATCACCTTTATATTCAGGAATGATTGAGGGGACAGGGCCAAGATATTGCCCATCAATAGAAGATAAAGTAGTAAGATTTAGTGAAAAACCTAGACATCAAGCTTTTGTTGAACCAGTAGGATTAGACACAGAAGAAATGTATATACAAGGAATGAGCTCATCATTACCAGAAGATGTACAAATAGCTTTATATCGTACAATACCAGGATTAGAGCATGCGGAATTTACAAGACCAGCATATGCTATAGAATATGATTGTATAGACCCTTCGAATTTAAAATTAACATTAGAATACAAAGGAATAGAAGGATTATTTATGGCAGGACAAATAAATGGAACTTCTGGATATGAAGAAGCAGCAGCCCAAGGGCTAATTGCGGGAATTAATGCAGTAAATAAAATAAAAGGTAATAAACCATTAATATTAGATAGAACACAAGCTTATATAGGTGTATTAATAGATGATATAGTAACAAAAGGAACTAATGAGCCATATAGAATGATGACATCTAGAGCAGAATATAGGCTACTATTAAGACAAGACAATGCAGATTTAAGATTAACTGAAATAGGACATGATGTAGGACTAATTTCAGAAGAAAGATATAAAAAATTCTTGGACAAAAAAGAAAATATAGAAAAAGAAATAAAGAGATTAAAAAATATTGTTGTAAAGCCTGGAATAGAAGTTAATGAGTTGTTGAAAAGACGAGGAACATCAGAACTTACAACAGGTGTAAAATTATCAGATTTATTAAAAAGAACAGAAATAGACTATGATTGTTTACAAATTGTGGATAAAGACAGACCAAATCTAACAAAACAAGAAAAAGAAGAAGTAGAAATACAAATAAAATATGAAGGATATATAAAACTACAAGAAGCACAAGTAGAAAAATTTAAAAAATTAGAAAGTAAATTACTATCAGAAGATATAGATTATGAAAAAATTAATGGAATTAGCCTAGAAGGAAGGCAAAAGTTAAATAAAACAAAACCACGCTCAGTAGGACAAGCTTCTAGAATATCAGGTGTTTCGCCAGCTGACATATCAGTTCTATTAGTATATTTACAACAAAAAAATAGTAAAAAGGAATGAGATTTAAAATATGGAATATAATGTTTTTCAAGAAAAATTAAAAAAAGAATGTGAAAAAATGCAAATAGATATAAAAGAAAACCAAATAGAAAAATTTTATATTTATATGAATTTATTGTTGGAATGGAATCAAAAAATAAATCTAACAGCAATTACTGACTGTGATGAAATTATAATAAAACACTTTATAGACTCTTTGACGATATGTAAATACCTAAAAAAAGACTCATCAGTAGTAGATGTAGGAACAGGTGCAGGTTTTCCAGGAATTCCTCTAAAAATTATTAGAGAAGATTTAAATATTATTTTAGTAGATTCTTTGAATAAAAGGATAAGATTTTTGGAAGAAATAATAGAAAAATTAGAATTAAAAAAAATAAAAGCTATTCATTCTAGGGCAGAAGAATTTGGTAGGAATATAAAATATAGAGAAAAATTTGATTATGCAACTTCAAGAGCAGTAGCAAACCTTTCTATTTTGTCTGAATATTTAATGCCATTAGTTAAAATTAAAGGAAAAGTTATTTCAATGAAAGGTTCTACAATTGATGAAGAATTAGAGGAGAGTAAAAAAGCAATAAATGTTTTAGGAGGAAAAGTATTAGAAATAGATGAATTTAATTTGCCATCTTCTGATATAAAAAGAAATGTTGTTATAATAGAAAAAATAAAAAATACACCTAATAAATATCCTAGAAAAGCAGGAACACCAGCTAAAGAACCAATTTAATAAAGTTCTATAAAATAAAGCACTTGTTATAATTCACAGACATATCAAGGATAATAAAAGCAATAAATATAGTATTTTGAATGTGATTGGAGTAATTTTAGAAATTCTTTATTAATTTTTTGGAAAATGTTCACGTTGAGCGAAGCGAAGACTAAGTGAAAGGATGCCAAAAAATTAATTTAGAATTTCTTGAATTATGTATTGAGCCGAAAAATACTATATTTATTGCTTTTATTATCCTTGATATGTCTGTGAATTGTAACATAACTCAAAAAAGTTAATAAATTTTTCTGAATTTTATTGACTTTTTTTTTATATTTTTATATCATATAAATATAAGATTACAGAAACTAAAAAGTAAATATTAACTAAAGATATGGAGGCGTAAAATTGGGAAAAGTAATATCAGTAGCAAATCAAAAAGGAGGAGTAGGAAAGACTACAACCACAGTTAATTTAGGTACTTTATTAGCTAAAAAAGGTAAAAAAGTACTACTTATAGATGCAGATCCGCAAGGTAATGCAACAAGCGGATTAGGTGTAGAAAAAGAAGTAGAATTTTCTACATATGATATTTTAGTAAATGACACAGAAATGGAAGAAGCAATTCAAGATACTATCATAAAAAATCTAAAGGTATGTCCTTCAAATATGAATTTAGCAGGGGCAGAAGTTGAACTTGTTTCTATGATGTCAAGAGAACAAAGATTAAAAGAAAAATTAGATGAAATAAAAGAAAAATTTGATTATATTCTAATAGATTGTCCGCCATCATTAGGTTTGATAACATTAAATTCATTTACAGCTTCAGATAGTGTATTAATACCTGTACAGTGTGAATATTTTGCATTAGAAGGACTAGGACAGTTATTAAACACTATAAATCTTGTAAAGAAACATTTAAACAAAAACATTTATGTAGAAGGTGCACTTCTTACAATGTATGATATGAGGACAAACCTTTCTAATCAAGTTGTAAAAGAAGTAAAAAAATATTTTAGCAACAAAGTATATAAAACAGTAATACCAAGAAATGTAAGATTAAGTGAAGCACCAAGCTATGGAATGCCTATAACAGAATATGATCCAAGATCTAAAGGAGCAAAAAGTTATACAAAATTTGCTAAAGAATTTTTAAAAATTAATGAAGAAGAGAAAAAAGCAAAACATATGATGTAATATAAATTTAGGAGGGGTTATAATGGCTAAAATGACAGGATTAGGAAAAGGATTAGATGCATTATTTGGACCAGCACCAGAAGAAGAACAAATGCAAGAAAATGATATATTAAAAAATTTAAAAATAACAGAGGTAGAACCAAATAGAGAACAGCCAAGAAAAAATTTTGACCAAGAAGCTTTAGAAGAGTTAGCAGAATCTATAAAAGAATATGGTTTAATACAACCAATAGTAGTATCAAAAAAAGAAGGATATTATAGTATAATAGCTGGAGAAAGAAGATGGAGAGCATCAAAAATTGCTGGATTAATTGAGATTCCAGCGATTATAAGAGAAGATGACGAAAAAATTAATTCAGAAATATCATTAATAGAAAATATGCAAAGAGAAGACTTAAATCCTTATGAAAAAGCAGTAGGAATAAAAACATTAATGGATAAATATGATATGACACAAGAAGAAATAGGAAAGAAAATAGGAAAAAGCAGAAGTACAATAGCAAATACTATAAGAATATTGAATTTAGAGCCACGTGTGTTGGAAATGGCTAAAGATGGGAAAATTACAGAAGGACATTGTAAAGCATTACTTGCAATAACAGATCCAGAAAAACAATATTTGTCAGCTGTTCAAATGCTAGAAAGAGGAACTAGTGTAAGGCAAATGGAAAAAAGAGCTAAAATTAAGGAAACAAAAGAAGAACAGCAAAGAAATCATATACTATATAAAAACATTGAAGACACTTTTCAAGGTTTTTTTGGAACAAAAGTAAAATTAGATCCAGGAAAAAGAAGAGGAAAAATAATAATAGAATATACATGTAATGATGATCTAGAAAGGATTTTAGGTTTGATAAAATAAAATCTTGATTTTACATAAAAAGTAAACATAGTAAATAGTAAATCATAAAACTATCATTTTGAGGATTATTTATAATTTTAGCTACATATAAGGAAGAGAGATGATAAGATGGAAATGATAATGGATTTTTTAAAATCAGATAATTATTTTATAATTTTATTTTGTTTAAATATAATTTTATTAGTAGGTTTTTTAACTTTAATAATAAAATTTAGTAAATTAAGTAAAAAATATAAAAATTTTATGCAAAAAATAGGGAATGGAAAAAATATAGAAGAAGATTTAGAAAACTATATGTATAAATCTGAACGAATAGAAAAACAAAATTTGGAAATATTAAATAATATTAAAAACATAGAAAATGATTTAGCTAAATGCATTAAAAAGATAGGAATGGTAAGATATAATGCTTTTAGAGATACAGGTAGCAATTTGAGTTTTGCACTAGCATTACTTGATGAAAATAATAATGGTGTTGTATTAAATGGAATTTATTCAAGAGAAATGTCAAATATTTATGCAAAACCTGTAGAAAATGGCGTTTCACCTTATACTGTATCAGATGAAGAAAAAGAAGCTATACAAAAAGCTGTTCAAAGTAATGAAGTATATAGAATAGATAAAGAATAAAAATATGAAAAATCGTAAAAAATATGAAAAATCGTATTGACAAATGTATTTTTTAATGCTAATATTAATAATGTCGCTAGACATTTGTCAATGACATGGAGAGGTGGTCGAGTTGGTTTATGGCACCAGTCTTGAAAATTGGCGTGCGTTAATAGCGTACCGTGGGTTCGAATCCCACCCTCTCCGCCAAAAACAATAAGGTTAGATATTTAGTATATTTAAGCAAGTATCTAACTTTTATTTATAAAATGAAATGGAGATGTACCCAAGTGGTGAAGGGGACTGTTTGCTAAACAGTTAGGTCTCGAAAGGGGCGCGGAGGTTCGAACCCTCTCATCTCCGCCATAAAATGATATAAAGTAAATTTTTGCTTTATATTATTTTTTTGCTTAAAATCAAAAAACTAAACTTTTACATGACATGAAAAAAGATGAATTAAGATAAAATAAAGTGAAATATATATCGTAAAAATATTGGGATTTAAAAATTACAGGATAAAGACATGAAATTTTTTTAATAATGTCTCTATCCATTGAGCTAACT
>CAMMMI010000046.1 GCA_946497905.1 uncultured Clostridium sp.
AGTTAGCTCAATGGATAGAGACATTATTAAAAAAATTTCATGTCTTTATCCTGTACAGGGAATAACAATCCTTGTATTTTTTTAATACATATGATAGAATAAGCAAATCAAAAGGTAATATACCTTTCGGAGAATTTCGGAGGTAGATTACATGATACCTCCAAAATTTGTAACTCTAATATTTAACAAAACAAAATGATATAATCAAAAAAATGACAAAAAAGAACAATAAGTCAATATAGAAATAGAAATAGAAATAAAAGTGTGCCAAAATAGCCCGTCCCCTTTGGCAACTTTTGCAAAAAAGAAAGAAGGTTAAAAATGTCAAAATTTGTGCACTTACATATACATAGCGAATTTAGTTTATTAGATGGAGCAAATAGAATAAAAGATTTACCAGTAAGAGCAAAAGAATTAGGAATGGATGCAATTGCATTAACAGACCATGGGGTTATGTATGGAGCAATAGATTTTTATAAAGCCTGTAAAAAAGAAGGAGTAAAACCAATAATAGGTTGTGAAGTATATGTTGCACCTCGTTCTAGGTTTGATAAAGAACCAAATATAGATAACAAATACAATCATCTAATATTACTTGCTAAAAATAATGAAGGGTATAAAAATCTAAGTAAATTAGTATCTTTAGGATTTGTAGATGGATATTACTATAAACCACGTATAGATTTAGAAATATTAGAAAAGTATCATGAAGGATTAATTTGTCTAAGTGCATGTCTAGCAGGAGCAGTAAACCAAGCACTATTAAATGGAGAGCAAGAAAAAGCAGAAGAAGTGGCCTTGTGGCATAAAAGAGTATTTGGAGATGATTATTATATAGAAATACAAAATAATGGAATAAAAGAACAAGTATTAGCGAATCAAAAACTAGTACAGTTAGCAAGAAAATTAGATATTCCATTGGTTGCAACTAATGATGCTCATTACTTAAAAAAAGAAGATTCATATAATCATGAAGTCCTTCTTTGTATCCAAACAGGGAAAAGAATGAGTGATATAGACAGAATGAGATTTGACACAGATGAATTATATGTAAAATCACCAGAGGAAATGATAGAATATTTTAAAGCATTTCCAGACGCTATAGAAAATACAGTAAAAATAGCAGAGAAATGTAATGTTGAATTTGAATTTGGACACACTATACTACCTAATTATGATGTACCAAAAGAATTTGCAACACATTTTGACTATTTTAAAAAATTATGTGAGGATGGTATAAAAAACAGGTATGGTGAAAACCCAAGTAAAGAAATATTAGAGAGAGCAGAATATGAGATAAATGTTATAAAAAAGATGGGATATGTAGATTATTTTCTAATTGTATGGGACTTTATTCATTATGCTAAAACTCATAATATACCAGTAGGACCTCGGACGTGGATCTGGAGCAGGTTCGATAATTGCATATGCAATAGAAATAACAGATATTGATCCAATGAAATATGGATTGCTTTTTGAAAGATTTTTAAATCCAGAAAGAATAAGCATGCCAGACTTTGATGTTGACTTTTGCTATGAACATAGACAAGATGTAATAGACTATGTAGCAAATAAATATGGACATGACCATGTATCACAGATAATAACATTTGGAACAATGTCAGCGAGAATGGTAATACGTGATGTTGCAAGAGTTTTGGATGTACCATATTCAGAAGCGGACTCATTAGCAAAAATGATACCAAATGAGTTACATATAACAATAAAAAAAGCATTAGAACAAAACAAAGAATTAAACCAATTATATGAAACAGATGAGACAGTAAAAAAAGTTTTAGATATAGCAATGGGCCTAGAAGGAATGCCAAGACAGGCATCAACACATGCGTGTGGAATAGTAATTACAAAAGAACCAGTAGACACATATGTGCCATTATATGTAAGGGATAATCAAATTTCAACACAATATATAATGACAACTTTAGAAGAACTAGGATTGTTAAAAATGGACTTTTTAGGATTACGAACATTAACAGTAATACAAGACACCATAGATTTAGTAAAAGAAAATAGAGGAATAGATGTAGAATTTGACAAAGAAATGGCAGATCCAAAAGTATATAAATTATGGCAAGAAGGAAAATCATGTGGAATATTCCAATTTGAATCTCAAGGAATGACAAACTTTATGAAGGAATTAAAACCAGACTGTCTGGAAGATTTAATAGCAGGTGTATCATTATATCGTCCAGGGCCTATGGATCAAATTCCAAGATATATTAGAGGAAAGCAACATCCAGGGCATAATGAATATACACACCCAAGTCTAGAACCAATATTAAATGTTACATATGGATGTATGGTATATCAAGAACAAGTAATGCAAATTGTTCGTGATTTAGCAGGATACTCACTTCGGAAGAGCAGATTTAGTAAGAAGAGCCATGGGAAAGAAAAAACTTGATGTGATGGCAAAAGAAAGAGAAGTATTTATAAATGGACAAACAGACGAAAATGGAAATGTTATAGTACCAGGATGTGTTAGAAACGGAATAGACGCGGAATCAGCAAACAAAATATTTGATGAAATGGCAGAATTTGCAAAATATGCATTTAACAAATCACATGCAGCATGTTATGCAGTAGTGGCATATAGAACAGCATATTTAAAAGCATATTATCCAGCAGAATTTATGGCAGCAACACTAAACAGCTTTTTAGGAAATTTAGACAAAATACCACAATACATAGACGAATGTAAAACACTTGGAATACAAATATTAAAACCAGAGATAAACAAAAGTAACACAAAATTTACAGTTGAAAAATTATCTTTAGTAAATGAGCAAAAAAACAATTCTTCAGTAGCAAAGAAAGATATCAATTTAAAATCAGATTTTGCAATTCGTTTTGGGTTAGGAAGTATAAAAAATGTAGGGACTGTACCAGTTGATACCATTGTGAAAGAAAGAGAAGAACATGGAGAATATAAAAACTTCACAGATTTTTGTGAAAGAATTGCTGATGAGGCAGTAAATAAAAAATGCATTGAAAGCTTAATAAAAGCAGGGGCATTTGATGAATTTGAACAAACAAGAAGTACATTACTTGCATCATTTGAAGGTATAATAGATACAATACAAAGTGGAAAGAAAAAAGGAATGTCTGGTCAGGTTTCAATGTTTGACTTAGGTTCAGAAGAAGAAAAAGAAGAAATGAATGAGATAAAATATAAATTTGAAGAACATGAAGAATTACAAAATAAGGAATTATTATCACTAGAAAAAGAAATGCTTGGTATATATATATCAGGTCATCCATTAGAAAAATTAAGAGAAGAAATAGAAAAACAAACAAATATCAATACAATAGAATTAAGAAGCTTAGATGAGCAAATGTCAAGCAACTTAAACCAACCTGAAATGGAATTATTGAAACAAAATACAAAACCTAAATATTATGATGGTCAAAATATAAAGTATGCAGGAATTATAACATCTATAAAAAAGAAATATACAAAAAATAATAAAATAATGGCTTTTGTAACGATAGAAGATTTATATGGTACAGCAGAAATTATAGTTTTTGAAAATGCATATATAAAATCTGGAAAAAGTCTTTTTGAAGAAAATATTGTAATGGTTGATGGTAGATTAAGTATTAGAGAAGATGATACAACTACAATAATTGCAAATGAAATAAAAGATTTTGGTGAACAAAAACAAAAAATTTTAATTTTAGATATAACTAATTCTGATGAAAAGGAAAAAGAAAAGTTAAGAGGTGCAATAAAATATTTTAATGGAGATAAAAATAATATTAATGTTTTTGTGAAAATTAATGATGATGAAAAAAGTTGTGGACAAATTTATTTGACAGATAATATATTAGAAATATTTAAAAATATTATAGGAAATACAAATGTAGTCATAAAATAGTAATAGAATTTTAGAAAATTGACATTCTTTAAAATTTATATTAAAATATGAATGTAACATAAAGTTGCAAGGTACAGGAATATGTACCAGATAATCCCAGAAAGGAGGGGAGAAAATGAAAAGAAAAGAAATAGTGCAAGTTCTTAAAAAAGAAGAAGCAGAAGGTAATGAAGAAGTAATTAATTTAATAAAGTTGATTAACTTGTATTTACCGATGTTTCTTGGACATCCAGAATCTGCATCAATTGCAGACATAAACCGTTACAATTCCCTTGTACGGTCAAATGTATTTGAGAAGAGTTTACTGGATATTCTTCTTATTAAAAATTAATCCCCTTCAAAAGGGGATTAATTTTTGTCAAAAAATACTTTAACTTGTTTTGCTCTTAACTTGAACCTTATGAAAGAGTTTCTACAAGAATCTAACTCTTCAATGGAATATAAAATTTTATCATAGAAAAAGTCTACAATTTTTTGTATAGAATTCTAAAAAATATTATTAGATTTTTCAGATAAATTTTTTTCTAAAATACAAATTGTTTCTAAAAATGTATATGCATTTTCTAAATAGACATTTACACATTTTATTAAATTTTGTAAATCATAAATGTAATAGTCAGCATCTTGCTTCAAAAGTTCAGGACTGTCTGAATACAAATCAGTATAATTCATGACAATTTTCCGAAATCTTTTAATTTTAAACATAAGAGCCCTCCTATGATGAAAAAGATTTACTAGTTACAATTAACATAATGATATTATATACTATTATTTAAAAAAAGCAAGAAAATCTAAAATTAAAATTTTCTTGCATATATAAAAATTACATTACTATAATTAAATCCATTCACCATATTTTTTAATATAAATTTTCTTAGCAAATAATGCAACAAAACAATATAAAATTGTAACTGCAAAAATCATAAAGATATATTTAGCAGCAATTGGAACAAGTCCTATCATAGATCCTAGAGCAGTAAAAGGTACAACTAAGCCTATAATAATTAAAGTAATTGAAGATATATATACAGCTTTGTGTGCATTACTTTGTATAAAAGGTATTTTTGATGTTCTTATAATATGCATTCCAACCAAATTTGAAACTATACTATAACTAAACCAAATAGTTTGGAAAGTAGAAACATCTTTAACTTGGAACACAAACCAAAGAGAGGCAAAAATTATCATATCAAAAGCAGAACTTACAGGTCCCATAAATAGCATGAAATGTTTTAAACTTTTGATATCTAATTTTTTAGGTCTTTGGAGAGATTCTTTATCAACATTGTCAAAAGGTAATGTCATCTGTCCAAAATCATATAATAATCCTTCAACTAGTAATTGTATAGGCGTTTCAGGTAAAAATGGTAATAATGCACTTGCAATAATTACAGAAACAACTTCTCCAAAGTTAAAGCTTGTTGCTAATTTTATATATTTCATTAAATTAACAAAAGTACGTCTTCCTTCAGTTACACCATCTAATAAAACATTTAAATCTTTTTCAAGTAGTATGATGTCAGCAGATTCTTTAGCAATATCTACAGCAGTATCAACAGAAACACCAACATCTGAGTTTGTAAGTGAAGGACTATCATTTATTCCATCTCCCATATATCCAACAACATTACCAGCTTCTTTTAATAATCTAACAATTCTAGCTTTTTGGATAGGAGAAAGTTTTGCAAAAATATTAGTTTTCTTTAACAATCTTAAAACAGCGGTATCTGCTAATTTATCTAATTTACTTCCTAATACAATATTTTTAGAATTTATTCCAACCTTATCACAAACACATCTAGTAACCTCAGCATTATCACCTGTTAAAACAATAACTCGAATACCAGCCTTATTTAATTTTTCAACAGACTCTTTAGCTGATTCCTTAGGAGGATCTAAAAATCCTATAAATCCTAGAAGTACCATATTTTTTTCTGTTTGAACATCAAAATGTTCAATATGATTAATATCATTTTTTTGGCAAACAGCAACAACTCTTAAACCCTGTTCATTTAACTTTTTACTAATTCTTTTTATATTTTCTTTAATATCTTTAGTAATTGGAGAAACATTTCCTTTATAATCAACCATGGTACAAATATTTAAGATTTCTTCAACAGCACCTTTAGTAATCATTTGCTTTTTCTCTCCATCAGTAACAATAACAGATAAACGTCTACGAGCAAAATCAAAAGGAATTTCATCAATCTTTTGATATTTAGATTTTAACTCTCCTAAATTATTTTCTAAACCTCTTTTTATAACAGCTTCATCAATATTACCTTTTAAACCAGTTTGAAAAAACGAATTTAAAAAAGCATGTTTTAATATACGTATATCCTCGTCGCCATTAATATCTAAGTACTTTTCTAGAACAATTTTATCCTCAGTTAAAGTACCGGTTTTATCTGTACATAAAATATTCATTGCACCAAAGTTTTGAATAGAATCTAATTTTTTTACAATAGTCTTTTTCTTAGACATTCTTACAGCACCTTTTGAAAGGCTTGATGACAAAATAACAGGTAGAAGTAAAGGTGTTATAGCTATTGCAATTGCAACTGCAAATGTAAATGCAGTTATAATATCATGTTTCCAAGCATTTAAAATAAATACTAAAGGAATCATTGCAAGCATAAATCGAATTAATAATCTACTAATATTTTCTATTCCTTTTTGGAATGCTGTTTTTGGTTTTCCAGTAGTTAAAGTATGAGCTATTTTTCCAAAATAGGTAGAATCAGCAGTTTTAATAACTACACCTTTTGCACTTCCTGATATAACATTTGTACCCATAAAACAAATAGTATCTAAATCAGAAATACTATCTAAATCATCTTGTGATATTTCAGAATTAACCAATTTTTGTACACTATCAGACTCACCAGTTAAAGAAGATTGACCAACATATAAATCTTTAGCTTCAATAATTCTTAAATCAGCCGGAATCATACTACCAGCAGAAAGGACAACAATATCTCCTAAAGTTACATGATTAATTGGAATTTGAACTTCTTTATTATCACGGATAACAGTAGTTGTTGTTGCAACCATTTGCTTTAATTCTTCTGCAGCTTTATTAGAACGGTACTCTTCAAAAAAATCAAGTAAAGTACTAGCAGTAACCAGAATTGCAATAACAATAATATTTGCATAGCTTGGCGTTTCTGGCAAGTAAATATCTGTATAAATTAAGATACAAACAATACCTAGTAATATACAATTAAAAGGTGAAAAAAGACTATCAAAAAAATAGTGATACCATTTTTTGGGTTTTGCTTGTTTAATCTCATTTAATCCTAAATTATGAATTAGTTCATTGGCTTTCTTTGAAGAAAGACCTGTTTCATTAACACGATATTTTTTGATAAATTCATCTTTGGGCAATGTACATTGTTCGCCATACATTTTTCTTACGTTAACTTCCTCTTTTGCTGTAGACAAAAAAATCATCTCCTTATTTATAATTTTTTAAATCTTTATAGATTATACCACTAATTTTTATAATTGAAACAATAATATAAAAATATTTAAAAAATAATTTTAATATAAATTTTGAATTTCCATTTTTAATAAAAGTTTCCTACCTATTAATAGGTAGGGGACTTCTATTAAAAAATAGAATTTGGAATTAAATTCTTGAAATGAAATGGATGTTCTGTTAGAATAAGTATAGATTTTATTATATAGAGAGAACAGATGGAATCTAAGAAAAGAAGAAAGGAAAATAGATAAATATGGAAAGAACAAGAGTTGCAGGAATCATATTTATGAATGGTGGAATAGCACTAATGCACAGAAAAGGAGTCTTAAAAAGAAAAGATATGCAAGAATATTATACATTTCCAGGAGGAGGACTAGAAGAAGGAGAAACACTAGAAGAAGGAACAATTAGAGAAATAAAAGAAGAATTTGGAATAGATGTAAAAGTAGTAAAAAAATTATACGAATTGAAGTCAGAAAAATTTAACCAAAAGGAATATTTTTTCCTTTGTGAATATGTATCAGGAAAATTTGGAACAGGAGAAGGACCGGAATTTTCTAATAATCCTAAATATATTGATAGTGGAAAATATATTCCAGAAATAATAAAAAAAGAAGAAATAAAAAATATTTTATTATTGCCACCAGAGATAAAGGAAAAGTTAATTGAAGATTTAGAAAATAGGAATATTTAAAAGAATAGAATATAACATGCAGAAATTGTTATATTCTATTCTTTTAGACAAAAATATTATAAACAAAAGTTGTAAACATGCAAAGAATAATACCACAAATAGTAGGAATTAAAAAACTTAAAATAGTCCATTTCCATTTACCAGTTTCTTTCTTTATCGTAAGTAATGTAGTAGTACATGGAAAATGCAAACAGGTAAAAATCATAACATTAATAGCTGTAAGTATGGTCCAACCGTTTTGAACTAAGATATTCCCAATGGCAAAAGCATCATCTAAACTTACTAAAGAGCCATTTCCAAGATAACACATAAGTATAATAGGTAACACTATTTCATTTGCGGGAATTCCAAATATAAAAGCAGTTAAAATATATCCATCTAATCCCATAAGACTTGCAAATGGATTTAAAAAATTAGCAATAATATTTAATAAACTTTCTCCATTAATCCCAACATTTGCAAAAATCCATATAACAAGACCAGCAGGTGCTGCAACACAAATAGCTCTTCCTAATACAAATAAAGTTCTGTCAAAAATAGACCTTACAAGTATTTTACCAAATTGAGGTTTCCTATATGGCGGTAATTCTAAAACAAATGAAGAGGGGATACCTTTTAATATAGTTTTAGAAAGAATCTTGGAGATTATTAGTGTCATAAAAATGCCAAGTATTATTACAAATAAAACAGCAATAGTAGAAATAATAGAACCAGTAAAACCTGTATAACTACCAGCAATAAATATAGTTGCAATTGTAATTAAAAAAGGAAACCTTCCATTACATGGAACAAAGCTATTTGTTAATATTGCCATTAACCTTTCTCTAGGTGAACTTATAATTCTACAACCGACAACTCCAGCAGCATTACAACCAAATCCCATGCACATAGTAATCATCTGTTTACCAGAACAACAACATTTTTTAAAAAAACCATCCATATTAAAAGCAATTCTAGGCAAATATCCTAAATCCTCTAAAAATGTAAACAACGGAAAGAAAATAGCCATAGGAGGAAGCATAACAGAAATTATCCAAGTCAAAGTTCGAAAAACTCCCAAAATAAGCATATTTGAAAGCCAAGGAGGGCAATTAATATAATTAGCAAAAGAAAGCAAATGCTCTTGTATAAAGCCAAAAAACGAGAATAACATCTGGGAAGGATAATTAGCACCAACAATAGTAATCCAGAAAATAATGCCTAAAAATAAAATCATAATTGGAATGCCAAAAGTTTTAGATGTCAATATTTTATCAATTTTTCTATCTCTATTAGAATAATTAGAATTTTCAAAAGTACAAACATCATCACATATTTGTTCAGCTCTTTGCATTATTGAAGAAGTAATAATATCTTTAAAATTAGATTTTGTAATATCAATATGCGAAAATTCTTCTTCAATATCAGATTTTATATTATTAATAGAAACATTATTAGAAAGATTAATATCTAAATGACTTTCAATAGATTTTATTATAGTCTGCTCATCGTCTAATAATTTTAACGAGATCCATCTATGCAAGTTAGGAGAAATATTAAATAATTCTTTTAATTTAGAATTTAACAAATCAATTTTATTTTCAATTATAGGCAGATAACAAACTTTTTTAGGTTTAGGAATGATATCTTTATTACAAACTTTATAAATTGTATCAAGTAAATTATTCAAACTTTTTTTCTTTCTAGCAATAGTACCAACAACTGGAACGCCTAATAATTCAGATAAAAGGTTTAAATCTATTTTTATATGTTTTTTCTTAGCCTCATCTAACAAATTAACACATACAATAACATTATCAGTAATTTCCATAATTTGAAATACTAAATTTAAATTCCTTTCTAAGCAAGTGCTGTCAACGACAACAACTGTAGCGTCTGGATTACCAAAACAAATATAATCTCTTGCTATTTCTTCTTCTTGAGAATCAGATAAAATAGAATATGTACCAGGAATATCAACTAAAAGAAAATCAGTATTTTTATAGCTACAATGACCAGTAGCATTACTAACCGTTTTACCTGGCCAATTGCCAGTATGTTGATGAAGACCAGTTAAACTATTAAAAATAGTAGATTTACCAACATTAGGATTACCAGCAAGAGCAATAGTAAATCCATTTTGATTTTTATTAAATTTGATATTATTATTTAAAAGAGTATTTCCCATAGAGGATTTAGTAAGTCCCATAGTTCACCTCCCAATTAATATAATATAGTTTATGAATAATTTTATATGAGGTTACAAAAATTTAAGCAAAAATAGTAATATACAAACAAATTTATTTAATATAAATTTTAATTGATGAAGAATCTTCATCTCTTATTGCAATTAAAGAACCTCTGATACTAAAAGCTTTTAGACCATTAGATGGACTTTTTAATATAGTTTTTATACAAGTATTTTTAACTATTCCTAAATCTAATAATCTTCTTTTTACATTTTCAGAACATTGGATATCATATATAAAACCAGTTTCATTTACTGGTAATTTATTTAAAGTTGTTATTTTTGTATTCATCGAAATCCTCCTTAGTTTAATTACTATATTATATTTTGTCGAAAAATAAAATGTTACTAATCATTAACTATAACAGTAAAACTTAAAAAATTTACTATTGACAATTGAAAATAAATATGAAAAAATAAAAAAAATATAAAATGAAAGGAAGTATAAAAATGGAAAAATTAAGAGGATTTGAAATAGCAAAAGGTTTTGAAGATAAAAATATAAACCTACCAATTAGAAAAACAAAATATTCAGCTGGATACGATATAGAAGCAGCAGAAGATGTTGTTATACCAAGTTTTAAGAAAGGAATAAATCCAACTTTAATAAAAACAGGACTAAAAGCATATATGCAATATGATGAAATGCTATTATTATATAACAGAAGTTCAAATCCAAAGAAAAAAGGATTAATATTAGCAAACAGCGTAGGAGTAATAGACAAAGACTATTATGGAAATACAGATAATGATGGGCATATAATGTTTGCATTCTATAACATAAAAGAAGAAGATATAGAAATAAAAAAAGGAGAAGTAATAGGGCAAGGAATCTTTCAAAAATACTTAATTACAGACGATGATAATGCAAAAGGAGAAAGAATGGGAGGATTTGGTTCAACTAATAAATAAGAATTAATATTATAGGAAAAAACAAATTTATAATGTAAAAAAAATTAAAAAATTTTATTCTTAGAGTATCAAGAATTACAGAGAAAATATACATAAAAATCCACGGTAAAGGCTTTGACTTTTACCGTTTTTTGTAGTATAATAAATATGGTTAAAAAATCCAGTAAAGTTATTAATTGACATAACTTTATTATCTTTTTTTCGCCGAATATCAAAATACTGAAAGGAGTGGCTTACATGTTTAATGTAGGAGATAAAATAGTGTACCCAATGCATGGAGCAGGAGTAATAGATTCAATTGAGGAAAAAGATATTTTAGGGGAGAAACAATCTTATTACATACTAAAAATGCCAGGAGAAGTTAAGGTAATGGTGCCAACAGCTAAGGCAGAAGAAGTAGGAGTAAGAAACATAATAGATAAAAATTCAGCAGACGCTGTAATTGGAGTATTAGAACAAGACGAAACAGCTATGGACAAAAATTGGAATAAACGTTATAGAGATAACATGGAAAAAATGAAAAGCGGAGATATATACGAGATTGCAGATGTTGTTAGAAATTTAAGTTTTAAACAAAAAGAAAAAGGATTATCAACAGGAGAGAAAAAAATGTTGAATAATGCTAAACAAATTTTAGTTAGTGAACTAGTTCTAGCAGAACATTCATCTAAAGAAGAAATAGAACAATTAATAGACAATAAAATAAATACTTCATTTATGATGTTTAGATCAGAAGAAGTACAACCACAAAGTATAGTAAATAAATTTATACCTTTTGATAGTACAAGTACAGGGACAGAAGAATAATTGATGGTTAAATATAAAAGGAGATGTTGTATATATAATATGCAATGTCTTTTTTCATACAATAGGAAACAATATGAAACTTTAAGTTACTTAGGCTCAAAGTGAAAATAAACAATTTTTATTTTCAAAAGAAAGTTACCATTTCCTATTTTATAAAAAATACTACGTTATACAATTGAATTTTATATAATGGAGAAATTGTATTTTAAAGAATTTTGTTAAATAGGTATTATTAAATAATATAAAAAATATATTTGAAAGAATAATATAAAATAATAGGAGGAGTAATGGAATATATAAATAAAATATCACAAATTTTATCAAATTTAATAGGAGTAGAAACAGATTATATAAAATTAACAATAATTAGTATCGAAATTCTAATAGCAATATATTTTATAAAAATAATAACGAAAAAAATATACTCAAAATCTAATGTTAGTGGAAAAAAGAAATTCACTTATAATAGAAGTATTCAAATGATTTTAAATATAATAAGTTTTATTCTAATATTACTAGTATGGAGCGAAAAATTAAAAAATATAATAACACTAATAAGTTTTATATCAGCAGGTCTTACAATTGCAATAAGAGAAATAATATTCAACTTTTTTGCAGGTATATATATCAAATTTTCAAAACCATTTGAATTAGAAGATAGAATAGAAATAGATGGGATAAGGGGAGATGTTATAAAAATAAATGCGCTAGGATTTGAAGTTCTGGATGTGCAAGAAAAAGAAAAAGGAGAGCAAAGTACAGGAAAAATAACACATATTCCAAATTCAAAAGTATTTAAAGAACCATTAAAAAATTATGTTAAAGCATTTAAATATATATGGGATGAAATTACAATAGATATAGATATAAATTCAGATTTAGTAAAAACAAAAGGAATAATCTACAATATATTGAAAGAAGATGAAATATTAAAAACCATACCTGAAAAAATGGAAGATGCTATTGATGACGTAACTGTTGAATATAGAATATATTATAATGAACTTATGCCAATTATATATACAAAAATAGTAAAAGATTATATAGAATTGTCAGTAAGATTTTTAGTCCATCCTAAAAAAGTTAGAAATGTAGAAAACAATATATATGAAAAAATTTTACAAGAATATAAAGATGGAAATATTAATTTAATTGTTAAAGAAAGCAATAAAGTTTAGAATAAAAAATATTATCACTAAATAAGACAAAGTTCGAAAAAATGTTGTATTTATCAATGTTTTGGACATTAATAGGAGGTGAAATATAAAATTATTTTCTTTATTAGATAAAAAAATTAAAAAAACACTTGACAAGTATATAAAAAACTTGTATAATTAAACTCGTCGAAAGAACATGGTCGCTTAGCTCAGCTGGGAGAGCATCTGCCTTACAAGCAGGGGGTCACA
>CAMMMI010000047.1 GCA_946497905.1 uncultured Clostridium sp.
TAGGCATTTTGTTAAGAATGCTTTCCTGCCCTCATTTCCAATGAGGTATTTTGCTATTAAAATGTACTTATGTCTACCTAATTAAATATACTTATCCTTAAATCCTCTTAGTTGAAAAATAATGTGCTTTTAAAAATAAGTCAAGGTTGTGCGATAGCACATTCATTTCAACCTTGACTTGATTTTATAAAGCACATTAGAATTTTTGTAGAGGATTATTACTTTCAACATTATGTTTTTTACTTAACATTTCTTATTTCTTCAGTTTTATCTATTTTTTTATATTCTTCTATTAATCTTTCAGCCGTAGGTCTTAATGGACCGGCAGCATGTATTGGTAATGACAATTTCATAAATTCCTTTCTAACCTTAAAATAAGGCATTTTAACTTCTATATGTGAACCTTTTGTTTGAAATGGAATTACCCATTCTTTATCATTCCCTAATTTGTAAGCCTCCATTTTCTTAACTTTTTGCTTATTTTTAGTTAATCTCTGTATTTCTCTTTCACTGTAATTGTTACTAAAAAATATCAATTCATCTGAATTATCTAAAAATAATTTGTTTAGTTCATAAATTAAATTTTCATTGTTTAAGTGTATTATCCCTTTCTCATTACATTTTATATTATATGGTATTGGATCCATTAAACATAAACATATTTTATTTGATATAGGTAAAAAAGATTGAAATCCCATTTGTGCATATCCATATCCTCGCATATAATTTCTCTTTTTAAATAATAAGTTATATTTAACGACAGGATAATCTGAAGTAATAAAATCTAATGAAGAATTATTCTTTATTATAAACAATACTAAATCTTGCATACAAGTACATACTATATTAGGCATCACTTGCAAACTTATTAAATTGGGAATATTATATTTTACCTTTGGGATCTCCTTCAAATTCATATCTTTAAACTTTTTATCATTTTTAAATATAAATTCACTTAATTTATTTAATAAAGATGTTTGGTAATCTGCAACCTGTGCTGTTCTTGCTTCACTTAAATATATAAAAATTAGTAAATTCGTGTATTCTTCAATATCATTAGGAATTTTTTCATTTAGAATTATGTCTTTTATAATTTTTGACCAAATACCTTCTAATTGCATAAACCAATCTTCTATTTTACCATCTTCACCATATAAATAGTTTCTTCCTCCTACTTCTTTAATAGAAGCATTCTCTACAAATTTTCTTTTATCTAATAAAAACATCCCAATTCCTTTTTTATTAGTTGAAAAATTTTTTAAATAAAACTGTGGCACAAAATGATTAAATTCTTTCATTATTATTATCTTTCTTTATATATTTTTGATTTTTATGATTTGGTTTTTCTGGTATTGTCATTTGTAATAATCCTTTTTCTAGCAGTGGTTTTAAATATAGGACTGTAAAGTTTCTTGTATGTTTATATTCCATAAACTCCATTATTTCTTTTTTGCTATGTGGTTCTTTACAAAATTTCAATATTTTTATTTCTTGTTCATTTAACTTAGTCGGTTCTTGGTCGGTTCTTGGTCGGTCGTTTATCTCATTTTCAAATCCATCATGCATAAATATTGTTGTAATAAAATAATCTCTTGATTCATTTGTTTCAAATTCTGGTTCTTTTGATCCATTATTTTTTAATGCTCTTTTTATTTTAGGAATACCTGTATTTCTACCTTCTGTCAATTTTAACTCTTTTAAAAATTCACCAATTCTACGATTTCTGTATTTTCTTGCTATCATATTTTTATCTTCAATTGACTTTTCACTAATTGAACGGTCTGGTCCTGGATAACTTACAATATGAATTCTGTCTTCCATTATCCTTACTTCTACTGGTTCTCTTACATCATATCCTCTATGATAGACTGCATTTACTAATGCTTCTTCAATTGCTTGATATGGATAATTAAAAAATCTTATTGCCTCTGCTTGTCCATCTACTTTTAATATTTTTTCGGTAATAACAGTATTTTTGATATATGTTAAAGCACTCTTTATCATACTATCAATTGGTCCTTTAAATATTTGTTCTGTCATATCATCGCCTTCTGGACCGTTTCTTAAATCTACTACTTCTATTTGCGAATATGGAAAGAATTTTTGTGGATCATCATTAAAAAACATTAATCCTACATTCAAAGGTTTCATATATTCTGGTGTTCCATCTACAATTCTCATGCTCTTACATAAATCTATAAAATCCATTGTCTCAGATTCTTTTAGTAAATCACTTTTTATTTCGTATAAGTAATTTTGAATTAATGGTAACTTTAAGTCTCTAATTTCTGCTTCGTGATTCATTCTATCATCAAAAGGTATTGTTCTTGCCATATCATATAATTCTTTTTGTTCTGTTTCTGTGGCTTTTACTGTGCTTGACATTTTTCTTATATAATAGGAATATCCTTTTGAAAAGTCTTTATCTAATGTAGTTGGACATTTATATGGTCTTGTTTGTCCTCCAAAACACCATACCACTAATATATTTTTATCTTTATATTTTGCTACATCTACGATTGGCGTATATGATGGTTGAATTAATTTACATTTTGCTAATAAATCTTTTTGAATTTTATCTATTTCAGATAACTCAAGCCCTGTTATTGGCATTTTTGGTCTACCATTTTCTTCTTCAACACCTATTAAAATATATCCTCCACCCCAGTTATCTATATCATTTGCAAAGGCACAAATTGTATGTAATATTGGTTCTGGATTCCAACTTTTCTTTAATTCTAATCTTGCATTTTCTACAATATTTTCATTTAATATATTTTCTATACTTGTAGGTAATCTCATCCAAATTCCCTCTTTCTATTCTTACTTAATTGCTCTTATTCTATCATAGAAAAGTTAAAAAATAAAGCAATTTTAAGCATTTCTAATATAAAACGTTCGTTTTTCGGACATTTATAAAGCAGTTATTTTTTCTTTTCAAATAACTGCTTATAACACTATTTTATATTCTTCTCCCAAACATTTCTTACTAATTTTAAAGAAATAATTGATAAAGTAAAACCTATCACTGGGACTAATGAGCTTAACCATACATTGGTGATTTTGTTTATTAAATTAGAATATATAACTACTACTATATAAGTTAATATGCAAATACATATCCTTCTAGTCCAGCTTTTTTCCCATGCTTTATCTAATTCAACTTTTTTATTTCTATCTTTTATTTTAGCTATTTCATTTTCCAATTCTTTATTATCCATACAATTAATTTCCTCCAACTATTTTATCTTTTTCTTCTATTTTTAGCATACTTTTATGTTTTACTATTTTACTAGATATATCAACTATCATTTGTTTTTCATCATCTGTAACTCCATTGTCTACTAATATATTTTCTCTTTCTTCTTGTCCTAAATAATACCATTTTCTAGTTATTCCATTTAAAAGTTTTCTTCTTTTCATCTGTGATTGTTCTTCTCCAAGTACTATTCCTTTTTCAAATTTACTGTATAAATCCAAGAAAATTGTTTCTATTTCATCTGGTTGTACTTCATAGATTTGTAATAATTCTGGTACTTCTTCGGCTGAAAAAACATTTTCTCTAATTGCTTCTGCAATTTCAAATAATAAAAGCTTTCTTTCTAAATCTTGGATTTCTCTCTGACTTTTAGTAATACACTCTTCTTCTGTTTCATCTATATAAAATGTCTTTTTAAATTCTTCGTATTCATCTGACATATTTCCATCAGTTAATACTCCATATACTTCTTGCATCCAATCTGCATCTAACTTTCCATCTTTTGAATTTCTTCTTATTATATATTTTTCAATCGCTTCACTCATTGATATTTGTTCTTTTCGCATATAATCTACAACTCTTTGTATATCTATACTGTTACTTGTCATTAAATGTCTTAGTAGTAAACCATATTTTTCAAATATCCAATTACTTGGCGTATTTGATCCATTTTCTCTATATTCTTGAACCGCTTCTTCTATTGTTTTTCCATAAGTATTAATAGCTCTATAAATAAAAGCATAATTCAACCCATTTTCCACACAATATTCTAATAATGTTTGTCCATTTGATAATATGGTATATTCTTGTTTTAATTTCATCCTTTTACTACTATTTTGATTCTGTGTCTTGATTTCTTCAATAGACATACCACTATTTAAGCAATTGATTAATTCTGAATACTTTATGCCTAGAATAATAGATAAATCATATAAGTTTACATTTCCACCTTTTATTTTTACTTGCCTACTCTTCTCCCTTTGAATTTTTGCCATAAATACTGCTTTATCTATATTACCATATTTTTTTAAATATCTTGTTAATGTTGTTTCTGCTACATCTTCTTCTCTAGCAATTGCTTTTAAAAATTTATGTTCTCCCTTATACTCTAATTTAGAGTCTTCAACTTCTTGCTTGGTTTCATTATACAATTCTATTGCTCTTTCAATATCTCCAGTCTTTTCGTAATATTTCTTCAATGTTCCTTTGCTAATTCCTAATTCTCTTGCAATAGAAGTTATTGTTCTTTTTTCTCCTTTATATGTAACTTTAGCATCTTCTGCATTTTTCTTTTTTTCTAAACAAGTCTTAACTGCATCATATATATTTCCTGTATTATTATAATATCTTTCTAAAGTGTCCCTTTTTAATCCTTCTCTTTTTGCAATTGCATCTAATGTTAATTGTTCTCCATAATATTCAATTTTTGACTCATTGCATTTCTCAATAGCCTTATGTATATCTCCTGTTTGTTTATAATACTTTTTTAAAGTCTTGGCATCTTTTATTCCTACTTTTTTAGCAATAGTTTGTATCGCTAATTTTTCACCATTATAATCAATTAATGATGCTTGTTTATCTTCTATTATTTTTTTGCATATCTTTTCAGCTTCATATATATTTCCTGTGCTCATATAATGCTTATTTAATGTTTCTCTTGAGATTCCTATTCTTTTTGCTATAGCCAACAAAGATAATTGTTCTCCATAAAACTCTACTTTTTCTCCTAACATTATTCTCACTTCCAAACTTCTATTCTCACTTCTATTTCTATTTTACCATATTCTGAAAAAATAATAAAGTATTAGTAATTTTTGTTTTGTTACTAATACTTTTATTAAGTTTTATCTCCAAACATTATTATTTTTTTTGACCAATGTTGACATTATTAACATTAATCAATTTACTGCTTCGCATACCATGTCAACTTCTATCGTTACTTTAATTTTATGATTTTCTGTTCTTTTAACCTTATTTTTACCTTTTCTATCGAAACTAATAAAATCTTCAAAAGCAGTAAATTCAACTATTTCATCGTATCTTTCAGACATAGCACCGAGCAACACTCCACGTGGCTCACATCCAGTCTGTAGATAGTTTTCGCCACTCTCGTATGTTGACTGTTGATTTTTTTGATTTTGAACTACCGAGTTTTTCTCGGTTGTTGAATCTTCATATTTGATTTCGTTGCCACTTTTTAGGACAAAAGTTATTACTCTTGGATTTATATTTCCGTTCGCTTCTTTTTCTCCTATGATAACTTTTTCTATCATTAATTCAAAAACATCTTTATCAAATGTTTCCATTATTTCATCATCTTTAAATAGACTTTTAAACTTGTTTAATCCTTAATTTAAACCAATTGAATCTTCTAATTCTAGTCGTAAATGTTCTTGCTCTTTTTCTATTTTGTTTATCTTGTTTTGTAGTTTAGCTTTTTTATCTTTTAACGTTTCAAGTGTTATTGTTCCATTCAAGTTTAAATCAATTAACTTATCTATTTTCTCTTTTAAAGTTTGTTTTTCTTCTTCTAATTTTTTAATAGAACTCTCATTACTTTCTTCTTGTATGATTTCTTCCATTTGTTTTAAGAATGTTTGGATTAGTTCTTTATTGTTATTACATAGCAATTTATAACTCTCTGTAAATGCTTCTTCTATTATACTTTCTTTCATAGCTTTACAATATGGACAATTTTCTTTTCCATGTTTTACAAATTCCATACAATGCCAAACTGTAATGCTATTTTTAGTTCCAGAGTGCCAGTTTCTTCTTGTTAATAAACTACTGCAAAAGCCACAATATATTCTGCTACTAAAAGGATATTTTCTACTAAAGTTGCCCTTTCTTCTGCCAGAGCCTCGTACTCCTCCTCGTTTTTGTAGTATTTCTTGTGCTTGGTTAAACATTCTTTCTGAGATAATTGGCTCATGATGGTCTTGTATGTAATATTGATTTTCTTCTCCCATATTGACTACTCTTCTATGTGAGATTGGATCTGTTGTATATGTTTTTCCTTGTAAGACATCTCCTTTGTATTTTTCGTTTTTCAAGATACCTCTTATTGTCGAGTCATGCCATTGTTTCTTTCCTGTTGGTGTTTTATATTTCATAGCAGTTAGTTCTTTAGCAATTGTTGTACAACCTACTCCTTGACAGTATCTTTCAAAGATATATTTTACTATTTCTGCTTCTTGATAATTTATTGATATTTTCTTTGTTTCCTTATCATATACATAACCTAAACATCCATTATATCCAATTAGTTCTCCTCTTTTTTGTTTCATCTGTAATCCTAGTTTTACATGAGAAGATATATTTTCGCTTTCTTGTTGTGCCATTGCACTTAGAACTGTTAGCATAATTTCTCCTGATATTTCTAAAGTATTTATTCTTTCTTCTTCAAAATAAATAGCTATTCCTTTTTCTTTTAATAATCTTACATATTTTAAGGTATCTACTGTATTTCTTCCAAATCTTGATATTGATTTTGTAATTATCATATCAAATTTGTTTTCTGTTGCATCTTGCATCATTCTCATAAAGTTATCTCTTTTATAGTCTAATGTTCCTGTTATTCCTTCATCTGCATAAATTCCAGAATAAATCCAGTCACTTCTTGATTTTATTTTTTCTTCATAATACTTTAGCTGGGAATTGTAACTATTTATTTGTTCTTCTTTTTCTGTACTAACTCTTGCATAGGCACATACTCTTAAATTGCCTTTTATAACTTCTCCTGTTGTTCTATTAATTCTTCCTTTTTTCTTCTCTATTACTTGTATTTTCAAATTTAACCTCTCTTTCTCAAGCATAGAGAATCTTTATGTTTGTATTATATACTAAAACTTTATATTTTTAAATACCTATATGAGTTAAATTATATTCTTTTAGAATATTTTGTTTTAATTCTGAATATCTTTCTTCTTTAATTAGTCCTGCATTATATGTTTTGTTTAATATTGTTATTTTAATGCTACAATTAAAGAGATTTTCATCTAATTTTACATTTTTCGTATTATCAAACTTTACTTCGTACAACATAAAAATCCTCCTTGCTTGAATTAATTTTCAAAAAAAGGCAACATAAAAAGCCAGCCTGCTAGCTAGACTGACTTCTTTGTCTTACATTTTTTGATAATACGATTATATTATGATATTCTATAAAGTTCAATTCCCGTTTTGTTCCCTTTTTTCTATTTATATTATGTTAAATATAAGTACGCCAAGTGTACTGAATGTTTAGTTCATTTGGTGTACCTGGAAATTATCTATATACTTTTACCACCATCTACAAGATATATTGATCCTGTTGTCCACAAAGATTTATCTGATAATAAAAATTCTATAGTTGGTGCTATATCTTTTTTGGCATCTCCTATTCTTCCTAATGGATATAATTTCTTTTTATCTTCTGACCATTTATCATATCCCTCTTGAGTATAGTCTCCACTTGCCACATAAATATTTGTATATACTGCTACTGGATTTACACTATTAACTCTTATATTATATTTTCCAAGTTCTTGCCCCATATATTTTGTTAGCATATCAACTCCTGCTTTACTTGCACAATAAGCTATTGATCCTCCCGCTCTTTCAGATGACATAGATGAAATATTTACTACTGATGGATTAGTTCCTTTTTTTAGTAAAGGTATTAATGTTTTTGTTAATACAAATATTCCTGTTAAATTTATATTTATTGAATTATTCCATTCTTGTAAAGTTTGTTCTTCAATTCCTCCAAGTTTTATAATTCCTGCTGAATTTACTAACCCATCTAATCTATTATATTTATTCTCCAATTTCTCATATATTCTTTTACAATCTTGTTCTTTACTAATATCTCCTTGTAAAAATGTAACTCTGTTAGCATTACTACCTAACTTTTCTTTTGCTAAAGATAAATTCTTATCTCCCCTTGAAAGAGAAATAATCTCATATTTATCTTGTTCTAATAAATATTCTATTGTTCCAAGACCAATACCACTTGTTCCTCCTGTTATTAAAACAATTTTCTTTTCTTCTATCATCTAATTACCTCCAAATATTATCTTGTAAATCTCCATTGCTTAAAATATGTGCATTTTCCATCATCATTTATTGATATCTGAAAAATTCCATCTATTTCTTGTTTTATATCTGTTTGTGTCATTGTTCTAGTCATTTGTCAATTTATTATACAAGTATCTTCATTAAATGCTACTATATTAAATTTATAGCTTATATCTTTTTGGTTATCTGCAACTACATTCCATAAATTCGTTACTTCTCCAAAATTTGCACATGGTTTATCTATTGGATTTTCATAGTATTCAACATTCTTGTCTAATGTTTCTAATGTTCTTTTCCAGTCTAATTTTTTCCATGATTCCATAAACTCTTTTGTCCATTTTTCATATCTTTCTTTTAACATATTCTGCCTCCTTAACTTATTTTATATCACATCTTAAATAAAAATACTACTATTTTAGTTCACCTGGTGTACTTTATTTTAAATTTTAACAAAATTCAAGTACACTTGGTGAACTAATCTCTGCATTTTTATAAAATTTAGTACATTTAGTGAACTTTTGCACTCTAGCTGACATTTTTTAGCCGTTCACTCGGTGAATTTTTACATCAAATTTGCTTAAAATTTTTGTTCTTTTATTAACTCTTGAAGGCTTGTCCTTCAATGTGTATAAGCGATGTGTACACACTCGCTTTCCTGCCTTTAGGTAATTTTATTTTATAGTCTCATTTATAATATCATTTAATATATTAAATCGTTGTTTTGTATCTTCTGATAGACAATCTCTTATGTTTTTCTTTGATTTTGAATAATATGCAGCTAACATTATATTTTCATATGATGTCTTTTCACTCAAATTTAATTTTTTTATTATTGATATATAATCTTCTTCATTAAACATATTTTCCATCCTCATTTTTGTTTTATTTTCCATTGGAAGCAATTTGAATTTCTTGGCTTCTTCTTCTCCAAAGTATTCTTTTGCTTTTTCGAACTGATTTCTGCCTTCCTTATCATTGTCCCATATTGCAACATACTTTTTTCTATATGCTATAAAATATGGTATACTCTTCTTTATTGAATCTGCTGATACTCCTGGAAAAACAATTGTATTATCATCTAACTTGCAAAACAATTCTATTACATATTTATCATATATTCCTTCAACACATACTATTTTATAGTTTTCATTTAATATTTCATATGGAGATAATCCTAATGCTTCGTAAACTGGTTGCAATGCATTTTTCTTTTCAATATTTGTCTTATATTCATTTATAGGAATAAGTTGTACCAATTTTTTAGGTTTCTTTTCTACTATATGTATATTATTTATAGGTATATACTCTGGATTTAATAAATGATGTGAATGTGTGCAATATATTACTATACCATCTTCTGAAGATATTTTATTCAAATTACTGCATAGTTTGTCCTGAGCATTTAAATGTAAGTATGAGCCTGGTTCATCTAATAAAAATATAGTATCTTTTTCTAATCCAGACTTTATATTAGCTTTTGCATTAAATCTTACTTTCATAATAAAATTATAGAACCATAGAAATCCTTTGCTTCTGTCAACAACATCAAAAAATCTTTCATTACCGCCTATTGTTTCTTTTATCTGTATATTTAATTCATTATTATTGATGTCTAGTTTTATCTTTAATTTATTGTTATCTACTGAAAACTTTTCCCAGTCTTGTGTTAATTTGTTATTTAAATTCTTTTCTATTTCAGATAAGATTGAATTCTTTTCTCTATTATCTGTAATATTAGCTAATTTAAATAGTGAGAATTCTTTATTAGCAGCTTGACAAGCTCTCTCATATATCGCTAACCAACCTGATAATTGTTCTGGTCTTTCTTCTGGTATTTTTATTACACTTTCAGGTCTATCTGTAAAATCATCATTATATAAAATGTATGGTAGTTCTCTCTCAATTATATATCTAGCTACTGCATTTTGAAATTCAGAATCTTCACTTTTTAAATAACTAAAAGTATAACTTTTTGTATTCAAATTTCTTGTTATCGTTACTGAATCACCATTAACATTTCTTGTTTTATTTTAAAAATTCATTTTTATCTATTCTTTTAAAATTTTGACCATCTGACTTTGTTATATATTTCTTATTAATGTCCATTATTACATTTTCAATTATTTTATCTAATTCCTGTTTCGTACAAGCTATTTCAGCTTCTATAGTACCTTCTTCATGTACAGTTTCATATAAATTTTTTATATTTTGCAAATGCCTCCCCTTATATTCTTTATCATTTGTATAATCAAAGCAATAAATTGCCTGTAATATAGTAGTTTTCCACATTCATTAATTCCAACTATTGGTATTAACCTTTTGTTTTTTAAATTCACCTTTAAAGGTCCTTTTATTGCTCTATAATTTCTAATAATAAAACTTAAATATCTCATAAATTGATTCCTCCATATATCATTGCTTTTATTTCTTACATAAAATTATTTATCTTTAAGTTATAATCTTTTATTTATTTCATCTATCCAATTTTCATCATCATTTTCAAAGTTTTCAATAAACTTCAATATATTAGTACTAGATGTCACATTATCATCTGTCGATAACTTAGCCACATTTTCCTTCATTTTTTCATAATTACTTCTTTTAATCTTGCTAAATAATTCTTTTCTTTGCTCATCTGTAGCTTTATAGTTATCAATGCCAATATATTCTTTTATATATTTACTATTTATAGCCTTACTTTGGCTCGTTAACTTTATTTCAGCAAAATGTGAAAGTATTATTTGCATTGTACATGGATTTCCAAATATCACAATATCATCTGCCACATCTTCGCCATGAAAGTCATTTATCTTTTGTTTAATTTCTTTATATTTTTCTGATGGTCCTTTATCTGTATCACAGAATATTAAAACCAAAGAATATGAATCTGATTGATATTTTTCTTGATACCTTGCTATTATAGTGTTTATTGATTTTGCATTTACTGTGATAAAATCATATTTATCGGAAAATACTGCTTTGCTTACTAAAGTTTCAATATAATCTAATTCTTCATATCCTTCACATATAATACATATTTTCTTTCCTTTATATTTCCTCATTATCCACCTCCAATAAGGTAGATATTAAATCTGGCTCAGGTATTGCTCCAAATTCACCTTTAATATATTTTTCTTGTATATTTGATGTATCTCTTACTCCATTTTCTGCATAACTAAATTCTTTTAATGAATATAAGTCTGTTCCATTTTCATCTTTATCTGTAAACCATATTTGCTCTTTTCTAAACATTCTCTTACAATCTAATAAACTTATATCATGAAGTGTAGCTATTAACTGTGCATTTCTATTTATTTCGTTATTAAACATACTAATTATTGCTCTTGTAATTTTAAAATGTAAACTGCTATCTAACTCATCGATTACTAATGTTTTACCTTGTTCTATTGCTTCTATTACATAACTTGCAAGAGCAGCAAATTTTCTTGTTCCTAACGAATCAAATATAATACTTGGTACTGCTTGCCCTTTATATACTGATACTATTTTTATTTGATCCATAAAATTTTGGTTCTTTAATATTTTTTCATCTACAACTTTTCCATCTATTTCTACATTCAAATCTTCCACATACATATAATCTTCTAAATATAAATCAGCATTTTTAATAAATTCAACAACTTTTTTTGTTTCATCATCTTTATTTTTTAACATTTGTATTGTTTTTGAATTCGGTATTTTGTTCATATCTACTATTTCAATACTGTTTGCTATACCTGTTAATATAGTTTTTATTTTCTCTAGTATTGGAAATTTTTCAATTTGTACTGTATATATTAAAATATTGTTATTAGAAGCTATATTTAATACCTTTTCTAATTCTTTATCTTTAGGACATTCATATTTTTCATTTATAGTATCTTTTAAAAATATTAATTCTTCTTTTTCATTATTATATTGGTCTTTAACCATTTCACACATTTTTTCATATATATATAACATCTTTGTATCATCAAATTTATATTCATATAAATACTCTTTGTTATCATATATAAATGAAATTGCTTCTTCGCAAACATTACTATCTGTAAATATATTTGAATCTAAATGAATTTCCTTATTTAGTAAAGTCTCTTTAATCGCTTTAATACAGTTTATTAAAGTAGTTTTCCCTGTATTGTTTGGGCCATAAATAGCAGCAGATTTTAATATGTTTAGGTTATCACTTATATTGGTTACATTTGATGAAAATTTCTTTGTTCTCATATCTGCCTTCAAACCCATTTCTATTTTTCTATTAAAAGCAAAGCAATTATCAAATTTTAAACTTGTTATCATAACAAATTCCTCCTAACTAATTTATATTATTTTATCATGTTTTTATTTTTTATGCAATATATTTGCATAAAAAATATTATTTATTATATAATATGCCCACTTTAAATTAAAATACACTTATTTATTATAAAAAATTGTCGGAAATCTTCGTAAATCTCCAATAATTTACGAAAGTTTCCGACATATATAATTTCCATATTACAAAAATTTGTAATTTTTCGTAATAAAGATTTTTGTATTACGAATTTTTTAATTTTTTCGTAATATAACTTTTATAAATAGCTTACTATATCTTCAAATGTGTCATATCCACTTTCACTATTAATATGTCCTGCATTTGGTATCAAAACTTGTTCTGTTGCGATTTTATTTGCAAAATCTTTTTCTACTTCATATTTTACATATGGATCATTGTCTGAGTAGAAACATATAATTTCCTTAGCATATTTTTTTACATCTTCTAAATTATCAAAATACATTGATTTATTAACTGCATCATATTCTTCATTTATTCCTAAATA
>CAMMMI010000048.1 GCA_946497905.1 uncultured Clostridium sp.
TTAATTTACTTTTACTTTTTATAGTTACTTTTTAATTTACTTTTACTTTTTATAGCTATTTTTTAATTTACTTTTACTTTTTATAATTATTCTTTAATTTACTTTTGATTTTAATTTAGTTTGATTTTTCATTTATTTATAAAATTTAATTTTCATTATTCATTTTCATTATATTTTTGATAAATCTTAAGTAATTCATCTTTTGAAAATTGATATTTTTTATTGCAAAAATGACACATTAATTCTGCCTTTCCATCTTCCTCTATTATTTTATATAATTCTTCTTTTCCTATTGCTATTAGTGCTTCTTCCATATGCTTTTTAGAGCAATCACATTCATATATTGGTGTAATATTATTTTTTATAATTTTAATATTATTATCCCCTGTTATTTTTTTTGCTATTTCTTCTAAAGTTAGTTTTTCGTCTAGCATTTTTGATATTGCTCCAGCATTAAATATAGCTTTTTCTATTTTTGATATTTCTTCTTCTGTTGCGTCTGGCATTGGATTAATTAGATATCCTCCTGCTGATTTTACTCCATTTTTGTTAACTAATACTCCTAATGCAACTGCTGAATTTCTTTGCTCTGAATTAACAAAGTAATTTGCAAAATCTTCTGCTATCTCCCCAGAAACTAATGGTGAAATACCTATATAGGGTTCTTTTAGTCCTATGTTTTTTATAACATTTATATATCCTTCATATCCTACTGCTTTTGATACATCTAATTTTCCAAATTCGTTTAAAGGTAAGTCTACATATGGGTTTGCTACATATCCTTTTATTTTAGGATAGTTATTTGCTACTGTTAGCATTGTACCTATTGGACCATTTCCTTTTAGTTGTATTGTTAATTTGTCTTCTTTATTTTTCATTTCATTTCCCATTATTGCAGTTATTGTAAGTAGTCTTCCAAATCCTGCTGTTACTACTGGACTTAAGTCATGTATCTCTCTTGCTTTTTCTACTAGGTTAGTTGTTTTTGCACATATTACTGAGATTTTTCCTTCATATGCTAAAAATTTTATTATTTCATCTGCCATGTTTAATATTGTTCCTTTCTTTGGCATAAATCTGGTTGCCTTTTCACTTTGTCAATTATATCATGGTTTTTGCTATTATTCAATAAAAAGTAAAACAAATTTTTTAGTTGTATATATTAATAATTATACAAAACCAGTGGTTTGAATTTTCCCAACTCATCTTGAACTTTATCTGCTATTCCAAATACAGTAGCATAAACTAAATACTCTTCATTTATAACTATTGATTCTGTTTCATGATCTTTTATTAATGTATATTGTTCCAAATAATTTTTAAGTGCTCTCCACTCTTCTCTTTCTATTTTTCCTTTTGTAGTCAGTATTGTAAATCTATTTCGTGCTTTATATTCTACTTGTGATTTTCCTGTAATCATTCGTTCAATTACTCTATCAGCAAATGATGCACCTGGAAAACTATAATCTAAACGCTCTGTATAATTTAAATTTTTCCTCCCTTCTAACATCTTTGATAATATAATTATCATTAATATTACAGCAAAAATTAATACAGCACTCATAACTGCACTCATAATTGTAGCTATAAAGCTAGTCCCTTGAGAGGCAATTGCAACACAAAAAAACAGAATAAATATAATTAAAGCAACATCTATAAAACTTAAAATAAAAAAGTTTTTTGATCTCTCATATACTATTGTATCCTTTTCGCAATTTCCTAAATCTTTTTGTTCTTCTATTGCTAACATAACAAAATGTTCTCCAAATGTTTTTCTATATAAATCCTTATTTTTCCCCATTTGTCTTTTTAATTCTTTTACTTCTATTTCTTTGTTTTCATCTATAAAATTACTTATATATTTAAGTATTACATATTGAGTAGAAGTCAATTCATCTATGTCTTTTTCTATTAATCTTAAAATAGTTTGTTTATTTTCATCTTCGTAAATATCAATAAAACCTCTTAAATTTAATTCTAAAATAGTTGCTTGTATTGTTCTAAATAAAACATTAGCAAAGTCCATATATGTAATATTCCTTAATTTATACATTAATAACGCAACACCTACAGCTGTATTTTTTTTATTTGGTATTTCTCTTTTATATACATTTTTACCTACTCTTTTAACTCTTTCAATTTTTCCTATTTCCACATTCCCTTTCATTACTAATATTAATAAAACAATACTAGTAATTGGAAATATTGAAAGAAATACTAAGCCAATGCATGTTTCTATATTTTCTAACATATACATCCCCCTAATTTTTGACTGATTATTTGTATTTCTTGTGCCAATTTTACGTATGTAAAATTGTGTGAATCTGTATTGTATAGTATTTTTATACAATATATTTTATAAATTCAAAAACCCTAAAAAACAAATTTTCAGGGTTTATGTTTAAATTTCTATTAGTCTTGTTTTTCAAACATGTCTTTTCCAACTCCACATATTGGACATACCCAATCTTCTGGAATGTCTTCAAATGCTGTACCTGGAGCTATTCCACTATCTGGATCTCCTTTTTCTGGATCATATATATATCCACATGCCATACATACGTACATTTTATCACCTCCATATATTATTCATGAATTTCAAACATATCTTTTCCTTCTCCACATACTGGACATACCCAATTTTCTGGTAATTCCTCAAATGGAGTTCCTGGCTTTATTCCTGCCTTTTCATTTCCAAATTTAGGATTATATATATATTTACATTGTATGCATTCATATCTTTGATTATCAGATTTTTCTGACTGAAAATTTTTATATCCTAAACCTAATGCTACTATTACCATTAATAAAAAAGATAACGCTTTCCAAATTCCACTTTCTAATAGTATAACCGCAAATATTCCAAATGTTGCACTTATTCCATATAAAATTAAAACTGCTTGTTTTTGACTAAATCCTTTTCTTACTAACCTATGGTGCATATGTCCTTTGTCAGCTTTAAATATTGCTTTTATTGATTTTCCTTTAATCATTCTTCTTATTATAGCCCACAATGTATCAAATATTGGTAATCCTAATACTATTAATGGTAAAACTATTACTGCTATGGTATATGTTTTTGCCACCCCCAATATTGATATTATTGATAATGAAAATCCTAGAAAGTTTGAACCTGTATCACCAATAAATGTTTTTGCTGGCGCAAAGTTAAATGGTAAAAATCCAACTAAAGCTCCTGCTAAAGCTGTTATTAATAATATTGAAACTAAAGGTGAACCATTTAATACAAATATTATTAACAAAGATATTGAAGATATTACTGATATTCCTGATGATAGTCCATCTAGTCCATCTATTAGATTAATTGCATTCGTAACTCCCACTATCCATCCAATTGTTAGTATTACTGAAAAGATCTCTTTTCCCATTTCTGATGTTATAAATGCTGGAACTATATCATCAATTCTTATACCAAAAGAAACAACTACTATTGCTGCTAAAACTTGTCCTGCTAATTTTACTATTGGTTTTATAGTTTTTATATCATCAATTATACATGTAATTGATATTATAACTATTCCTAAGAACATTCCTAAGAGCTTTTTCCCATATTCTTCTACGCCAAATAAATTAATTGTTTTTTCCATACTCATTACTATTAACAAATAAATAACTGATACTAAAAAACCTAGTATAACAGCTGGTCCTCCAAATTTTGGCATAGCTTTTTTATGCATTCTTCTTTTGTCTTTTGGTATATCTACTGCTCCAACTTTTTGTGCAATTTTTATTGTATATGGTGTTGCCATAAATGTTACTATAAATGCTAGTAAAAATGCAATAGCTATATCTCCCCACATAGTTATGCCCCCTATTTCATGTTTTCATTCTCTATTTCCTTTATTATATCCAATCTTTCTTGATGTCTTCCACCTTCAAATTCTGTTGCTAGCCACATTCTTAATATACATATTGCCTCATTTTGTGTTACATCATCTGCTCCTATTGCTAATATGTTACTATTATTATGTAGTTTTGAATATTTAGCAGTATATTCATTATGACAAGGTGTACATATTATTCCTTTGAATTTATTTGCAACTACACTCATTCCTATTCCTGAACGACAAATCAGTATTCCTTTATCAGCTTTTTTAGTTTGTACTAATTTTGCCACTTCTTTAGCTATATTAGGATATTCTACTCTTTCTTCGTTCATACATCCGCAATCAATATATTTTATATCTTTCTCTTCTAAATATTTTTTTATTTCTTCTTTTAATTTATATCCTCCGTGATCACTACCTATTGCTATCATTTGCATCACTCCATTCTTATTTTACAATATATCATAAGTTTATTGATATTACAATAATTATTTTGAATTTTACTTGATTTTTCCTCCAAAATGTGTTAAAATATCATATGTTATAATGAATTTAGACTAAGAGGAGGTGCTTAATAAATGCCAAATATTAAATCAGCTAAAAAGAGAGTTAAAGTTATTGAAAAAAAGACTTTAAGAAATAATATGATTAAATCTGGATGTAAATCAGCTGTTAGAAAATTTGAAGAAGCTGTAAATGCTGGAAATATAGAAGAAGCTAAGGTTCTATTATCTGAAGCTACTAAAAAAATAGATCAAGCTTGTACAAAAGGTGTTTATGTAAAAAACACAGCAGCTAGAAAAAAATCTAATTTATCAAAAAAATTAAATGCAGCAATGGCTTAGTGCTTAAATAAAAATTATGCATAGTTTTTATTTTCCCTTCATATGAAGGGATTTTTATTATGTTCGGAATAATTTATTTTTATATATTACTAATTATTTTGTTAGGTAATTTATAGCAGATTTTTCCATTGTCTTTTATCTTTAATCATGTTACCATAATTATATAAGTTACTATTTTATTGTTAATACATTGTTAATGATACTGCTAATAACATATACTAAGTTAGACACTAGAATGGAGGTTATCATGTTTAAAAAATTAATTGAAAATTTTAAAGGGTTTGAGAAAATTACATATAAAATAATGAATTATGGTTTAAAATTTTGCTTTGCTATATGTTTAATCTCTGTTTTTATTCTTCTTACATATAATTTAAATTTTCATTCTCCTTATATGTATTATATAGGTATTTCTTTATTTAGATTAAGCTTAATATTTGGTACTGAATTCGTTATTTGTGCTTTTGTAGCAGATAGTCTAAAAAAAGGCAGAGCTTAATAAAAGTGGACGGACCTTGAGATTGCCATTAGGGACGGGCTATTTTGGCAACGCTAGGGGGAGGTTCTTCTTAAGGGGAATTGCCAAAGGGGACGGGCTATTTTGGCACACTTAATTTTATAATCAATTATAATCAATTTTTTTAAAATTTTTAACCAAAAGAGTGGCAAAAACACCTCTTCCCTTTTTCATACTCCCCCTTAAGTACTCCCCCCCCCTAGCGTTGTCAAAATAGCCCGTCCCTAATGGCAATCTCAAGATCCGTCCCCTTTTATATTTCTTCTAAAAATAATTTATTTAACATTTTAGGATTTGCTTGTCCTTTTGTCTCTTTCATTGCTTGTCCTACTAAAAATCCTAATGCTTTTTCTTTTCCTGCTTTATAGTCTTCTATGGATTTTGGATTTGCTTCTAATACTTTTTTTACTACTTCTCTTATTGCTCCTTCGTCTGATATTTGTATCCAACCTTTTTCTTTTATAATTTCTTCTGGATCTCTAGGATTTTCAAATAATTCTTCTAGGACTTTTTTTCCTATGCTTGAACTTATTGTTCCTTTGTCTATTAAAATTACTAGCTTTCCTAGTTGATTACTGTCAAATGGTATTTCTATTGGTTCTGTTTCTGTTTCGTTTAATATTCTTGATATGTCAGATATAATCCAATTGTTTACTGCTTTTGGATTATTACATACTTTTATTGCTCCTTCGAATAAGTCTGATAAGTATTTTGAAGCAGTTATTATATTTGCGTCTTTTTCTGATAAATTATATTCTTTTAGATATCTTTCTTTTCTACTTTCTGGTAGTTCTGGTAACTCTTTTTTAATATTTTGTATATATTCTTCTGAAAGCTTTATTGCAACTAAATCTGGTTCTGGAAAATATCTATAGTCTTGTGCATCTTCTTTATCTCTCATAGAAAATGTCTTTCCTGATACATCATCCCATCTTAATGTTTCTTGTTCTACTTTTTTTCCATCCTCAATTATATCTATTTGCCTATCTACTTCATATTCTATAGCTCTTGCAATACTTCTAAAAGAGTTCATATTTTTCATTTCTGTACGTGTTCCTAATTTCGTATCTCCTTTTTTTCTTACTGATACATTTACATCTGCACGATATGATCCTTCTTGCATTTTACAATCTGATACTTCTATGTATTCTAGTATTGATTTTAACTTTTTAAGGTATAATTCCGCTTCTTCACTACTTCTTATGTCTGGTTCTGAAACAATTTCTATTAACGGAACTCCTGCTCTATTTAGATCTACTAAGCTTCCTCCTGAAAATTCATCATGATTTAGTTTTCCTGCGTCTTCTTCTATATGAATTCTAGTAATTCCTATTTTTTTCTTTCCTTCTTTTGTTTCTATTTCTATATATCCATTTTTACACAATGGCTTATCATATTGCGAAATTTGATATGCTTTTGGTAGGTCTGGATAAAAATAATTTTTTCTATCATTTTTGCTATTTCTTGATATTTCACAATTTGTTGCTAGTCCAGCTTTTACAGCATATTCCACTACTTTTTCGTTTAATACTGGTAATGTTCCCGGCATTGCCATACATATTGGACATACTTGGGTATTTGGTGCTGCTCCAAATTTTGTTGGACATGAACAAAATATTTTTGTTTTTGTTGAAAGTTCTGAATGAACTTCTAGTCCTATTACTACTTCGTAATCTTCTCTTGACATCTATTTTCCTCCTTTTTTAGTAATTATTTCATTTTATTGCATATAGCTAAATATTCTTCCTCCAGTAATATCAATTGTTTTATGTTACTAGAGTAGTTTTTTATTATACACATATTTATATTATTTCTTCAATTTTATTTTTTAAATTCTGGTTTATAATTTTCTCTAAATTTTAAATCTTGTTCAAATGTGTATGCTGAATTTAGTATTGTCTCTTCACAGAATTTATTTCCTATTAATTGCATTCCTATTGGCATTCCTTCTTTGTCTACTCCACATGGTATTGAAATTGCTGGAAGTCCTGCTATATTTACAGAAACTGTGCAAATATCTGCTAAATACATTTCTAGTGGATTATTAGATTTTGCTCCTATATCAAATGCAACTGTTGGTGCTGTTGGAGTCAATATAACATCATATTTCTTAAATGCTTTATCAAATTCATTCATAACTAATGTACGCACTTGTTGTGCCTTTTTATAATATGCATCATAATATCCAGAAGATAATACATAAGTACCAAGTATTATTCTTCTTTTTACTTCTTGTCCAAATCCTTCACTTCTTGATTTTTTGTATAATTCCTTTAAGTCTTTAAATTCACTTGTTCTATATGTATATCTAATACCATCAAATCTTCCTAGGTTTGAACTAGCCTCAGCACAGGCAATTATGTAATAAGTTGCTAATGAATATTCTGCAACATTTAATGAAAATTCTTCAACTTCTGCACCTAGTCTTTTATATCTTTCAATTGCTTCATGTAAACTTTCCTTTACTTCTTCATTTATTCCTTCACCATAAAATTCTTTTGGCACACCTATTTTTAAACCTTTTACACTATTTTTTAAGCATTTCGTATAATCTTTTTTCTCTATTTCTACTGATGTTGTATCTTTTTTGTCATGTCCTGCAATTATATTTAATAGTATTGCCGTATCTTTAACATCTTTTGTTATTGGTCCTATTTGGTCTAAAGATGAAGCAAATGCTACTAGTCCATATCTTGATATTAAACCATATGTTGGTTTTAATCCAACAACACCACAAAAACTTGCTGGTTGCCTTATTGAGCCTCCTGTATCACTGCCTAGTGCCCATGGTATCATATTTGCTGCTACTGCTGCTGCGCTTCCTCCTGAAGAACCTCCTGGTACTTTATTTAAATTCCATGGATTTTTTGTTTTTTTAAAATATGAATATTCTGTTGAACCTCCCATCGCAAATTCGTCCATATTTAATTTTCCTAAATTTATCATATTTTCATTATTTATTTTATCCATTACAGTTGCATCATATGGTGATACAAAGTTTTCCAACATTTTTGAGCTACATGTTGTTTTTATTCCTTTTGTACATATGTTATCTTTTATTCCTATTGGAATTCCTGCTAACTTTCCTTCTATTTCTTCATTATCTAATTTTTTTTGTATTTTTTCTGATTCATTTTTTGCTTCTTCTGTCAGAGTTGTTACAAATGCTTGTACGTCTTTTTCTTTTTCTTCTATCCTATTTATATATGCATTTGTAATCTCTTGAATTGTTAATTCTTTTTTCTTTAATTTTTCTTGCAATTCATGTACTGCTAATTCTGTGATTTCCATGTTGAGTCCTCCTTAATATTTAATTTTATTGTAATTATTTGTCTATTAATTTTATACTGGTAAACTATAACCTTAATTTATTACTTTAGGTATTTTAAACATGTTTTTTTCTTCACTTGGTGCATTTTCTAGTAAAGCTTTATTATCTTTAAATACTTCTACTTCATCTTTTCTAAATATATTTTTTGCTTGATTTGCTCCTATTGTAATATCAAGGTTTTCTACTGGTGCATTATTTACTATGTTTGCAAAATTTAATATTTCTTCTAAATTATTTAAATAATTATTAACTTCATTTTCTTCTAAATTTAAGTTTGCTAAATTAGCAATATGTAAAATCTCTTCTTTGCTTACTTTCATAGTCTCACTCCTTACTAAATTTGGTATTTATTATATACTTTTTTATTGGAAAAAACAAGCCCCATCTATGCAATATATTATAATTTCGTTAAAATTCAAATGGACAATATGGATAATATGATTTCTTGAGTAAGCTTCTCGGCTTGTTACATAAATTATATTATCCATATTGTCCATTTGAACTATAACATAAAATGAACCCTCCTTATTAAACTTTTTGTCTAATAATTTGGGTTCACTCAAAATGAACGCTTTGTTCTTTATTATTATTTAAGTTCTACTACTGCTCCAACTTCTGTAAATTTAGCTTTTAATTCTTCTGCTTCTTCTTTTGAAGCTCCTTCTTTTACTGTTTTTGGTGCTCCATCAACTAGGTCTTTAGCTTCTTTTAATCCTAATCCTGTAGCATCTCTAACTACTTTTATTACTTTTATTTTTTGATCTCCTGCTTCTGTTAATACAACATCAAATGATGTTTTTTCTTCTGCTGCTGCTCCTGCAACTGCTCCTCCTGCTGGTGCTGCTGCCGCAACTGCTGATACTCCATATTTTTCTTCAATAGCTTTTACTAAATCTGCTAATTCAACAACTGTTAAAGCGTCGATTTCTTCTAATAATTTTTCTATTTTTTCCATTTTAAATCCTCCTAAATTATTTTTTTGTGAATTAAGTTCACAATTCTTTAATTATTTTTATGAGTAAAATTCTCATTTTTTATAAAATTTATATAAATCTTTCTTATTTATAAATTTATATTTTGTTTTTTAATTGTTTCATTTTTTTATTATTCTGCTGGTGTTGTTTCTGTTTCTGTATTTGTTTCTTCAGCTGTAGATGATTTTGTTTCTTCTACTGCTACATTAACAGCTACTTTTTCTCCAGCTTCTTCTTTTTGTTTTTTTACTTCATTAAGTGCAACTGCAATTTTTGAAATATTTCCAAGTAAAGCTCCAGCAAGCATAGATAGTAATGTTTCTCTTGAAGGTAATTTTGCTAAAGTTATAATCTCTTCTGCTGTCATTACTTTTCCTTCGATTACTCCACCTTTAATTTTGTAATATTCATTGTTTTTTGTAAAATTATATATTGCTTTTGCTGGTTCTAAGTAATCTTCTTTTCCTATAACTACTGCTGTTGGTCCTACTAATTTATCATCTAATCCTTCTATTTCACATTCTGCTAATGCTCTTCTTGTTATATTATTTTTTATAATTGTGTATTTTGCATTTGCATTTCTTAAATCTCTTCTTAATGCTGTATCATTTTCTACATTAATTCCTCTGTATTCTGTTAAAAGTATTAATTTAGCTTCTTTCATTTCTTCTGCTAATTTTTTTACTTCTTCTTTCTTTTGATTTAGTATTTTTTCACTTGCCATTTATTTTTTCACCTCCTAGAATTTGTATATTTAATTATCATTTTTTTAGATTATTAAAATTTATCTTATAATCCAAAAAATAACACTCTTTTGTATCCTACCAGATAGGTACAAAAAGAGTGTATATTTCTCTATTATCGTACCTAGGTAGGACTTATTTTTGCCTACTGTCTTTGGCTTTTATTTTTGGTCTATTAATATACTTGGTCCCATTGTTGTTGCTATAGCAACACTTCTTATGTATTGTCCTTTAGCTGCTGCTGGTTTTGCTTTTATAATAGCATTCATTATTGTTTCGTAATTTTCTGATAATTTTTCTGCTCCAAATGAAACTTTTCCAAATCCTAAGTGAATTATATTAGTTTTGTCTAATCTATATTCTACTTTACCTGATTTAATTTCATTTATTGCCTTTGTTACATCCATTGTTACTGTTCCTGATTTAGGGTTTGGCATTAATCCTTTTGGTCCTAATACTTTTCCTAGTCTTCCTACAACACCCATCATATCTGGAGTTGCAACAACTACGTCATAATCAAACCAATTATCATTTTGTATTTTTGGTATTAATTCTTCTGCTCCAACAAAGTCTGCTCCAGCTTTTTCTGCTTCTTCTGCTTTTGGTCCTTTTGCAAAAACTAATACTTTTTGTGTTTTACCTGTACCATTTGGAAGCACTACTGTACCTCTAACTTGTTGATCAGCATGTTTTGAGTCAACACCTAGTTTTACATGTAATTCTACTGTTTCATCAAATTTCGTTTTTGGCATTTTTTCTATTATTTCTAATGCTTCTTTTATCCCATATTCTTTTGTTTTGTCAATTAATTTTATGCTTTCTGCATATCTTTTTGACATTTTCATTTTTCTAACCTCCTTTGGTATTAACGAGCTATGCTCTCCCAATTAATTTATTTATAATTAATATATATCTTGATATATATTACTCTGTAACAACAACTCCCATAGATCTGGCAGTACCTTCAACCATGCTCATAGCTGTTTCTAATGTTGCTGCATTTAAATCTGGCATTTTTTGTTCAGCAATTGCTTTTACTTGCTCTTTTGTTATTTTAGCAACTTTTTCTCTGTTTGGTTTTCCTGAACCTTTTTCTATTTTTATAGCTTTTTTTATTAATACTGCAACTGGTGGAACTTTTGTTATAAATTCAAAAGATTTATCTTTATATACTGTTATTACTACTGGTATTATCATTCCAGGTTGATTTGCAGTTCTATCATTAAATTCCTTTACAAATTGCATGATATTAACACCACTTGAACCTAGTGCTGGACCTACTGGTGGAGCTGGTGTTGCTTTTCCTGCTTCTATTTGTAATTTAATAATATTTGATATTTCTTTTTCTGCCATTTTTATGGCACCTCCTTGATAATTTATTATTTGATTTTTTGTACTTGTGAAAATTCTAATTCAACTGGAGTTTCTCTTCCAAACATTGAAACTAAAACTTTTACTTTGTGTTTTTCTTTATTTATTTCTTGAACAGTACCAACAAATCCTTCAAATGGTCCATTCATTACTTGTACTTGCTCATTTACATCATAGTCTACATTTATTGGAACATCTTCAAATCCCATATTTCGTATTTCTTCTTCTGTTAATGGTATTGGATCTGTTCCAGAACCAACGAATCCTGTAACGCCTCTTGTATTTCTTACTATATACCATGATTCTTCTGTTACTATCATTTTAATTAAAACATATCCTGGAAAAACTTTTTTTAAGTTTGTTTTTCTTTTTCCATCTTTTATTTCAATTTGTTCTTCCATTGGTACTATAATATCAAAAAAATAGTCTTCTAATTCTCTATTTTTTATAGTATTCTCTAAATCTTTTTTAACTTTGTTTTCATAACCAGAATAAGTATGAACTACATACCATCTAGCTACCATATCATAATCTTTTTGAGACATTTAAAGTAAGCCTCCTTTATTCTTGGATATTATTATTGGTATCTCCTTCTGTTGCGTTTGCATTATTATCTTCTGAGTTTGTGTCTTCTGCATTATTAGTATCTTCTTCAGAATTATCTGTACTATTACTATCTTCTGTAGAATTATCTTCTTGAGCCTCTGTTTCCTCAGAAGTATCGTTACTATCTTCTTGAGTAGTTCCTATTACTTCTTTTATTTTATCTACTCCATTTTTATTTATTGTTTCAAATGTTAAATCTAGTACAAAAACTATTAATGCTGTAATTAACACAATTGTAATTACTGCTGTTGTATTATTTACTAATTGTTTAGGTGTTGGCCAAATTACTTTTTTTAATTCAGCTTTAAAACCTTTAAAAAAACTTTTCTTATTTTTATTTTCTTTATTATTTGCTTTTGCTTCTTTTTTAGCCATTTTATATCCTCCTTAAAATAGCTTTTACTATTTAGTTTCTTTATGTGTTGTACGTTTTTTACAGAATTTACAATATTTAACTAATTCTAGTCTATCTGTATTTTTTCTTTTATTTTTTGATGTTGTATAATTTCTTCTTTTACATTCTGTACACTCTAGTGTTATATTTTCTCTTGGTCCTTTTGCTGCCATTTTAATACACCTCCGAATTTTACCTTTTCTTTTTAAAACGATGTGAGCATATGTCCGTAATTACATATGCTCATGTATTTTATCACTTTTTTTTATTTATGTCAATGATTTTTGATTAATTTCCAGGATAAAGACATGAAAAAATTTTTCAAAGCCTGAAAATAATATAAAAATCAAT
>CAMMMI010000049.1 GCA_946497905.1 uncultured Clostridium sp.
ACAAAAAAGGAATTGACTATATAAAAACACGATAATATAATGATAGCATGAAAAAAGAAAGAGCAAAGAGATTAGAAAAAACTAATTTCTTTGCTCTTTTTCTTTTTAAATTTTAAGAAAAGGAGTAATTTCATGCTACATGATTATAAAGTTGAAGTAGATAACTCTAAACAAGTAAAAGATAATAATATGCTTAATTGTAGTATGGAATTATCACTTTTAAATAATTTGTTTAGAGAAAAACTGATAACAGAAATAGAATATCAAGAAATAAAAAGAAAAATTTTAAAAGATTACAAACTTTTGTAATTTTAATTTACTTTTTACCTAAAAAATGATATAAAATTATTAAGTTTTATCTCTAGGCGGAACGGAGGAAAGATGGAAATTCAAGTCATAGAGAAAACAAACGGAAGAATCAACAGAGTAACAGGTACAACAATCAAAGAGAGATTAAGAGTATGTGCTTATGCAAGAGTAAGTACAGATAACGAGGAACAATTAAATAGTTATCAATCACAATTAAAGTATTACGATGAAAAAATAAATAGCAAATCAGAATGGCAATTTGCAGGAATATATTCAGATGAAGCTATAAGTGGAACATTAGATTTTAAAAGAACAGGTTTTATGAATATGATACAAGATGCAATGCAAGGAAAATTTGATATGATACTCACAAAATCCATATCAAGATTTGCTAGAAACACATTGGATACTTTAAAGTATGTAAGAATGCTAAAAGAGAAAAATATTGCAATTCTATTTGAAGAAGAAAATATCAATACAGGTTCAGGGCAAGGAGAATTAGTTCTAACATTGCTAAGTGCAATGGCACAACAAGAAAGCGAAAATATATCTTCACATGTATTATTAGGTTTAAAGATGAAAAAAGATAGAGGAGAATTAATTGGCTATAATGGTTGTTATGGATATAATTATAATCTTGAAACAAAAGAAATAACAATTAATGAAGAAGAATCCAATATAGTTAGATATATGTTTGAAAGATATGTAGAAGGAGTTGGTTCAAGTACCATAGCAAAAGAGTTAACCACAAAAGGAATTAAAACTCCAAAAGGTGGAATAAAATGGTGCGAATCAACAGTAAGAGGAATCCTAAAAAATGAAAAATATATTGGAGATGTGTTAATGGGAAAAACATTTACAATAGATCCAATATCACATAAAAGGTTGAGCAATTTAGGAGAAGTAGACAAGTACTATTTAAAAGAACATCATGAGCCAATTATTAGCAAAGAGTTATTTGATAGAGTACAAGATATAAGAACCAAAAGAGCAGGTAACAGAGAAACAGGAAGAAGAAATAATAATTATAGCAAGAAATATGCTTTTAGTAGTAAATTATATTGTGGATTTTGTGGTAGCTTACTTACAAGGAGAAATTGGAACTCAAAAAGGAAATATGAAAAAGCAGTATGGCAATGTATAAAAAGAGCAAAACATGGAAAAGAAGAATGCCCATATTGTAAAGCAATACCAGAAGAAATACTAGAAAACTGTTTTGTACAAGGATATAGAATACTCTGTAACAATAATCAAAAAGTAGTATTAGATTTTTTAGAAAAGATAGAAAATATCTTAAAAGAAAATACTACAGATACAGTAGTAAACGAATTAGAAAAAGACAAAGAGAAAATAAACAAAAAACTTAATAATCTATTAGAACTAAACTTAGAAGGCAGAATCAACAAAGAGCAATATACAGAAAAATTTGATGGCTTAAACATAGAACTAATTAAAGTAGATAACAAAATACAAAGCCTACTAAAAGATACAAACAGAAATGAAAGCATTAAACATAGATTAAACAAGTTTAAAAGTTTATTTAAAGACATGGAAATAATGAAAAATTTTGATAAAGATGTTTTTGAATGTTTAATAAATAAAGTAATAATAGGAGAAACACTAGAAGATGGGACAATAAACCCATATACAATAAGATTTATTTGTAAAAATGGAACAGAAATAAATTGCAAAGACAATTTTACTGCAACAGGCAATAAACAACATTTAAAACTTACTGCAACCAGAGATGACCAACACATGTAGCATGTAAATGTTCTAAAAGGTTAAAATGTTTTAATCATGTTTTTTGGTTCAAATGAATTTAAACTAGAAATAATTAAGAGGATTTTGATATTTACCATCTAAACGTATCCCTAAATGTAAATGAGGACCAGTAGTAGCACCATTTGTAGGACGACCAGTAGAATCTGAATATTGATTGCCCTTTACACCATAAACGTATTTAGGACCAACATGGCCAATAACTTGTCCTTGTTTTACAAAATCACCAACATTAACTATAAAATTAGGATTGCAGTGGCAATAACTAACTTTTATATTATCAAAAGATAAAGTAATAGTATATCCACCAGCACCTAAAAATTGCCTAAATGTAATTTCACCATCAGCTACGGCAATAAATTTAGTCCCTTCAGGAGCAGGAATATCAATTCCAGAATGTGAAGAAGAAGCACCACTTGTAGGAGAGGTACGTTTTCCAAAATATGAACTAATTCTTGTATAACCAGGTAATGGCCAAACAAAACCATTAGGATTAAAAGATATAATTTCAGAATCTGATATGTCAGAAGAAAGATCTTCTTGACTGAATGTTGGAATAAAAAATATTGTTATAAAAAGAGTAATAAAAATAATAATGAATATAAGATTTTTTAATAATTTGTAAATAAAATCACCACCTGTAAATAAAATATCTTTAATTTTTATTCAAAGATTTGACAAATTTATAAATATTTGATGTTTTGCTAAAATCATTTTCAAAACAATAATCTATAATTCCCAAATTTTTGAGAGTCTTGTAAGAAGAGTTTTCGCTGATATTATCACAAACAAAAATAGATTTGCCACCAATAGAATGAACAAATTCAAAAGCATATTGATCAGTTAAACCATCTCCAAAATAAACAATATCAGATCCAGAAATATTATTAGACTTTTGAATTTCCTTTATTATTTCAACTTTATATTTATCACTCATTAAACTATCTATTTCAAGATTTTTACTATCTGTTACTTTTAATGTAGTGCCAAAAACTCCATTCAAATATGGAGATATAGAAGTAAATTTAACATAATCTTCAAATCCAGAAGTTAAAACATAATGCTTAATATTAGTTTTAGCATATTGTAAGTCAAAAAAATATTCAAAAACTCCTTTATTAAATTGCACATTTGAAGCACCTAAACATATATTTTCAATATTAAATTTTTTATTGTTATTTTGTAAAATGGTAATATATGTTTGAAAGTAGGCAACATACATTGATAATTTATGAGTATTCATTAATTGTTTAACTGAATTCATATATTTAGTATCATCAAATCCACATTCTTTTATAATTTTATATTGAGGTAATGAATATGGAGTTAAAGTACCATCAAAATCATAAATTATAACCATAACTAACTCCTTAAAAATTATTATATAAAATAACTCCAAATATTATTTGGAGTTTGTGGTCTGGCAGGGGTAGTAGGATTCGAACCCACACAGGCGGTTTTGGAGACCGATGTGCTACCATTAACACTATACCCCTATATCCAAAGTCAATTAATATCTTAGCATAAATAATTACTTTTATCAAGATTTTTTAAAAAATTTATTGACTTTTTTTATAATAGATAATAAAATTCTTGTTATATCAATAAAATTTTAATGAACAAAACTTATGCCTAGCTTTTTATAAAAATAAATTAGTAAAAAAGGGAGGAATTTTTATGTTAAAATCAATGGATACACTTGTAGCACTTTGCAAAAATAGAGGATATATATATCCAGGGTCAGAGATTTATGGAGGATTAGCCAATACATGGGATTATGGACCATTAGGTTGTGAATTAAAAAACAATATAAAATCAGCATGGAGAAAAAAATTCATACAAGAAAGTGAATATAATGTAGGATTAGATGCCGCAATTTTAATGAATCCAACAACATGGGTAGCTTCAGGTCATGTAGGAGGATTTTCTGACCCACTAATAGATTGTAAAGAGTGTAAAACAAGACACAGAGCTGATAAATTAATAGAGGAATGGGCTCATGAAAAAGGAAATGATATGATAGCTGATGGTATGTCAGATGAAGAATTAATTAAATTTATAAAAGATAATAAAATACCATGTCCAAATTGTGGAAAAAATAATTTTACAGATATAAGAAAATTTAATTTAATGTTTAAAACATTTCAAGGAGTAACAGAAGATAAAACAGCAGAAATATATTTAAGACCAGAAACAGCACAAGGAATATTTGTTAATTTTAAAAATGTAATGAGAACAACAAGAAAAAAATTACCTATGGGAATTGCTCAAATAGGGAAGGCTTTTAGAAATGAAATAACGCCAGGAAACTTTATTTTTAGAACAAGAGAATTTGAACAAATGGAATTAGAATTTTTCTGTAAACCAGGAACTGATTTACAATGGCATAAATATTGGAAAGAATTTTGTGAAAATTGGTTATTAAATTTAGGAATGAAAAAAGAAAATATTAGATTAAGAGATCACTCACCAGAAGAATTATCTCATTATAGCAATGCAACAACAGATATTGAATTCGCATTCCCATTTGGATGGGGGGAATTATGGGGAATTGCAGATAGAACAGATTTTGATTTAAAAAGTCATATGAAAGTATCAAAAGAAGATTTTTCATATACAGACCCAGAAACAAACGAAAAATATGTACCATATTGTATCGAACCATCACTAGGAGCAGATAGGGTAGCACTTGCATTTTTATGTAATAGTTATGAGGAAGAAGAAATAGGAGAAGGAGATACAAGAATAGTTTTACATTTACATCCAGTATTAGCACCATTTAAATTAGCAGTATTGCCACTTTCTAAAAAATTATCTGAAAAAGCAAAAGAATTACATTCTATGTTATCTAAAAAATTTATGTGTGATTATGACGAAACAGGAAGTATAGGAAAAAGATATAGAAGAGAAGATGAAATAGGAACACCATATTGTGTAACTGTTGATTTTGATACTATAGAAGATGATACAGTTACAATTAGAGATAGAGACACTATGGAACAAATAAGAATAAAAATAGATGAAGTAGAAAATTGGATAGAAAAAAAATTACAATTTTAATATGAAGATTATATAAAAGGAAAAGTCCTAATCAAAATATTTGATTAGGACTGAAAAGTTAATTGAACACAATTTGTTCAATCTGCCAAATTATAGTTGGCAATGTGATTTTTTCACAATCTCGAGAACAATTACGGTTATAAGTTGTATTGTCTATTAAAATTTCTTTAATCGAAGCAATCTGATCATCAGATAGCTCCCAATATTTAGATTGTGAAAAGAAGGTATCGTCTTTTAAATATACTATAATGATACCACTTTTTCCATCCCGAACAAATGAAAATAATTTAAAACCATTAATGCCAACATCATAACTCATCATGATTCCCCCTTCTGCATAAGAATGAATTTTCATTGTATAGGAACATAATAATAAAAAGTGAAAAAAATTTTAATTATATAAGTTCCTTTCATATAAATCCTCTATAAAAACATCTCTTTCTTCAAAATTATCGATAAAACCTACTTTAGCAATATTTTGATTAACGGCTTGAATCCAAACAGGTCTTTCATTGTAAAAAACATCACATTTTTCATCATTATTCAATATAAAATTAATTCTTTCATAATTCATAATAAATCACCTCATAAAATATATTTAATATAAGTATATCCAAAAAGAAATAGTTTATAACCTTCAATTTTAGTTTATAAAAGGCAACAAACAAAATACACTCACATAAACCAGTAAAATATTAGAATAGAAGAAATAGTAAAAAAGATAAATGAAAAGACAAAGATTAAAATTTGACTAAAAGATTTTTTTAAGATAAAATGTACAAGTACATAGTATGCCTTTATAGAAAAGCAAGAAAGGAATGGAATTTTTTATGGAAATACAATACAAAAATCAAAAGTTACAAGTAAATAAAAAAACAACAATAAGAGAATTACTAAAAGAAGAAATAGAAAACAGCAAACATACAGTAATAGCAGGAAAATTTAATAATGAATACGTAAATTTACAGTATGAAATAGAAAAAGATGGTGAATTAGAGTTAATAGATGTTTCAACAAAAGAAGGAATGAGAGTTTATAGAAAAACATTAATTTTTATTTTAGGCAAAGCATTTGAAAAATTATATCCAGAAGGAAAAATGACAGTAGACTATCAGCTAAACAATTCACTATTTTGTGATACAGACAATGTAGAAATAACAGATGAATTTATAGAAAATTTAAATAGAGAGATGAAAGCAATAGTACAAAAAGATTTACCAATAAAACAAGTAATAATGACAAGAGAAGAAGCAAAAAAATTGTATGATGAAACAAATACAACAAAAGGAAGATTACAATACGATTTAACTAATAACAAAAAAATATATATGTATTATTGTGAAGACTATTATAACTATTGTTATGAAACAATAGGAGACAGAACAGGAGTAGTAAAAATATTTGAGGTATCAAAATACAGAGATGGATTTTTAATAAGATATCCAAACTCAAAAAATCCAGAAAAAATGCCAGACTTTATAGAAACTAAAAAATTAGCATGGGCAATGGATGAATATGAAGATATACACAGAATTTTAGACATGGATACAGTGTATAAATTAAACAAAGCAGTAGAAGAAAATAAAATAAAAGAAGTAATAATGCTGGATGAAGCATTACATGAAAAGAAAATTTCTGATATAGCAGATAATGTAGCCAAAAATAGAAATGTCAAAATGATATTAATAGCAGGACCATCATCATCAGGAAAAACAACATTTGCACAAAGATTAGGAATTCAACTAAAAATAAATGGCTTAAAACCAGTAACAATATCAGTAGATAACTACTTTGTAGAAAGAGAAAATACACCAAGAGATGAAAATGGAGAATATGACTTTGAACATATAGAGGCAATAGATTTACAATTATTTAATGACCATTTAACAAAATTATTAAATGGAGAAGAAATAGAAATGCCAGAATTTGACTTTCATATAGGAAGTAAAAAATATAATGGTAAAAAATTAAAATTGCAACAAGACGAAATATTAGTTATAGAAGGAATTCATTGTTTAAATGATAGATTAACAAGTAGAATATCAAAAGATCAAAAATATAAGATATATATAAGTGCATTAACAGTACTAAATATGGATAGATTTAACAGAATATCAACAACAGACACAAGACTAGTAAGAAGAATAGTACGAGATTATCAATTTAGAGGATATACAGCAAAAGACACAATAAAAAAATGGAATAGTGTAAACAAAGGAGAAGAAAAATATATTTTTCCATTCCAAGAAGAAGCAGACAGTATCTTTAACACATCACTAATATATGAATTAGGAGCATTTAAAGCAGTAGTAATGCCATTATTAGAAGAAATATCAAAAGAAGAAAAAGAATATGCAGAAGCACAAAGACTAATAAACATGTTAAAATATTTCAAAGAAATACCAGCAAACTATATACCTACAAATTCATTATTAAAAGAATTTTTAGGTGGGGGAGATTTTAAATACTAGTGTGCCAAAATAGCCCGTCCCCTTTGGCACAAAAAAGGAGATCTTATGGAGCATAGAAATTTTATTGAGATAGATGAAGAGTTTATATGTGATAATTGCGGAAAAAAAGTTCCTAAATTAGGATATTCGTGCAGAAATCACTGTCCAAATTGTTTACATTCAAAACATGTTGATAAAAATCCAGGAGATAGACAAGAAGAATGTCATGGGGATTTAGAGCCAATAGGATTAGAAATAGATAGTAAAAAAGGATATGTTATTATATTTAGATGTAAAAAATGTGGAGCTATAAGAAAAAATAAATCAGCTAAAGATGATAATATGGACTTAATTATAAAATTAAGTAGCACAGGAGAAGAATATTAGAAAAATTACCAATTTGGGAGACGCGTCCCAAATTGGTAATTTAAATATCTCTATTCAAATTACCACTAGTAAAAATATTGCCATTAAACTTATTACCATTTTTAACAGTGGCAATTATATTATTAATATTTTCTATATCTTCATCTAAAATATCAATCCTAGCAAAATTAATATTAAAATCATTAGGATAAATAGAAGTAATTTTGCTATTATAAACAGTAGTAACAGTTTGAATATTATCAGGCAAAATTCTAAACTTCATATTTAATCTATCTTTAAGATAATAAATATTATCAGAAGTACATCTTTGTTTACAAGTAGGGTAGCATTTATCAGTTTCTCCAAGTAGGCAATAATTCATATTGATTAAAGGTGTACGACCATATACAATCATTTCTTTTTGCAAATAGCTATAATTACATAAATCTAAAACCATATCTTTATCTGACTCAGGAGAAATAGTAAATCTACTAATTCCAAGTTTTTTTAATTCTAAAACAGTTTTTTCATTAAAAACATTAAAAGTATAATTGGTAATAAGTTTAAAATGTTTGTTAATATCTTTAAACAAATCACCGAGTAATTTTATATTGCAAATATTAGAAATAACAAAACCTTTTATATCAAACTTTTTAACGGCACTTTTTACATTTGAATAAAATAAATTTTTATAATTTCCCTTTACAATAGTAGGCATATAGATATATAAATCAGCTTTTTTGTTTAAAATGTTTAATATATTTTCATACTTTTTTTGTGTAAAATATTTAAGAGGAATATAGATACTATCAACATCATTAAGAATAGTATAATTAAAATTTTCATTCAATATATTTAGTAATAGAGAAATTTTATAACTATTATTAGAAGTAGATTTATTTATATTTCTCATATTATTTAATATTTTATCCTTATCAGAAGTTATAACATAATCTTTTTCGATACTTTTTCTAATAATATTTTCAATTGCAAAATTTTGAACAGCTTCTAAAGCATTTCTCCTTAATTCGTTCAAAATACTTATTTTAGGTAAAAATAAATTCTTATCTAAATTTACGTTGATTTTTTTAAACTCAAAAGGAGTAGAATTAGTTTTAGAAATTTGATTTACAACAGTTTGTTCTTCTAATGGCTTGTTTTTAGCTTCACAAGGTATAAAGTCTATAGTATAAGTAACATTTAAATTTTTATAAATATCTAAATTATTTGCAGATGTTATATTAATAGAAATAGGAACATCATGTTTAATAGTAACTGTACATTTTAAACCAATTTTTATATTTTCGTTTTTAGAACTTTCTTTAGATAATAAATTTAATTTTTTAGAAGACATCTTATAAACTTTATCACCAGGTTTTATATTTCCCTTAATTCTTCCTAAAGTAACTAATTGATTAAGTTTAGTAGAAGTGATATTTTTCCCATTGTCCATAAGTTCAGAGATGGTATAAGTACCATTTTCATTTTCTAAAGAAATAGTGTCTCCAAGTTCAATATTTTGCTTTAATTTTAAATCAATATATCCTTTTCTAGAATTATATTTTTGAACAATACCTAAATATAATCCTAAATTACTAGGATTTTGTTTATAGATTAAATTTTTATTAGGTTCTGAATCTAAATGTCCAGTTGATGACATTCCCCTATTAAATACTTGCAAAAGCTCAAGTCTATCTTTATTTTGTACAGAATAATTCTGCTTAGATAATGCTAAATCAATGTATTTTCTATATATTCTTGTAACAGTTGAAACATATTCAGGAGACTTCATTCTACCTTCAATTTTAAAACATTTTACACCAGCTCTTATAAGACTAGGAATATAATCTAAACCACATAGATCTTTTGTATTTAAAAGATAACCTGAGTCTATTTTTTTATCATTTTCCAACAAATCGAAAGGAAGTCTACAAGGACCAGCACATTTACCACGATTTCCAGAACGTCCGCCTAGCATACTAGAAAAAAGACATTGACCAGAATATGAAATACATAAAGCACCATGTATAAAAGTTTCAATCTCGATATCAGTATTTTTACATATATATTCAATTTCATTAATAGAAAGTTCTCGAGCTAGTACAACTCTTTTAAAACCTAATTTTTGAAGTTCTAAAGCACCATTTAAATTATGTACAGTCATTTGTGTACTAGCATGAATTGGTAAATCGGGAAAAGATTTTATTAAATCTATAGCTAAACCTAAATCCTGAACAATTATAGCATCAATTCCAAATTCATAAGCTTTAGTTGCTAAATAGAAAGCATCGTCATATTCTGAATCTTTTATTAGAGTATTTAAAGTTAAATTTGTTTTAACACCTCTGATTTTAGCGTATTGAATAGCTTTTTGGAGAGTATTTAAATCAAAATTATTTGCAAATGCACGAGCACTAAATAAATTAGCACCAAAATATACACTATCTGCACCATTTTGAACAGCTGATTTTAAACACTCAAAATCTCCAACAGGAGAAAGTAAATCTACCATACTTACAACATTCCTTCCATAATTTTGCGTCTATTACAAAGTTTGATTAAAAAGTATATTTAAATAAATTATAATTATTTAGTAACTAATAAAACCAATATTATTACATTTAATCATATTATATCACAAGAATATAAAAATAAAAAACAAAAAAGAAAATTTATTGACGAAAAAAAGATAGAATGATATAATTCAAATATAAAAAGTACAATAGAAAAGGAATGAATTTAGATATGAAAAATAAAATATTAGCAATAACACTAACAACAATATTTATAATAAGCATAAGTTTATTAACATGTACATATGCTACAAATGAAACAGAAAATACCACAACAAATGAAACAACAACTACAACAAACGAAGTTAATACCAATACAAATTCATCACAAAATCAGACACAAACTGAAACAACTACACAAAACAATAATACAACAAGTAATAATAGTCAAAATAAAGCTTCATCAAATAGTAACTCACAAAGGCAAACAACAAATGAAAAATCAAGTAATGCAAATCTTAGTAATTTAGGAATTAGACCAAATGACTTTTCAGGATTTACGCCAAATAAAACAAGTTATGATGTTGAAGTACCAGAAAATGTAGAAACAGTTGAAGTTTATGCACAGGCACAAAACTCAAATGCTACAATAGAAGGGACAGGAAATGTAACTTTAAAAGAAGGAAACAATACAATAAATGTAAAAGTAACAGCAGAAGATGGAACAGTAAAGACATATACATTAAATATCACAAGAGGGGAAATACAAAATGAACAAAACAATGAAACTACTAATACAGGTAGCGGACTTTTAAAATTAGAAGTCAGTAATGCTAAAATAGAACCAGAATTTAAAACAGATGTATATGAATATACTGTAAAATATATAGGAGAAGGTACATCATTAGAAATAACAACAGAAGCAACGCAAGAGGGATATACAGTAGAAATATTAGGAAACCAAGATTTAAAAGAGGGAGAAAACCTTATATCAATTGTTGTATTAGATACAGAAGGAAATAATATAGCTACATATCAATTAATAGTAAATAAAAGCTTAGTAGATGAAGAGGCAATAGCAAGAGAAAAAGCAGCAAGAACAAAAACAATTATTATTTCAGTTGCTGTTGCGGTATTAATAATTATTATTGTAATTGCTATAATAATTAGAAAAAGAAGAAATAGGATGTATGCAGAAGATTATTTAGAACCATACTCAGGAATAGATGATGATAATTATTATAATACCAATAATATAGACTATAATAGTAATTATGATTACGATAATGATGAATATAATAATTATAACGATACTAATGAAAATACAGATAATATGCAAGAACATATAAATGAAGGTTTATTAGAAGAGGAAAATGACAAAGAATTATTAAAAGAGGAAAATTCACAAGAAGATGATGAGCAAAAATTGAAAGAAAAAATAAAAAAAGAGTTTTTAGATAATTATAATTTATCTGATGAGAATACAGAGTTAGAAGAAGTACCAAGAAAAAGACATAAAGGAAAAAGATTTAAATAATTTATAAAAAATAAAAGAGAAGCGGTAAGTATAATTAAATGATATATAAGAATCATTTATTACACAAACTACTTCTCTTTTATTTTTGGTTGGGTTTTAGGATTAGCAACATCCTCCTCTGTTACCACCACAGCAGCAACATATTAATAATATAAGGATTATAATCCAGCAACAGTCATCACCAAATCCGAATCCACCGCATCCTCTATTTTCTGGCATAGTCTAGACCCCCTTTCAGATAAACAAATATGTTTTTCTTTGTGTTTTCCTTTGTATGATATATCATATGAAGTTTAAAAAAATGTGTTACTATTTGAATTTAGATTTATATATGTAAAAATCAATTTAAATGATAGAGTTATTAGTTAATGGTTTAGATATATAGTAAATAAGAAAAAGTTGATATTATAATATTTTTTAAGTTTCGACGCTTGACTGGAATGAAAAATAGAATTTATTTGGCTTTCGAATGAGGAATGTTCACGATACTCAAGTTTACGAGAGGGTCTGAGTGAAAGAGGCTCATGAGAAAGCCTTATGAATTCTTTTTGAATGCAAGGAACAGGAGATTTTAAAAAATATTATAATATCAACTTTTTCTTAATAGCCATTAACATTTTAGTAAGACTTTTCATGAAAAATATTGATATTAAAAATATAATATAGTAAAATGTAATTCAATAAAGATTGTACGCAAAGAGACAAAAGGAGATAATGCAAATGTCAGAATGTTCAAAAAAAATAGGAGATATATTTTCAGATTACACAACAACATCAAATATAAAATATGCAAGTATA
>CAMMMI010000050.1 GCA_946497905.1 uncultured Clostridium sp.
TTTAGAAACAGCATTAACTCAAATTTATGTTGTAGCAGGAATACGAATAATATGTGCATACATAGATGATGTATATAGTGTAGTAAAAATGTTAAAACAATTCAAAGACCTAAAAATTTTAAAAGAAAAAGATTATATAAAAAATCCTAAACCAAATGGATATAGAAGCTATCATATAGTATTTCAAGTGCCATTAGACATAGCAGGGCAAATGCATCCAGTAAATATCGAAATCCAAATAAGAACAATTGCTATGGACTTTTGGGCAAGCTTAGAACATGAAATGAAATACAAAAAAAATATAAAAAACCAAAAAATGATAGGAGAAGAGTTAAAAAGATGTGCAGACGAAATAGCCACAACAGATATAAATATGCAAGCTATAAGAAATATGATAAATGGCAAAGAATAGTAATAAAAAATAAAAAAGCATATAAAAATGTACAATAGGTTATAGGTAAATCCTATATCAAAACCTAAATATAATATAAAAGGAAAGTGATAAACTTGAAAGAAAAATTAAAAATATTATTAGCAGATGATGAAAAGGAATTATCAAGAGCAATTGCTACAATTTTAAAATATAGCAATTATGAAGTAGATACAGTATTTAACGGAAAAGAAGCAATAGACAAAGTAAAAGAAAATATATATGATTTAATAATATTAGATGTAATGATGCCAGTAATGGACGGAATACAGGCACTAAAAGAAATGAGAAAAGATAATATAAAAACACCCATAATGTTATTAACAGCCAAGGCACAAATTGATGATAAAGTAGAAGGGCTAGACTCAGGAGCAAATGATTATTTAACCAAACCATTTGACAAAAAAGAATTATTAGCAAGAATAAGAGCATTAACAAGAGAGCAAGAAGAAAACAAAGAAAAATATAAAATAGGAAATATAACATTTGATAAAGAAACATCAGAAATATCAAATAAAAATACATCATTACATTTAAATAATAAAGAATGCGAGATAATGGAATTTTTAGTAAAAAACCAAGAAAGAAATATAACTAAAAAAGAATTAAAAAAACGTATATGGGTAAAAGAAAATAAAGACGAAAATATTGTAACAATGTATATATCATATTTACAAGAAAAATTTTTAGCATTAGGAGCAAACATAAAAATAAATGATAAAAATGGATATGTTTTGGAGAAAATATTATGATAAAAAAATTGCAAAAAAAATTTATAATAATTTCGATGTTAGCAATTATATTAGTAACAGGAAGTATATTTGGAATAATAATAATAGAAAATTATACTAGAACAAATAGAGAAGTAGATGGAATATTAAATTTGATATCAGAAAATGATGGGAAAATTCCAGAGTATAAACCAAGAAACGACGAATTAGCAGACGTCATAACACAAGAGACACAATTTTCTACAAGATATTTTATAATAAGAATAAATAACCAAAAGGAAATAATAGAAACAAATATGCAACACATTGCATCAGTAGAGCAAGAACAAGCAGAAGAAATATTAAAAGAAGTATTAGAAAAAGAAGAAGAAACAGGATACTATAATAATTACAGATATAAAATAATATCAAATGAAAACAATAAAACAATAATATTTTTAGACTGTACAATGCAATTAAATAATTTAAGAAAATTAATAAGTCAATCAATAATAATAATAGCAGTAAGTTTAATAGTAGTATTTATCCTAGTATCAGTACTATCAAAAAAAGCACTAACACCAATAATAGAAAATATAGAAAGGCAAAAACAATTTATAACAAATGCAGGACATGAACTAAAAACACCAGTAGCAGTAATAATGGCTAATGCAGACGTAATGGAAATGACATCAACAGAAAACATAGAATGGATAAAAAGTATAAAAAAACAAGCATTAAGGCTAGACGGATTAATAAAAAGTTTATTAAACTTAGCAAATATAGAAGAAAATAAACTCAAAACAAACTATACACAATTTTCCATAACAGAATTAATAAAAGAACAAATAGAAGACTTCAAGGCTATAACAAAAGACAGAAACATTATATATGAAAATAAAGATGACATATCAATATATGCAGATATCAACAGAATAAAAGAACTAATAACAATTTTATTAGACAATGCACTAAAATATACTCAAGAAAATGGAAAAATAGAAATAAAAGTTGAAAAACAAGGAAAAAATGTCAAAATTCAATTTGCGAACACTTGTGAAAACATAAAAAATATTAACACAAAGAAAATATTTGACAGATTTTATAGAGTAGATAAATCAAGAAGCAAATCAAAAGAAGGATATGGTATAGGATTATCAATTGCAAAATCAATAGTAGAATCGCATAAAGGAAAAATAACAACAGAAATAAATAAAGAAAACATGATATGTTTTACAATAATAATATAATTACCAAATTGGTAAATTTTTGACAATTAAAATATTTTATTCTATAATTTACAAAAAGAGGAAAAGAGTGAATTATGGAAACAAATATAAAAGATTTAAGTATAGAAGAAAAAATAGGTCAAATGATAATTGTAGGTTTAGACACAACAGAACCATATGCAAGATTAAAAAAGTTAGTAACAGAACATAAAGTAGGAGGAATATTACTTTACAGAAAAAATTATAAAACATATGAAGAAATGATAAAACTAATAAATCATATAAAAGAATTAAATTCTAATAACAAAGTACCAATTTTGATATGTATAGACCAAGAAGGTGGAAGAGTAAATAGAATGCCAAAAGAGTTTCTAAATTTACCATCAGCTAATACACTTTCAAACTATAAAAACGAAGAGTTAATAAAGAATTCAGCTAAAATAACAGCAGAAATGCTTTCAAGTACAGGAATAAATTTGAATTTTGCACCAGTTTTGGACATAAAAAGATTTAGCAATAATCATGCTATAGGAGATAGAGCCTTTAGTGATGATATAGAACAAATAAAAAAAGATACAACAATAATAATAAAAGAATTACAAAATAAAGATATAATTCCAGTAGTTAAACATTTTCCAGGGCATGGGTTAACAGAAAGTGATACTCATTTTAAAATACCAGTTATAAAAAAGAAGATGAAAGACATAGAAAATGAAGACATGAAACCATTTGAAGAAGCAATAAAAAAAGGTGCAGATACTATATTAATAAGTCATATGAAAATAAAAGAGGTGGATTCAAAAAATCCAGTATCAATCTCAAGAAAATTTATATGCAAATACTTACGAAAAAAATATAGATATAATGGAGTAATACTAACAGATGACATGAGAATGAAGTCAATGAGATTAAGATATGGAGAATATAAAGCAATACAAAGAGCATTTCAAGCAGGAAATGATATCATAGTTTTTAAAAATATAATCAATGATAAAATCTACGAAAAAATTCTAAAAGACATAAAAATGCACAAAATAAAAGAATCAAGGATAAATAAAAGTGTAACAAGAATATTAAAAATGAAAGAAAAATATAAAATAACAGACAAAAAAATAGATATTGACAACAATTTAATAAAAAGAATAAATCACCAAATAAAAAATTTACCAATTTAGGGACGCGTCCAAAATTGGAAATGTGAAAATTTTGTGAATTTTAGCAATCTACTATTGACTTTGCTAAAATCAGGTATATAATATTATTGTAAAAAGATAAAAGTACTTTTAGTCTAAATTATTTTATATGTGCTAACTTCAAAGAGTGTCAACACATAAATATATTAATTAAAGGAGTTGATAATTATGATGATGATACCAAGAAGACATGATTTTGATTTATTTGATGATATGTTTAGAGATCCATTTTTTAATGAAAGTGAAAGTAAATTGATGAAAACAGACATAAAAGAGAAAAAGGACAAATATATAGTAGATATTGATTTACCAGGATATAACAAAGAAGGAATAAAAATTGAAATTCAAGACGGATATTTAACAGTACATGCAAAAGTAAATAAAGAAGACAAAGAAGAAGAAAAAGGAAAATTTGTGCGTAAAGAAAGATACATGGGAGAATGCTCAAGGAGCTTTTATATAGGATATAACATAAAAGAGGAAGAAATAAAGGCAAAATTTAATAATGGAACATTAACCCTTGAAATACCTAAAAAGGAAGATAAAGAAAAATTACCAGAAAAGAAATATATACCAATCGAATAATATGATGATTGGCAAAGAAGGACGGAATAAAAAATAGACGCCCTTCTTATTTTTAGTAAAAAAAGAATTTTATAAAATAAAAAATAGGAGATGATAGTAAAATGAAATTAAAAGATAAAATAGCAGTAATAACAGGTGGAGCAATGGGAAACGGATTAGGAATAGCTAAAGTATTTTTAAAATATGGTGCAAAAGTATCCATATTTGATTATTCAAATAAATTAGAAGAAACAGTCAATAACTTAAAAAAAGAAGGATATGAAGTAGACGGATATTTAGTAGATATAAGAGATAAAGCAAAAATAAAACAAAGTTTAGATAAAGTTATAGAAAAATATAACAAGATAGATATTCTTATAAATAATGCCGGAGTTGCTAAATTAACACCATTTGAAGAAACAACAGATGAAATTAGAGATTTTCATTTTGACATAAATATAAAAGGAACTTGGAATATGTCTCAAGAAGTATTGTCATATATGAAAGAAAAAGGTTCTATAGTAAATCTTTCATCAGTAACAGGACCAATGGTAGCAGATACAGGAGAAGTAGCATATGCCACAACAAAAGCAGCAATTCTTGGATTTACAAAAGGACTAGCAGCAGAAGTAGTAAAAAAAGGGATAAGAGTAAATGCAATATTACCAGGGTATATAATGACACCAATGGTTGAAGGAATAGCCAATGACTCGGATAGTAACAATCCAGATGGAGTAGTAAAAGGAATTGCAAATGGAATACCAATGGGAAGGCTTGGAACTATAGAGGAACTAGGAGAATTAGCTGCGTTTTTAGCTAGTGATGAAGCTTCATATATAACAGGACAAGGATTTGTAATAGATGGAGGTTCAACACTTCCAGAAACAATGAGTGTTGGAGTCTAAACATAATATTTTAAATTATGTATAAGCCTAAGATATTTTGAGACTGTACATTTATATTGCTCTAAATTGTATTAACTAAAATTCACAAAAAATTTAAAAATAATATATTGTAAATAACTACCATATGATTTATAATAGTTATATAATATAATTTAGGAGTTACATAAATGTGGAAAAGAAAAGAATTAAAAATAAAAGCTAAGCAAGTAGTAAAAAAGAATTATTGGACAGCAATTTTAGTATGTTTTATAATAGCATTACTTACTGGAGAATTTGGAACATCAATAATAGGGATATGGCAAGGTGAAGATACAATAGATCCAAATTTTATTTCACATACCCAAAAAATTATTGAAGAAAACATAGACTTGCCTAAAATAAATAAAATAGATCAAATATCAATAATAGCAGAAGAAAAATTCCAAAAAACATTGAATGATTTTCAATTAAACATAATACAGGCATTAGATGCAAACTTAAACAGTATTACAAAACCACAAAAATTCATATTAAAAATATTTGATGCAGTACAGTCATTTAGAATAGATAAAAACAAATTAGCAGTAAGTCTAATTATAATGGCAATAATATCATATGCATTTACTGTATTTATAGCAGACCCATTAATAGTAGGAGGAAGAAAATACTTTTTAAAAGCACGAACTTCAAAAGAAACAAAAGTTACAATACTAGGAGATATATTTAAAAAAGGTAAATGGATAAATATAACACAAATAATGTTTTTAAGAAATATCTATAATGCCTTATGGTATTTAACAATAGTAGGTGGAGTAATAAAAACATATGAATACAGAATGATACCATATATAATAGCAGAAAATCCAACTATACAAAGGAAAAAAGCTTTTAAATTATCAAAACAAATGATGAAAGGAAACAAGTGGAAAACTTTTGTATTAGATTTATCATTTTTTGGATGGAACTTTTTATCAGTCTTAACATTTGGAATACTTAGTTTACTATATGTAAATCCATACAATTCAGCAACATTTGCAGAGCTATATATTACCTTAAAAAACAATGCAATAAAAAATAAATATGAATATTATCAAGAATTAAAAGAAATAGAATAACAATATTATTTTTTCATTTCAAAAAAAGAATAAAATGTAGATTAAAGAAATATTTTAGGAAAATATGAAAGGGAAAAAATAGCATAAAAAATCATTATATAATACAAAAAGCAAATATATATCAAAAAAAGTAAAAAGATAAAAAGTATTGTATAAAAATGTAATTTGAAACCAATATATTTTAATAGTATTATAAGAAAAGTGTAATAGAATTATTATAGCTTTTCTTTTTTTATAGTATAGGAATCACTAGAAAACGTTTTAATAAAAAATCAATTTTCTATCCCATAAAAAAGAAATTAAATTTAATAAATACACATAAATTTAATCAGAACTTCAATTAAGAAACTCTACGAAAAATAAAGTAAAAAAAGTAGATACAGGTCAAATCTATCTACTAAAGAAAGGAGTTAAAAATGAACAGTTTTTATGGGGGGATTTTTATAGACAGAAAAAAATTAAAGGAAGAAGGAAAAGGATATCCAATAAAAATAGAATATTATAAAAAAATTAATGAAGATGAAATATTAAATAAACAGAAAGCAAAATATGGTATAAGTATAGTAAAAACAGAATATATACCAAACAACACAAAAGTTGAACGTAAAGACATAAAATATTTGTCAAATGATGAGTTGAAAATAAATAATATATTAAAATTATTTAAAGAAAATGAAGTAACACCAATATCAGTAGAAGAAATAATAACAGACTTATCAAAAAAGTTTTTTTCTTGAATTTACTTTTTTTCCGTTAATTTAGTAAAAAACTTGCAAAATATACAATTTTACGCTAGAATACAATGAGGATTAATAAAAATAATTAAGTAGAAATAAATTTTAAGGAGGCCAATAATGGCAGATAAATTAGTAATTGTAGAATCACCAGCTAAAGCAAATACGATAAAAAAATTTTTAGGTGGAAGTACAAAAGTTGTAGCGTCAATGGGACATATAAGAGATTTACCAAAATCAAAACTAGGAATTGATGTAGAACACGACTTTGAACCTAATTACATAAATATACGAGGAAAAGGGGACTTAATAAAAAGTCTAAAAAAAGAGGCAAAACAAGCAAAAAAAGTATATATCGCAACTGACCCTGACCGCGAAGGGGAAGCAATAGCATGGCATTTAGCTAATATATTAGAAGATGAAAAAGAAAAGATAACAAGAGTAACATTTAATGAAATAACAAAAAACGCAGTACAAAAAGCAATAAAAGAACCAAGAGATATAGACGTAAACTTAGTAGACGCACAACAAGCAAGAAGAGTACTAGATAGGATAGTAGGATATAAAATAAGCCCAGTACTTTGGAAAAAGGTAAAAAGAGGATTATCAGCAGGAAGAGTTCAATCAGTTGCAGTAAAACTAATTGTAGACAGAGAAGAAGAAATAAATAAATTCATTCCAGAAGAATACTGGAATATATATGCTAATTTACAAGATGAAGAATCAAAAAAGAAATTTGAAGCTAGATTTTATGGTAAAGATGGAAAGAAACAAGAAATACATTCAGAACAAGAAGTAAAAGAAATATTAGAAAATATCAAAGGTAAAAAATACATCATAAATGAAGTAAAAAAAGGAGAAAGAAAAAGAACACCAGCACCTCCATTTACAACAAGTACAATGCAACAAGAAGCCTCAAGAAAACTAGGATTTACTCTAAAAAAGACGATGTCAATTGCACAAGGACTATATGAAGGTGTAAAAATACCAGAAAGAGGAACAATAGGTTTAATAACATATATGAGAACAGACTCAACGAGAATATCAGAAGAAGCAAGAGCAGCAGCAAAAGAGCAAATAATAAAAACATATGGTGAAAAATACTATGAAAATAGATATTATAGAACAAATAAAGACTCACAAGATGCACACGAAGGTATAAGACCTACATATGCAGATATAGAACCAGAAACATTAAAAGATGTATTAACAAAAGATCAATATAAATTATATAGATTAATATACAACAGATTTATGGCAAGTCAAATGGCAGGAGCTATATATGACACAATGGCTATAAATATTAAAGCAGGAGAATATGATTTTAAAGCAAATGGCCAAACTATTAAATTTAAAGGATTTATGACACTATATGTAGAAGGAACAGATGAAAAAGAACAGGAAGAAGAAGGAATGTTACCAAACTTAGAAAAAGACCAAGAAGTAAAACTTATAAAATTAAATCCAAAACAAAGCTTCACAGAACCACCACCAAGATATACAGAAGCAAGTCTAGTAAAAGCATTAGAAGAAAAAGGGATAGGAAGACCAAGTACTTATTCTCCAATAATAACAACAATTTTAGATAGAAGATATATAGAAAAAGAACAAAAACAATTAATTCCAACAGAACTAGGAAAAATAGTAAATAAATTATTAACCGAAAACTTTACAGACGTAATAAATGTAAAATTCACAGCTGATATAGAAAATGAATTTGACGAAATTGCAGAAGGAAAAGAAGAATGGAAAAAAATGATTAGGGAATTTTATGGTCCATTCGAAAAGGAAATTGAGAAAGTAGAAAAAGAATTAGAACATGTAAAATTGGAAGATGAAGTATCAGATGTACAATGTGAAAAATGTGGAAGAATGATGGTATATAAATACGGAAAATTCGGAAAATTTTTAGCATGTCCAGGATATCCAGAATGCAAAAATACAAAACCTATTGTAGAAACAATAGATGTACCTTGCCCAAAATGTGGAGGAACAGTACAAGTAAGAAAGACAAAAAGAAGAAGAAATTATTATATATGTGAAAATAATCCAAAAAGTTGTGATTATATATCATGGAATAAACCCAAAAAGGGAGAAAAATGGAATCCAGAAGAAAATTCAGATTTGAGCAAAAAAGTCGAAGGAAAGACTAAAAAGAATACAACATCTAAAAAGAAAGCAACTAAAAAGAAAATAGAAAAATAATGTCAAAAAGTATAAGCAAAACAATTAAAAAAAGATAAGACATAAAAAATATAAAAAAGAGAAGTGCTTTAAGGAGAAAATGTGATAAGAAATGAAAAAATATAAATTAGAAATAACTGTATTTTTATGTGGTGCACTTACAATGATGTTAGAATTAGTTGCAGCAAGAGTATTAGCACCTTATGTAGGAAGTTCAAATTTAATATGGACAACGATTATAGGAATAATGCTAATAGGAATGAGCTTAGGATATTGGATTGGAGGAAAATTAGCAGACAAAAATCCAAATATAAAGACAGTATCAGAATTTTTATTTATTGCCTGTATAACAACTAGTATAATACCAATATCAGAAGTGATAATAATAGACAATTTAGTAAAAATCTGTAATGAACTAATAATTGTGGCGATAATATCAGCAACACTAATATTTGGAATACCAAGCTTTATGTTAGCAGCAATATCTCCAATGGCAGTAAAAATAAAGAATGAAGAAGAAAAAGCAGTAGGAAAGATATCAGGAAAAATATCATCATTATCAACAATAGGAAGTATAATAGGAACATTTGTAGCAGGATTTATATTAATACCTAATATAGGAGTTAGAAACATAATACTAATAAGCTCAATATTACTATGGATATTGGGGGTATGCTTATATAACAATAAAAATAAAAAAACAATATCAATCATGATAGCAATATTAATAGTAATTATAGGAATTAATATATACAGTTATAAATTATTTCAAGATAAAAATCCAGATATAGTAAAAGATATTGACTCAGAATATAGCAGAATATGGGTAAAAGAAATAAAAAATCAAGATAATAATTATAAAACATTGCAAGTCGACACAGGACTTGAATCATATATAAATCAAAATACTGGAGAAATGGGAGCAGAATATTTAAAGTATTTTGATTTATTTGACTATTATAATAAAGATGTAAATAGTGTGTTAATGATTGGAGGAGCAGCATATACATATCCTATACACTATTTAGATAAATACCAAAACAAAACCATAGATGTAGTAGAAATAGACGAAAAGATGACAGAAATTGCCCAAGAAGAATTTGGATTAGATACTAGTAATCCAAACTTAAAGATACACCACCAAGATGGAAGAAGTTTTTTAAATTATAATAATACAAAATATGATGTAATATTAATAGATGCATTTAAAGGACTTAATGCACCATTTGAATTAACAACATATGAAGCAATGCAAAAAGTAAGGAATAATTTAAAAGATAATGGAATAGTAATTACTAATATCATTTCAGCTTTAGAAGGCGAAGAAGATGACTTTATAAAATATGAATATAGCACATATAAAGCAGTATTTGATGATGTCAAGCTATTTAAAGTAAAAGATATTAAGGATAACCAAAAACAAAATATAATATTATTAGGAATAAAAGGAAAAACAAATATAAGTGATGAAAAAAATAGTGAATATGATGAACTGTTACAAAGAGAAATAACAGGTTTTGAAAGTAATAAACAAGTCATTACAGACAATTATGCACCTATAGGAGATTAAAAATTAGTGATTCAAATATTGACAATAACGAAAAAATTTGTTATTATATAAAATGCATTTAGGAAAGATATTAAATGCATAAATGCGGGAATAGCTCAGTTGATAGAGCGCTGCCTTGCCAAGGCAGAGGTCGCGGGTTTGAGCCCCGTTTCCCGCTCCATAAAAAATAGTAATATTTTTTACAAATAAACATATTATTAAATATGGCGACATAGCCAAGTGGCTAAGGCACGAGTCTGCAAAACTCTGATCCCCGGTTCGAATCCGGGTGTCGCCTCCAAAAGGAAATCGAGAAAATATTGAAATATCAATGCTTTCTCTTTTTTTGTGTATTTTTATCTTAAAAATAAGAAGGCAGCATTTTAAGATTGTCAGAGATTGAAAAATTGAAAATTCAGATTAAATGTTATAAAAAACAAATTACATATATAAAATTCAAATAATTATATAAATTTAGTTTGTTCGCTTGTATTATTAAAAATAATGTTGTATATTAATAGCGATAGAAATGAGATAGCAGATATGTTGGACTACCACTTTCAATACTCGATATACTCGAGAGCAAGGAGGTGGTGTTTATATGTTAGAGTTTTTACTTTTCCTAATATTAGGATTTATGATTTCATTAACTATAAACGTAGCCTTATTGTGTATTATATACATAATGTGGACTAATAAACAATAAAAAAACAACACATTCTGCTTTGACCAGTGGGAATGTGTTGTTATAACTAATTTATAGTGGTAACCACATTTTCTGTGGTTCTCATTTTCTATCTATATTATACACAGAATTTTAATTTTTGTCAAACATAAATTTTTATAGATAGTGTAAAATTACAGTAATATTTATAGGAAAAGGAGAAATAAATGAAACATATAAAAAATATAATTCTAGATATTGGAGGAATAATCTTCGATGATAGTAAGAAGAATTTAGAAAAATTATTAAAGAAAGATTGCGACACCCTATATAAAATTGCATATGGCAAAGGATTTAAAGAATGCTTACTTGGAAATAAAAAAGTTGATGAATATATAGAAACTTTATCTAATTATAAAGATTTTGAAGATTTAAAGTATATATTAAATAAGAAAAATTTATCAAAAAGCTATCCTTTGATAACTAAAAATTTTGATTATATAAAAACATTAAAAAAGCAAGGATTCAAGTTATATCTATTAACAAATATAACAGAAGAGAGCTACAATTACATTAATAATTTAATAAATATAAATAGTATATTTGATGGTGGGATATATTCATATCAAGAACATATACTAAAACCAGATAAAAGAATATATAATTTACTTGTTAACAAATATAATTTAGAAAAATCAGAAACAGTATTTTTTGATGACAAAGAAAGAAATGTTATTTCAGCAATTAGTCAAGGGATTGACTCTTATGTATTTAAATCTACTCAAGACATAGAAAATAATATTAAATAGTAAAAAAGAAATTATTGAATATATTATTAGTTTAGATGGTATATCTATTAAAAATATAACTTATAAAAAAAGCAAAAATAAATATATAAAAAAATAGGATAATAAAAAAACTTACCTACAAAATATTATTGTAAGTAAGTTTTTTTATATTAAAAACTTCTAAAAAATCTATATTGTAAACCAGAAGTGGCAGTATTTTTATATACATAACCATTATAAATTCCGCCATTTTCATCATTTAAGTCAACATCTAAATTCATATTATAAACAAATTTTTCATTTAAATTATTTACTATATTTATA
>CAMMMI010000051.1 GCA_946497905.1 uncultured Clostridium sp.
AATTACTCCAATCACATTCAAAATACTATATTTATGAGTGTACTATCTCCAATATGGCTGTGAATCGTAACAAAATTTTTAGCTATAGGGAAGAAAAAAAGGGTATCCCTTTTTCCCTATTTTAAAACGATATTGTATATTTTATTTTTTACATATATTTCTTTAACTATAGTTTTTCCTTCTAATTTAGAATCTATTGCTTCATGAACTTTTTGTTTAATAGTACTTTCATCTTCATCTATATTAATATTTATAGTACCTTTTAGTTTGCCATTAAATTGGATTGGTAAAGTGATTTGATTAGAAACTGTTTTACTTTCATCATATGTTGGCCAATTTTGATATGCTATAGTTTCACTGTGTCCTAATATATTCCATAGTTCTTCAGTAATGTGAGGAGCTACTGGATTTAATAATTTTAAAAATCCTTCTGCATAGTCTATAGGGAAAGTTTCTTCTTTATATACTGCATTTATAAAGATCATCATTTGAGATATTGCAGTGTTAAAGTTCATAGTTTCATAATCATTTGTTACTTTTTTTACAGTGTAATGATAGTCTTTTTCTAGGTTTGTATTTTCTTTATCTTGAATTTTATCTAATTCAGTGTATAAACGCCAAACTCTATCTAAGAATTTTTTAGTTCCTTCAATACCATTTGGATCCCAAGGTTTTGCACTATCTATAGGTCCCATAAACATTTCATACATTCTTAAACTATCTGCACCGTATTGTTTTACCATATCATCAGGATTTATTACATTACCTTTTGATTTACTCATTTTTTCTCCATTAGTTCCTAATATCATACCCTGATGACGAAGTTTTGCAAATGGTTCTTTAACTGGAACATAACCTTTATTATATAAATAATTATTCCAAAATCTTGAATATAGAAGATGTCCTACAGCATGTTCTGGACCTCCAACGTATAAATCAACTGGCATCCAATATTCAAGTAATTTTTTATTAGCAAATTCATCGTTATTTTTAGGGTCGATATAACGTAAGAAATACCAACTAGAACCAGCAGAACCTGGCATTGTGCTTGTTTCCCTTTTAGCTGGTTTTCCTTCAAATGTTGTATTAACCCAATTTGTGGCTTTATCTAGTGGAGATGCACCTGTTTTTGATGGTGCATAATCTTCTAATTCTGGTAAAACTAAAGGTAAATCATTGTCAGCCAAGGCTCTCATTTCATCATCTAAAAATACTATTGGAATTGGTTCACCCCAATAACGTTGCCTTGCGAAAATCCATTCACGAAGTTTATAATTAGTTTTTTTCTTACCTATATGTTTATCTTCTAAGTATTTAATCATTTTATTTATAGCATTTTCTTTATCTAAACCATCTAGAAACTCTGAATTTATATGTTTGCCGTCTCCAACAAAAGCTTCTTTAGAGATGTCTCCTCCTTCCAAAACTGGTATGATTTCAATACCAAATTTAGAAGCAAATTCGTAATCTCTTTGGTCATGTGCAGGAACAGCCATAATACATCCAGTTCCATAAGTAGAAAGAACATAATCAGAAATCCATATAGGAATCTTTTTTCCATTAACAGGATTAATAGCGTAACTTCCAGTAAATACACCTGTTTTATCTTTATTCAATTCTGTCCTTTCTAAATCAGATTTAGAAGTAGTTTCAATTTTGTATTTTTCAACTTCTTCTTTTTGAGTAACACTTGTAATATTATTTACTAACTCAAGTTCAGGTGCTAAAACACAATATGTTGCTCCAAATAAAGTATCAGGTCTAGTTGTAAATACTGTAAATTCTAGGTCATCAAATCCATCAACTTTGAATGTAACCTCCGCACCTTCTGATTTTCCTATCCAGTTTCTTTGTATTTCTTTGGTAGATTCTGGCCAATCTACTTCATTTAGACCATCTAATAAAATGTCGGCATATTTAGGAATATCTAAAACCCATTGTTTCATGTTTTTACGAACAACAGGAAATCCTCCTCTCTCGCTTTTTCCATTAATAACTTCATCATTAGACAAAACGCAACCTAATTCTTCGCACCAGTTAACTGGCATTTCAATTAATTTAGCTAAACCATCATTATATAATTGTTTAAAAATCCATTGAGTCCATTTATAAAAATTAGGGTCGCATGTTGATAGTTCCTTGTCCCAATCGAAAGATAGTCCAAGCATTTTTAATTGTTTTTTAAATGTTGCAATATTGTTTTGTGTGAATTCAGCTGGATGGTTACCAGTTTTAATTGCATATTGTTCAGCAGGTAAACCAAATGCGTCCCAGCCCATTGGATGTAATACATTATATCCTTGCATTCTTTTCATTCTTGATATAATATCTGTTGCTGTATATCCTTCTGGGTGTCCAACATGTAATCCTTGTCCAGATGGATATGGGAACATATCTAAAGCATAAAATTTAGGCTTAGTAAAATCCCATACGTCTGTATAAAATGTTTTATTTTCATCCCAATAGTCTTGCCACTTTTTTTCTATTTTGTTAAAGTTGTAATCCATTGCTAACATCACATTCCTTTCATAGGGCATAAATGAATTAAGAAAGCCCATTTCTATATATTATTAGGTCATATTATATAATAATTATTGCTTGATTTCAAGAGGTTTTAAAAGACTAGTAATAAAAAATATAAAAAAGACTTGCATATGGATAAATAATATGATAGTATAATTACAAACACGGTTGTATAAAAAATACAACCGTGAACAGAAAAGTCCTACCATCTTCCAAAATTAGGACTTAGCATACTTTATAAAAGTATGAGCTATATTTATTATAGCACAAAAGCTATGTTAAAGTAAAGTATGCTTTTTCTGTAAATAAAAAAGAAAGGAGGAAAAGGAATGCTTTACTTGGTAAATAAGAACGCACAAATAGAAACAGGAGATCACAAAATACATAAAATAACGTGCAAAAGAAAGCCAAAAGATATCAATGTTATAAAATTAAAAGATGTATATGACTCTAAAGTAGCATTGTGTGAAGCAAAAAAATATTTTTTTAATGTTGATGGATGTAAATATTGTTGTCCGGAAATTTATTTAGAAAAAATAAAAAGGAGTAGACATCTTATTATATTAAAGAAATAAAAAACAACGTTGCATAGAAAAATTGCGTAGCAATTTTTCACATTGACAAATCTTTCCCATTATTCAAGAACTCAAATATACATAGCTAAATAAAAAATCAGAGAAGAGTTCTTGCAAAGAGAGATTTGTCTACAAAGTAAAAATTAGGATATACTATAAATATTATAGTATATCCTAATAAGATAAAGGTGGAAAATTTAAATATTTTCAATAGGAGTGAGGTGTAATGAAACTAAGTGATGTTTCAGAAATATTTATTGGAATATTAGTAAAAAGAGAAGAAAAGCAAGGTGGAGAATATAAATTCCCAATATTTGATTTAAAAAATTATGAAAATGATGAAAATGAATATGACATTATAGAAACTAATAAGGATTTAGAATATAAGTTGACTAAAGAAGGTGATTTAATTTTTAGACTGGTATATCCTAATAAAGTCATATATATTGATAAAGAATTACAAGGCATGCTAGTTTCTTCGCAATGGTGTGTTATAAGGCCACAGGGAATAAATGTTAAATTTTTAAAATGGTATTTAGAAAGTGATGAAGGAAAAGGAAATATATTAACAAATATTTCAGGTTCAACTGTCCAAAAAATATCAGTACAATCCCTTAAAATGCTAGAAATACCAGAAATAAATTTAGAAAAACAAAAGAAATTAGAAGATATAATAGAATTATGGAAAAAAGAGAAAAAAATATTATTAGAAATAATAAATAGTAAAGAGTTATTATATAAAAATTTAATAGAAGAATTTGTAAAAAAGGAAAACAAAGCTGAAAAAGCTTAAGAAATGAGGTAAAGATGGAATTACTTGTAAAAATTTATGATGAGATACTGTATTTGTGTAAGCAATTAAAGGATAAAACAAATTTAAAAACAAATTATATAGAATATATTTCAGCGTTATTATATATAAAATACTCAACAGATAGTTTTTTTTATGATGATTTCTCAGAATTATATCAACAACGAAATAACTATTATATAGCAGAGATGATAGATGAGAATTTAGAAGAAATTAGAAATAAGGAAAATGACAAATATCTTTTTAGCAATATAAAATTTAAAGATATAATTATATATAGAGATATAGGAGAAGAAAATATATGGTCAATAGTAATATCTAACTTATATAAAATTTTTCAAAATGAAGAAATTACACAGAAAATGATTGCTATAATTTATGAGTCTTTATTGCAACAATGTATAGAGGAAAAAGAATTTGTAGTTGATAATAGAGAATTTTATACACCAACTAGTATTACAGATTTAACTTCAAAATTAGTTGCTAAAAATGAAGATTGTAAAGTATATGACCCATCATGTGGAAGTGGTAATTTTCTAATGAGTGCTATTAATATTTTTGCTACACAAGTTTATGGAAATGAAAGTAATATAAATTATTATAATATTTGTAAAACATCTTTACTACTAAATCAAATAGAAAATAGTAAAATAAAATTTGATAATGTAATAGATAATCAATTTATGCTAAATCAAAAATTTGATAATGTAATAGATAATCAATTTATACAAAATCAAAAATTTGATATTGTTATGTGTAATCCACCTTTTTCAACTAAAAATTGGATAGAGAATGCAGATAAAGAAAATAAAAAAATATTCGCAGAGTATAAAATGAAATCAACATCGGTTGGGGACTATGCTTATGTACTTAAATGTTTATCATACTTAAATGAAAATGGAAATATGGGTATAATATTACCACATGGAGCATTATTTAGAAATTCAGAAAAAGAAACAAGAAAAGAATTGATCAATAAAAAATATATTAAAGCAGTTATAGGATTACCAGAAAATTTATTTTTTGGTACTAGATTATCAGTAGTTATATTGATAATATCAAAGAGAAAAACTGATGATACAGTATTATTTATAGATGCAAGTAAAGAATATCGAGATAGCCACCGTAAAAAATGTTATGAAATTCCGGAGGAAAGTGTACAGAAAATTGTAGATGTATATAATGAAAGAAAAGAAATAGAAGGATTTTCACATATAGCGACAACACAAGAGATAGAAAATAATGAATATAATTTGTCAATCAAAAAATATGTTAAACAAATAAAGCCTAATATAAAGGTAGAAAAAATACCTTTAGCTTATAAAATTCTTAATTTAGAAAGAGAAGCCTCAATACTTGAAGAAAATATAAAAGATGTTTTAGAAGTTCTAGGTATGGATGAAGTAACTAACTTGAAAATTCCCAAAACTCAGAACTATGATTTTGATTATAGTATTTTAGGTAAAAACATTAAGAAGCAAAGAAAAAAGAAAGGTTATACACAAGAAGAGTTAGCAGAAAAATTGGAAATTAGTTTTAAGTATATTGCTAGAATAGAAAGTGGAGCTAGTGGAATAAAAATAAGCACATTAGCTAAATTATGTAAGATACTAAATATTGAAGCTGATAAATTATTGTTTGATTAAATATTATAGCTATATTTCTCAGTTTAAAAATTAAATAAATCAATGTTGAAAATAAAAGGTTCTAAAAACTCCTTATTAGAATACAATTAAACAAAAGTATTCTCAATAGGAGGTTTTTCTGTATGAGACATATATCAATAGAAGAACGTGCAATTAATTTAGCACATTATATTATAGATTCAAAAGACACTGTAAGGGGGGCAGCAAGAAAATTTGGTATTAGTAAAAGTACAGTACACACGGATGTAACACTATGGAACGGTAGAAATAATGGACAAGTAATTCCAGAGAGTATTGAGACAAAAGGAGTTTTTTTGAGTGTGAGAAATCCTGTTGTGAGATTGGAATTGGTAATTAAATAAGAACTTTGTGTCTACTCTTTTGGGTAGGCATTATTTAATACATTACTATTTCATCGAAATAAAAATATCAGGGCAAATAAATATATATATCAAGTGACAAAAATAAATCTAGAAAGAAGACAAAAAATGGCAAAAACTATCGCAAAAAACAAACAAAAAGTGGAAAAAAATTACAAAAAGTAATCAAAAAGTATCTAGTAAAATTTTTTAGGATGATAATAATATAATAAAAGAGTCTCATTTTAGACTCTTTTACTTAATTTGTTACGCAATTCATAAAATTCATTCCAAAATTTCGCACTAGGACCTGCGGGTTGTAATTTTATTATCTCGTTCCCATCACAATCAATACATCCTCTTGTTGGATGCAGAGGAATATCTTCGTTTTCCACAAAAGCAATTCCATATTCAAATCCATAGATTCCATCTGGTTTACTCATTATAAGATTATATATTTGAGGCTTAATGATTTCGCATCCATCAGGTCTAATAACTCCCATTTTACCATTAGGCGCTTGTACAATAAAATGATTATATTCCTCTTGATAGCCCCATATAATTTTATACTTAGGTTCTATTATTTGTTTTCTAGTTTTAAAAGAGTATATGCCACATCTTTTATTAGAATCATAAACTGTAGCATATCCCCACTTATCTGGGTGACATATGTAAGAGTACATTGATGAACAAACTTCGTTCCCATTTTCATCAATAAGCCCATACAAATTGTTAGACCTAACAATTGCAAGTCCGAAAAGAAATTTGTTTTCTACGTAATCATACGGTGGAGTTAAAACTTTTATAACTTCTTTTTCATTCCGTAAAATATACGTTTGCACAACTTCAATTTTATTATTCATGTTGTATCCTCCCTTTTTTATAAATTACGTTTATAGTATCACTTTGCATTTAGCAAATTATTATAATTTTACCATATTATAGAATAATTTTCAATAATATTTTTCTGATTATACTATTAGATATATTGAAAAATGCAGAATCAGAGTTTACAATGTATACTGATGATAAAAAGATATCTGTTGATGTCAAAAGAGGAATTAGGATGAAATCTATGTAATAGGAAACATTTGACAATACTTTGGAGGGGAGTTTTAGTTCAAAAAATATAAAATGTCCTCCACAATCACAAGTTGTTGAATCATATCCGAAAGATAATTCAATAGAAAGATTCCATTTTCTTAATTGTTCTATATATTAGAAAAGTAATACTGACTTTCTAATATATTTTAAAAATGTGAAAAATTAAAATAAAAGTTCCTTTAAAAATGTGAAACAACACCACAAAAGTGCCTTAAAAAACGTGAAAGTCATATTGACATATTTGAATATTTGTATTAAAATAATTACAGAGGTGTGTAAATTGAAGAGAAAAATTTATCAAAAATTATTAAAATGGAAAGAAAAAGGTATGAAAAAGCCACTTATGATTATAGGTGCAAGGCAAGTGGGAAAAACATATATAGTTCAAGAATTTTGTAAAAATGAATTCGAAAATTATATATATATAAATTTGTTAGAACATCCTGAAGTTCGAGAAATATATTTACAAAACATATCAACAAGTGAGAAATTTATAAAGCTTTGTGCTATTTTAAACGTTAACCCAAATTTAGAAAATACTGTTATTTTTTTTGATGAAATCCAAGAAAGTGAAGAACTCATTTCTGCATTAAAATGGTATTGCGAAGTAGATATGCCATTTAAAATTATATGTGCAGGAAGTCTTTTAGGAGTAAAACTAAGAAGATTTAATAATTCTTTTCCCGTTGGAAAAGTAGAAATGATTAATATGTATCCAATGGATTTTGAAGAATTTTTATATACTCAAAATATGGGAGACTATTTAGTAAATTATATAAAAGAATGTTTTGAAAAAAATCAACCTATGGATAATGTGTTACATGAAAAATTAAATAATTTATATAGGGAATATTTATGTGTTGGAGGTATGCCAGAAGCTGTAGAAGATTATATTGTAAATGGTAAAAATATTTTAAATATAAACAAGAAAATAATAGAAGATATAATTCAAGCATATTTAAATGACATGAATAGATATGTAAAAAACAAGTTTGAAGCGGCTAAAAATGAGGCAATATATAAATCAATTCCTATTCAAATTGGAAATAAATCAAATAAATTTCAATATATAAAAATAGATAAAAATGCAAGGAAAAGAGATTATGAAAGTTCTTTGGACTGGCTATTGTCTAGTAATCTAATTTTTAAATGTTGTAAATTAAATAGTATAAATATTCCACCTGAAGCATATAAAGATAATAATTATTTTAAAATATATATGGGAGATATTGGAATATTAAATACAATGTTAAAAATAAATACAAATGAAATATATTTGGATAATGCATTTTTATATAAAGGAGATATTGCTGAAAATTATGTTGCAAATCAATTGATTTTTAATAATATATCCGTATATTATTGGGCAACTGCTAGTAATTCAGAGATTGACTTTATAATATATAATGAAGATGGTATTATTCCAATTGAGGTAAAATCAAGTGATAATACTCAATCAAAAAGTTTAAATATTTATATGAAAAAATATAATCCTAAATATGCAATTAGAATTTCAACTAAAAATTTTGGATTTGAAAATAATATAAAATCAGTACCACTATATGCAACATTTTTAATTAAATGATAAAAATGTTGATGATAACTTTTGAGATGAATATTTACTATTATATGCTTATGTAAATCACTTTATTTTTCTTATAATATGCGATAAAATAATGGAATTCCAATATGATTTTGGCGATAATTGGAGATTTTATATCATTTTGGAAAATTTGAATTGCAGATTAAAAAAATTGTCTAGAATATTTAGGGATAGTTATAAATATGGATTAGGACCAACAGGAAGATTAAAAAAAATATTAGATAGAGATTATAAGCATTAGTTGGTAGTAAAGATATTATATCGAAAAGAAATATGAAAAAAATAATAGAAATAATTTGTTTTAGAGGAAATGAAAATGTTAAAAGATTTGTGTTTTGAAGTAATACAGGCATGTCCAAATAAGTGTAAATTTTGTTCTTCTAATTCATCACAAGACAAACAAACAATTATTACATTAGAACAATTTAAACAGACAGTTAATTACTTTATAAATCAAGGGGGAATAGAAGAAATATCAATTTCTGGGGGAGAACCTTTTTTACATCCAGATTTATTTGAAATGGTAAAATTTTGTAAAGATAACAAAATAAGAACAGTCATATTTACTAGTGGAATAAAAAAAGCATCTGAAATGCCATTAGAAATGATAGAATATATAAAAAATAAATGTGAACAAGATTTAAGTGAAATAGAAGAACATGAACCTTGGAATGAAAGATTAAAAAGAAATGTAAAAGTATATTATGATAGATGGTTAACTCCAAAAACATTTGAAGGAATAACAAGGCAAGAGTTTGAAAAATTAAAAAAATTAGGATTAGACAAAATTGTATTTGACTGGCAAGCATTTGAAGAAACAACAGATAATGAATTAATGGGAAGAAAAGGATTGATTACTTGTTTAATGGATTCACTAATAAGGGCTAGTAGAATGGGATTAAATGTTGATGTACATTTTATTCCAATGAAGCCAAATTATAAACAGTTACCAGATATTGTGGAATGTTTAGAAATGTCAAAAGTAAAAAATATTAGTATTCTAAATTTTATTCCACAAGGTAGAGGAAGAAAAAATAAAGAAGAATTAATGTTAAACGATGAGGAAATGAAAGAATTTTCTGCTATTTTAGACGATGCAAGGAAAAAATTTACTGGAAATGTTAGAATTGGAATACCATTAAATGGCAAAATATCACATCTATGTACAGCTGGTACAGAAAAATTGGATATTAAGTATGACGGAACAATATTACCATGTCCTGCTTTTAAAGAAATAAATGCAGAAACAATGGAAAAGTATGGAATAAAATTACATAGTATATATGAAGATTTAGAAAAAGTAGTTGTACATAGCGGAAAAAGAGATGAACCATTATGTAAAAAAGTTTATGGCTTTCATAGAAATTTAGTCGATAGTGATGAATTTAATAGATAATATTGAAAAATATAAAAACTTTTGAATAAAAATCATTAAAAAAATACTAAAAGGCAGGAAAGAGATACAGAGAGTATCTCGTAAACACATAGAAAAACAAGTTTTCTAGACCTCTGTAAAGGTTAAAAAAATACAGAAAAAGTACAGAATAATAAAAAGTGCAAAAACACTTGATATAACTGATATATATAAGAAATAAGAAAAATATTTATAAAAGAAATACATCACTAGTATTATAAAATGCAATAGATGTATTAAATATACACTTCTTGTATTTTATAGGCTATATAGGAATATTATTTAAGTTAAAAATGAATTTTCAAAATTGTTTCAAAAAACATTCATTGACGTACAAAAAATAAGATAGTATTATTTTAATATGAAAAATTGAAAGCAAGAAATTTAAGTTAGAGAAATCTAGCTTTTTTTCTTGCTTTTTATATTAGACATTAAACTTAGAAATTAATGTACTAAAAATTTAAGATGAAACATATTATTGAAAAGAAAGCAGGTGAGAATTTTGAAAAAGAGTTTGAAGATTACATTTATTAACCCTAATACTGAAGAACAAATAGTACAAGCCATGGCTGGCGTTCTTGCTTATAATCTAGCTGATAATGATGAGAAGATAAAATTTGATTGTAATTCAAATTCTTATCAAAATTCTCATGAAGAAATAGAAGATGAATTAGAATTGTAAAAATTAAAAAAATTTGAAAAAATATTGATTAGTAAATAAAAACATGATACAATACAAATGTTCGTACAATAGTATTATTTCTGCTGATATAATGGAAAGTGAATAATTTATTATAATTGGAGGTATGTAATATGGGAACAAATTATTATTTTACACCAAAAAAATTTGAATTAGGCAGAGTTAAAAAGTTACATGAAGAATATTCTTCTAGGTTGGACAAACTATTAAAGGATTATATAAAATCGTATAATGAATTGTGTAATGAAATGTCAAAAGAAACAAATGATTTATTCGAAAATCAAGAATTATCAGACTATAATAATTGGTGGAATTATATGCATTTAGCAGAGATAGAATATCCTGAATTACATATATGTAAAATAAGTATGGGTTGGAAGCCATTATTCCAAGTAACAAAATTTTATAGCAATGTAAAGGAATTAAAAGAATTCTATAATAGAAATAAAGATAGAATACATATTGAAGATGAATATGGAAAAGAGCAAGACATAGATGAATTATTTGAATTTATAGATATAAAATATAAAGATAAAAATAGTCAATCACATACAGATGCTTACAAAGACAAACAAGGATATGAGTGGGTATCACACAATTTTTTTTAAATTTGTTTTTAAATGTAGATAAATTTAGCAAAATATTGTATAATAGAAAGAGAGGTTGATTTTATGCTAAAATTATATTTAGATAACTGTTGTTATAGTAGACCATTTGACGATTTAACACAAGAAAAAAATAATTTAGAGTCACAAGCAATAAAAGTAATTATTAATAAATATTGCAATAATGAATTTAAAATTTATACAAGTGATGTTTTAATTTTTGAAATAAACAAAATTAAAGATGAAATTAAGAGAAAAAAAGTTTTAGAAGTATATAATAAATTAAAATTAACAAATATAAAAGCATCAGATAAAATTATAAAAAGAGCTTATGAAATAAGAAAATATAATATAAAAGATATGGATTCATTACATATTGCATATGCTGAAAGTTTTAATATAGATTATTTTATTACAACAGATAAATTGCTAATTAATGCATCTAAAAGAGCAGGATTAAAAATGAAAGTTATGAACCCAATAGAATTTGTTATGGAGGTGTTTTAAATGGGAGAAACCTTAAGAGAATTAGAAAGAGTTAGAGATAAAGGATTTAAAATATTAAAGGAAAATTTAACGCCAGTAGAATTGATAGAATTTCTACAAATTATAAGCAATGGAACAGGAGATTATACAAAGGAAAAATATGAAAGCGATGAAGAATTAACAATAGAAGATTTTGAAAAATTTTTAGCAGAAAACAACTAATCAAATGTTAGCCGCAACCCTATTTGCGGGGTATAAATGCATAGGTGTGCAAATGTTACTCGCAACCCTACTTGCGACAAATAAATGCGTAGATGAACAAATTATAAAAAACTATTCCTAAATGCAGGAATAGTTTTTTGTGATTTTTATTGCTTTTTTGAAACTGATATGCTAAAATGTAACAGAACGAAAACAACGAAACAGAAATAAAAATAAAAATAGAAAGTAGTGATATTATGAAAATTGCAGCATATTGTAGAGTTTCAACTGAAAAAGAAGCACAAATTGA
>CAMMMI010000052.1 GCA_946497905.1 uncultured Clostridium sp.
AAGTTAGCTCAATGGATAGAGACATTATTAAAAAAATTTCATGTCTTTATCCTGAACTTTTAATCTTCAGTATTTTTTAATATATTTATATATACACTTAAATTTAGCTATTAATAAAATGTTGAAAAAGCAAATTGTATATAGTATAATGTGAATATAAAAATAGAAAAAATATTTTTATTAATTTATCTTAAAAAAATTTTATACAAGGAGTCGACTTATGAATACTAATATTTATGAAAGAAAAATCAATTATTATGAAACTGACAGGATGGGTGTTGTACACCATTCTAATTATATACGATATTTAGAAGAAGCTCGTTGTTTCTTTTTAGGTAATGAAGGAATGCCTTTTTCAGATTTTGAAAACCAAAATATAACTATTCCAGTATTAAATGTAAATTGTGCATACAAACATCACGTTACTTTTGGAGATACTTTATTAATTACAGTATATGTAAAAGAATATTCAGGGGTTAGATTAACAATTAGTTATGATGTAGTAGATAAAGCTACTGGCAATACTGTAATTGTAGCTGAAACTAAACATTGTTTTACTAATAAAAATTTAAAACCTATTAATTTAAAAAAAGCTAATTTAGAATTTCATAATAAATTTGAGAAACTAAAAATTAATTAAAACCATCAAAATGAACATAATCAAAATTTTTAACATTTCAAATAACTGATATTACTCATGTTTATTGTTGTGATACAAGAAAATTGATTTTTTTCATATCACAACAATTATTTTTGTTAGAAAAATTTTTGATTTTTTTGAATATAAAGAGAATGTAAAATATATTAATATTCAACTTTTAACAAATATAGCCCTTGAGGAGGCAATGTTTTTCCCGCATTTTTTCTGTCCTTTGATTCTATAATATTTTTAATATTTTGGGGTTCTATCTTCCCTATACCTACTTCCACTAAAGTTCCTACTATGATTCTTACCATATTATATAAAAATCCACTTCCTGTTAATTCTATATAAATTCTATCATTTTCTTTTTCTAGAACTTCTGCTTTATAAATAGTTCTAACACTACTTTTACTACTTGTACCACTTGCCTTAAAAGCTTTAAAATCATGTTCACCTTCAAAATATTTTACTGCTTCTTGCATTTTCTTTACATCTAATTTTTCTTTTATACAAGTTTCTAAATTCCTATAAATTGCTGTTCCATATTTAGAATTATTTATAACATATCTATATGTTTTCTTTTTACATGACAATCTACTATGGAATTTTTCGTCTACTTCTTCTGCTGATTTTATAATAATAGATTTTTTTAAATTGCTGTTTATTGCAATAGCAAATTTTTCAATAGGTATAGTAGAATTAGTCTTAAAGTTTGCTACTTGACCGTATAGCATGTACACCCGCATCTGTTCTTCCTGAAGCCATTAATTCCACCTTTTCTTTTGTTATTTGTTCTATTGCTTTTTCTATTGTTCCCTGTATATTAAGTTTATTAGGTTGTTTTTGCCAGCCATTAAATTCTTTTCCATCATATTCTATTATTAATTTTATATTTCTCATTTTTATAAATCCTCTCCTCATTTATCTGCGTATAATAGTTAATATTATACCAAATTTTACTTTAGTAAAATTTGTATGCATTCGCTAGATCAAAGCGATTTTCTTGAATAGGAAACAATATGAAACTTTAAGTTACTTAGCTACAAAGTGAAAATAAACAATTTTTATTTTCAAAAAAAATCCTGATTTTTTCTATTCAAGAAAAATACCCATTTAGGAATATTCTAAATGGGATTTTTATAATTATTTATTTGTTTCTTCTTTTATTTCTTCCTTTTCATCTTTCTTTTCTTTTTTCAATTTTTGTCTTAATTCTTTTAATCTATTTTTTCTCTCTTTTTTCTCAACTGCAAATCTTTTTGTTACAACATTACTAATTAGTATCTTTTTTAATACATCTTCTCTTAAGTCTGCAATTAATGTACCATCTTTTGCAACTGATATTTTACCAGTTTCTTCTGATACAACTACAACTATACTGTCAGATTCTTTAGATATTCCAATAGCTGCTCTATGTCTTGTTCCTAGTTCTTTTGCTATATCTTTATCATCTGCTAATGGCAATACACATGCTGCTGCTGCTATTTTATTACCTGATATTACAACTGCACCATCATGTAATGGTGTTTTAGGTTCAAATATATTTACTAGTAATTGTGGTGAAACATCTGCATTCATTGGTATTCCACCTGCTATGATATCTTGTATTTTTATATCTCTTTCTATAACAATTAAAGCTCCTGTTTTTGCTTTTGATAACTCTGTTGCTGCAATTACAATTTTATACATATCTTCTTTTGTTTTTGTAGATATATCTTTGTCTATTCCAAAAAATTTAGTAAATTTATTTGTTCCTAATTGCTCTAGTCCTCTTCTCAACTCTGGTTGGAATATAACAATTATTGCAACCACTCCTAAATTCATTATTCCTGTTAATATCCAATTTAATATCTTTAAATTTAGCAATCCACTTATCCATGTAACTATAATAAAAAGTGCTATTCCTTTAATTAATTGCCATGCTCTTGAACCTTTTACAGCTTTAAAAAACATATATACTAAAAATATTACTATTGCTATATCTAATATTAAAGTTATTAATTCAAATGGATTTTCTTGTAATGACTTTATATATGTCAATATATTATCTCTATAAAAATTTTCCCAATTCATTCCTAAATTTATTACCATTTGTTACTCCTCTTTATTCATGATATGTTTGTTATAATTTATTATCCTAATAACGCATATATGAATGATGCACCAGTTGCTATTACCATTAATAGTGCTAATATTCCTGCCATTACTTTTATGAATATTTGTCCTTTATCATATTTTCTTTTTTCCTTATTAATCTCTTTATTTATTTCTTTATTTTTTCTCATTTACCTCAGATCCTTTCTAAAATCTCTACTATATTATAACACATTTATTAAAAATTTCAAATGTTTTTTATTGGTTTTTCTAATCATAATTTACAATTGCTATACTATACCTGATACAGCTAGTAATTGTAACTTCAGTCTACGCAATATTGCTATAAATTGCCATTATATACTACACCTAAAAGCATTGGTTTTTGTTCAACATTTTTATCTGAAATATTAATTATCTTTTCCAATTCTATTATTGCATTATTTAACTTCTCTCTATCATCAGAATGAATATAACCTAATATTTCTTTCTCTTTTACTTTATCACAAACTTTTTTATTTAAAACAATACCAACCCTTGGATTTATTCTATCCTCTTTTTTTATTCTTCCTGCACCTAAATAGCATGCTAATTTTCCTACTTCTTTAGCATTTATTTTTGTAACATATCCACTTTTTTTTGCATATACTGGTTCTATATATTTTGCTTTTTCAAATTTTGATGTATTTTCTATATATGAAATATCTCCACCTTGATTTTCTACAAGTTCTATAAATTTATTATATGCTTTTCCATTTTTTATATTTTCTAATAATTTTTCACTGCTTTCTGAAAAACTATTTGCCTCTCCTGCTCTTAATAACATATGATGTCCCATTTGCAATACAATTTCTTCTAAATCTTTTATTTTTTCTCCTTTTAAAAAGTTTATTGCTTCTATAACTTCTAAAGTATTGCCAACTGCATACCCTAAAGGTTCATCCATATTTGTTAATAGACAAACTGTCTTTCTTCCTACTTTTTCCCCTATGTCTACCATTTGCATTGCTAGCTTTTCAGCATTTTCTTTATTTTCCATAAAAGCTCCGCTTCCAACTGTAACATCTAATACTATTTCTTTTGCTCCACTTGCAATTTTTTTACTCATGATACTTGAAGCTATTAATGGTATGCTTTCTACACATGCAATACTATCACGTAATGCATATATTTTTTTGTCTGCTGGTGCTAAGTTTAATGTCTGTGAAATGATACTTATACCTATTTTATCCACATTTTGTACAAATTTGTTGATATCTATATTTGTTTGGTATCTTGGAATAGATTCTAACTTGTCGATTGTTCCTCCTGTAAATCCTAATCCTCTTCCTGACATCTTTGCTACTGGTATTCCTAGTGATGCAATTAGTGGAAGTAATACTAAAGAAACTTTATCTCCTACTCCCCCTGTTGAGTGTTTATCTATTATTGGCTTTTTTAGTACTGATAAATCTAAAATTTCTCCTGAATGTGCCATAGCTAATGTTAAGTCTGCTGTTTCTTTATTTGTCATACCATTTAAATAAATTGCCATTATTAAACTTGCCATTTGGTAATCTGCTATATTATTATTTGTATATTCTTTTATAAAATATTCTATTTCTTCTTTTGTCAATTCTTTTTTATCTCTCTTTTTTTCGATTATATCTAGTATGTTCATTAACTTACTCCTCCTTTACAGATTTATACATAGTTTTTTGTAAAACTTTTTCTATGTATTGGACATAATCCGTATTCTTTAATTGCAGCAATATGTTTTGCTGTTCCATATCCCTTGTGATTTATGAATCCATATTGAGGGTATATTTCGTCATATTCTCTCATTATTCTATCCCTTGTTACTTTAGCTATAATAGAAGCTGCCGCTATGTTATAACATTTAGCGTCTCCTTTTATTATTGACTCATAAGGTATTCCTCTAGTATCTATATGTTCTAATGCATCTATTATAATAAGTTCTGGTTTTATGTCTAAACCATCTACTACTTCTGTTACTCCTCTTTTAGTAGCATTTAATATATTTATATCATCTATAACATCATGTCCTATAATTGCAACAGAATAACTTGTAGCTTCTTCTAATATTAAATCATATAATTTTTCTCTCTTTTTTTCTGATACTTTTTTTGAGTCATTTACCCCTTCTATCATTGAATTTTCTGGCATTATAACTCCTGCAACTACTACTGGCCCTGCTAGTGGTCCTCTTCCTGCTTCGTCTATTCCACATATATTTTTAAATCCTTTTTTATATAAATCTTTTTCTATTAATTTTAAATTTGTTAGTCTTTCTAATTCTTTTTCTTTCATTTAATATCAATCCTTTCAAATTTCATATGCTTCTAATTATATAGATTCTCTATGTTAAACATTTTATATATCAGAACAATAGCGGGCCTTTTGAACATTTTTTCTGTTTATAACATTTCAAAGCCCGCGTCATTGTTCGTGCGCCAAATTTTACTTTAGTAAAATTTGTGTGCATTTGTTAGAGCGAAGCGATGTTCTTGAATAGGAAAACTCGATTTTTCCTATTCAATGAAAAATCAGCATGACTTTCTTTTTAAAATAAAAATTGTTTATTTTCACTTTGTGCCTAAGTAACTTAAAGTTTCATATTGTTTCCTAATATATAACAAAAGGGCACATACTTTTGTATGTAACCTTATATATTTATTCCTCAATTTTATCTATTTCAGTAAGTGAATATTTTCCACCATATCCTTTTGTGTTATATATTTCTGCTGTTGCATTATTTTCATCAAATTCAATTAAATATTCTCCAGCATTTTCTCCAGTTTCAATATTTTCTATTCCCATTTGTTTTAGTGCTTCTCTTGTTACATAATAAAAATTATCATTTGTTGTTATTCCACTTGGTATGTTCAATCCATCTTCAGTTGTTGCTTGACTAAGTTTTTTTAATTTTGCTGTTGTTATATAAACTTCTTCTCTTGCTTGTTCTTTTTTTGCGTCATCTGGATTTATTCCCATTTTGAAAGTAGCTTCTTCTACATATTCTTTTGCTTTTGCTTGTATTAGCAACATATCAGTTTTTAAACTTTCTAAATTTGCTTGCTTTATTACATTATTCCCATAATAAAATCCTATACTTGCAAGTATTAATAGCAAAATTACTGTTATAACTAATGCTACTAATGTTACACCTCTTTGTTTTTCCATATATCTCATCCTTTATCTTTTTATGCTTGGTTTGTATCTTTAAAGTTATTTTTATTAAGTACACTCTTATACATACCAAGCTTTTTTATTTTCTTTTTCATTATATATTTTTAAATATTTTTTTTCAACAGTTATTAAAAATTACTTCAAATTTTTTTATTTTTTTCACACATAATTCACAATTATAGTGTATTATATCATTAAATTTAGTAAAATATATATTTTATAAAGTCAAAATTTATATTTTCAATTAGATCTTAAACTAGAAAGGAATGAATTAATTATGGAAGAAAATGAAAAAGAGAAAAACAATGCAAGTAATTTTAAAACAGTTCAAAACCCTACTACATATAAAACAATGTCTAGTAGTGAAAAAAGTTCTAAAACTAAAGTTGGTTTTGGTAAAGGTATTTTATTACCATTTTTTAGTGGAGTTATTGGATGTTCAGTAGTTATTGGAACATGTTTTGGAATACCAACAATAAGAAATAGTATTCTTGGTGAAAATAATTCTAAATATAGTACACCTAACACTAGTAATTCTGGTTTAGTTAGTCAAACTTCTTTATCTAACTATTCCGATACATCTATATATGCTGCTAATAAAATATTACCATCTATTGTAGGTATTAAAGTTGAATATAATGTTAATTCTCTGATGTCTATGTTTGGAAATCAAGTTTCTACTTCAACTGCTACTGCTTCAGGTTCAGGAATTATAATAAGTGATGATGGTTATATATTAACAAATAATCATATTGTTGCTACATCTTCTGAAAATTCTTTTTATGAAGTATCTGAAGCAACAAAGGTTACTGTAACTTTATTTAATGATGAGACTGAATATGAAGCTAAAATTGTTGGAAAAGATGAACTAACTGATTTAGCTGTAATAAAAATTGATAAAAATGATTTAATTAAAGCTGAATTTGCAGATTCTGACAGCATTAAAGTTGGTGAATTCGCTATGGCAGTTGGTAGTCCTTTGGGTATGCAAGATAGTGTAACAGCTGGTATCATTAGTGCTGTGAACAGAGAAGTTACAGATTCAGATGGTAAAACTTACACTTTAATTCAAACTGATGCGGCAATCAACTCTGGTAATAGTGGTGGTGCTTTGGTAAATAGTGAAGGTAAAGTTATTGGTATTAACACTCTAAAACTTCAAGGTGAAGGTATTGAGGGAATGGGATTTGCTATTCCTATAAATTCTACTACTGATATAACATCTCAATTAATTCAATATAGTAAAGTTAAAAGACCTTATATTGGTATCACTGGAATGGAAATAGATGATAAAACTGCTGAAAAATATAATTTGGTTGAAGGAATTTATGTTAAGGATATAGAAAACTTCTCTTCTGCTGAAAAAGCTGGTTTGAAAATTGGTGATGTAATTATAGAAGCTGAAGGTAAAACTGTTAAAACTATGGATGAATTAAATGAAATCAAGAATTCTCATAAAATTGGTGATGAATTAAAATTAAAAATTAATAGGGATGGTAAAGAAAGTGAAATCACTTTGACTTTAGGTGAACAACCTTAGTTTATATTTTAGAAGTTATAAGTAAGAGATAATATTTTGATTTTATATTATCTCTTTATTATTTATTACATAATTAATATTGTTTTCACTTTTAGTTCACAAAATGGACAAAAACATTATTTATAATATATTCATAATCAGTTAAAGTAATACTGATTAAAAACGAAAACATCCCCTTTTATTTTCAAAAAAGAGAAACCTCAAAAAGTTTCTCTTTTTTATATTTTTATATAACGATTACATCTTTCTCACTTGTATTTGCACTATTACCATAAGCAAATATTACATATAAAGTATTACTTGTAATATAATACTCGCTAATATTTTCTAAATCATATATATTGCTTTGAATATCTCTACTATAGATATTATATCCTAGACTTTTTAACTCTTCTACTCTATCTTGTTCAGATTTAATCTTATCATTTATTTGATTTTGTACTATTTGAGTATCAACATCTATAATCTTTAAAATCTCTTCTAAGGTTATTTCTTTATTATTTCTTAAATCATAATTATAAGTCTGAATTATTTCTCTTTGTGCATTTGTACCTTCTTTTAAATTAGAACGTATCATTAATGATAATATACCATTTTGTATATTTGAAGTATAATCTACAGTATATATAATATTTTCATTCTGACTTTTTAAAATTTCCTCTGTTTTTTTGTAGAAGTCTTCTATTTCTTCATTATATTTAGCAATAGTTTCATTATCAATATTTATATATGGTATATGTATATTTACTTCATAATTATTTACTTCTGCTTCTTCTTTACTATATTTTGTATATACAATGTCTTGTTCTTTATCAGATTTTTTGCCTTCTACATTTTCTGAATAATATATTTTATTATCAAATATATTTTCAAATCCTAACTCTATAGTTTCAATTTGTTCTTCTGTTTTTGTCCCAAAAATATTCTCACTTTGGTCTAATCCTAATAATTTACCAAAATCAACTCTTCCATAAAATTGTACATAAAAAGCTGTTATTACTGATATTATACATATAAATATTATAACTAGATATATTATTAATTCTTTTCTCTTCATTTTGAATTTTTCTGGTAATGTAACTTTCATAATTTATTTTTTCCTTTCAGAATATATAATCTAAATTGCGATTTTTTATTTTTAACTTACACATATTTAGCTGTATAATTTTAATATTCTCATAATATTCATTTAATGCAAATAAAATCTGATTTATTATAACATTTCGTTTTTATTATTTCAATACTAAATTATTTTACTTTTTTAATTAAAACTCTCTAGTTGATGGTTTTTTTAATTTATTTTCATATTATCCATATTGTCCATTTGAACTGTAACAAGATTTCACATAAAAAACACATTATTTTATTGACTATTCGCCATTTTTAAGGTATGATATATATTGTATAATTTTATTAGAAATGAGGAATTTAAAGTATGTTATGTTCAGAATGTAATAAAAATCCAGCAATACTTTTTTATAAAAAAATAGAAAATGGCAAAGAATCTATGGAAGGTTATTGTTATGATTGTGCCAAGAAAAAAGGGTTAAATGCTACTGAAATATTATCAAATCAACAAGATATATTAGCAAAAGATCCTATTAATTTAACAGATATGTCAAAACAATTTGAAAATATTTTTAAGGATTTAGCTTCAAATATTAATTTAGATGATATAGAAAATATGGAAGGTGCAATTACTTTTGATACTACAGACCCAGACAATGAGAATGGTCCTAAAATATCTGGTACTGCAATTCCAATAGGTTCAATATTTTCAAACATGTTCGGTTCAAATAAAAATGCTGAACAAGAAAATCCAGAAACTAGTAGTGGAAGAAAAAAAGTAAGAGTTGAAAAAAAGAAAAATCAAAAACAAGGTAAGAAGAAAAAGTTTCTAGATAATTTTGGAACTAATTTAACTAATAAAGCTAAAAATAATGAGTTAGATATTATTATAGGTAGAGATAAAGAAATTCAAAGAATTGTACAAATTTTAAATAGACGTTCGAAAAATAATCCTTGCTTAATCGGTGAACCTGGGGTTGGTAAAACTGCTATAGCACAAGGTTTGGCTATTAAAATTGCTAACAAAAATGTTCCAGCAAAACTTCTTAATAAAGAAGTTTACTTATTGGATATGACAGCAGTCATTGCTGGTACTCAATTTAGAGGGCAATTCGAATCTAGAATGAAGGGCATTATTGATGAATGCAAAGAATATGGAAATATTATTTTAGTTATTGATGAGATTCACAATATAATTGGTGCAGGTGATGGTGAACATTCTATGAATGCTGCAAATATCTTAAAACCTGCTCTATCTAATGGAGAAATTCAATTGATTGGTACAACTACTTTAAAGGAATATAGAAAATATATTGAAAAAGACTCTGCTTTAGAAAGACGTTTCCAACAAGTTCTAGTAGAAGAACCTACTATTGATGATTCTATTGGAATATTAGAAGGTATTAAAAAATATTATGAAGAATATCACAAGGTAAAAATCTCATCTGATGTAATTAAGCAAGCTGTTATTATGTCTGAAAAATATATTCATGATAGATTTTTACCAGATAAAGCAATAGATATCTTAGATGAAGCTTGTTCTAGAATTAATTTAGAAAATAAACAATTATTTAAGCTTGAAATGTTAAAACAAGAACTTATTCAAGTTCAAAATGAAAAAGAAGAAGTAATTGCTGCAGATTCAACAGAAGATTATCAAAGAGCTGCTGATTTAAAAACACGTGAATGTCAACTAATTGAAGAAATTGATAAATTAAATAGTAAAATGAAATTAAAACAACTTACTGTTCAAGATATTGCAAATGTTATTGAAAGTTGGACTAAAATTCCAGTTAAAAAAATAACAGAAGCTGAAACACAAAAACTATTGAATTTAGAAACTAATCTTCATAAAAGAATAATTGGTCAAGATGAAGCTGTTAATGCTGTTTCAAGAGCAATTAGAAGAAATAGAGCTGGACTAAAAAGTACTAATAGACCACCTTCATTTATATTTGTTGGTCCAACTGGTGTTGGAAAAACTGAACTTGCTAAATCTCTAGCATATGAAATGTTTGGTTCTGAAGATTCGATTATAAGAATTGATATGTCTGAATATATGGAGAGTCATTCAACTTCTAAATTAATAGGTGCACCTCCTGGATATGTAGGATATGATGACGCTGGTCAATTAACAGATAAAGTTAAAAGAAAACCTTATTCTATTATTCTTTTAGATGAAATAGAAAAAGCTCATCCAGATGTATTTAATATTTTATTACAAGTATTAGATGATGGTAAATTAACAGATAGTCAAGGAAATACAGTTAGTTTTTCAAACACAATTATTATAATGACATCAAATGCTGGTTCTAATTTAAATACTAATTCTATTGGATTTGGTAAACAAACTGTAGATAAAAATAAAGTTATGGATAGTTTAAAAGATGTTTTTAGACCTGAATTTTTAAATAGAGTTGATGAAATTGTATCATTTGATCCTCTAACAAAAGAACAATTATTACAAATTGTTGACTTAATGTTAAAAGATACTGTTAAGGCTTTATCTGATAAAGATATAAAAATTGAATTTTCTAAAAAGGCTAAAGATTATATTTTAGAAAAAGGGACAGATATAAAATTTGGTGCAAGACCTTTAAGAAGATCTATTCAAAGATATGTTGAAGATGAATTATCTGAAATGATTTTAAGAAACCAACTATTAGATGGTCAAACTGTAAATGTAAATTTACAAAATAATGAATTAAAATTTGAAGTTATTTAGGAGAAAAAAATGTTAAAATATTTACCAAATGCATTAACTATAATACGATTTATATTTATACCAGTAATCATATTTTATATTTTTACTGGTAACTATATATTAGCTTTTATATTTTTTACTATATCAGCTATTACTGATGTTGCCGATGGTTTCATCGCTAGAAAATATAATTTTGTATCAAATTTTGGAAAACTAATGGATCCATTGGCTGATAAACTAACACAAATATCAACTTTGGCCTCTCTTGCACTTGCACATATAATTCCTATTTGGATTCTAATAATAGTATTATCTAAGGAATTTATAATGATAATAGGTGCTTCTTTCCTTTATGGAAAAGATGTTGTTGTCTATAGTAAATGGTACGGAAAATTATCTACTGTATTATTATATTTTGCTATAGTAGCTTCTCTTTTAATTAAACAATTTGATTTACCTGAATTATATTCTACCTTAGGTTTTTGGTTATATTGCTTAGCATTAACAGCAACTATCTTTTCTTTGATTATGTATATAAAAGATTTATATAATAAGGGCTTTATTGATAAACAAGATTTAAATAGAGGACGTTCTTCTTAAGGAGACGGACCTTGAGATTGCCATTAGGGACGGGCTATTTTGGCACACTTTAGTTCAACGCTAGGGGAGGTTCTTCTTAAGGGGACGTTCCTTGAAATTGCCATTAGGGACGGGCTATTTTGGCACACTTTAGT
>CAMMMI010000053.1 GCA_946497905.1 uncultured Clostridium sp.
TTATCATGTTTTAAATATTCTTTTAATAATGTATCATCAAAATTAGATATACAATTGTCTATATCAATTCCTATTCTCATTTTCTATTTCCTCTTCTTCATCTTTTTTAACATAGTTTTCTAAATTTAGTTCTTTCTTAATAAGCTATAATGCAACTAATCTTTTGTATTGTTATAGCATATCTTTTATAACTTTTTCTATTTCTGTTTCCCAATTTTTAGTATGTATAACCCTCTTCTCATGTAAACTGTTTTGCAATATTTCTGCTTTAGTCATTTTTGAAATTTCTTCCCAATCATCTTTTAAAATATATGTAGCATTATCTACTTCCATAGATTCCAATATTACCTTATTGCTTTTTTCAAATCCATATATTATATATCCAAAAAAACCTGCTTCTCCAATTGCAACAAATGAAGGATTATACTTTGCTATCGTTTCTATATTTTTTCTGGCTATTAATCTATTTGTTTTTTTAATATTTTCTAATTTTTCTTTAACATACGGATACAATTTCTCCCAAGGATATTTTCCTTTAGGTAATACTTTCCAATTAAGTCTAATTGTTTTGCCATAATCTATATTTTCATTTTCATATATAATTTCACATTCTCCAAATATTTCCAAAAACAGATTTAAAATGTGTTTTAAATTATCCTCTTCTATTTCTTTTGCAATAATGTATTTTTCTTTATCTTTTTTTACAATCTTAAATTCTACTTGGCAAGGTTTAATATATATTTTTTTGTTACATTCTCTAACTTCATGTGCAATCCCATCATGATATTGTCCATGCCAATCTTTAATATGGTATGGTCTATATATGTTTCTAAATTCTTTTTCATTTTTATTCACTAGTTCTTTTCCTCTCGAATTAAACCTAGTTACTGCCCCAACCTCTCTAGGTAATATTTCTTCTCCTATTGTTAATTCTTTTGAAAATCCAATATCAATAGCTTTATTTATGTTTTCATTAGTTACTTTCACACCTATTAATCTTATATTTTTTACATCATTTAATCGTATATATTTTTCCACATTCCTTATTTTTTTCTTTTTTATTATCATTTATTATTCTCCTTCCTATTCTACCCATTCATATTGTTGTTTTAATTCATTATATCTACTCCAAGGTAGAAATCCATCATGTTGTAATCTTCCAACTAAAATTCCTGGATGAATAGAATTTATTTTTGCAAATTTCTTTATTTTCTCTCTGCTAATATTTTTTATTTCTTGCTTTACAAAATTTTCATATACTTCATCAGATAATATTGTATTTCTCGAATATTTATCAGCTTCTAGTTCTCTTTTTATATTTAAATCTTTTTGCTGATAATCTATAAAATTTTGACTTTTTTTTGCATGCAAAATTAAATGCCCCACCTCATGAAAGAAAGCAAACCAAAAATGATCATTACTACAATATCTTAAACTAATTTGTATTACTGGATTTTCTCCTATCCAAGTAAATGCTCCTCTAACCTTACTATTGGGTACGGCTTCTTCCATTACGAAATATACACCATTATTATTACATATACTTTTTATTTGTGAAAAGATATATACATCTTCTTTTTCCATAAGTTTTTTTATATCATTTAGTGCTTCTTCAAATTTTCCTTTATTATATTCATTAACTTCTTGCTTTCTAGCTTCTATTTCACATTTTCTAATCCATACTAATAATGGTTCTATACTATACCCATCTTCTTTAAAGGAATATTCATACACTCGATTAGCATATACTGGCAATATGTTTTCTACTCTTTTTACTCCAAAAAATTTTAATAACTCATATACTTTTTCTGCTTTAGATGAACCATCTGGTAAATTTATCCATTTCTTTTTTCTCATAAAATCAATCTGAAATTTAGAACAAATTTCAGTTAAATCTTCTTTCTCTAATTGTTCTATTTCCTTTTTCTTTTCTAAATACCCTCTATATTTAATTTCATAGTTCATTAATACATCATACTTTATATTTATAACTTTTTCTAAAGCAACAGCCATATCCATCGTTAATAACACTTTATTATTTAATAATTCACTTATATGTTTTTCACTCATATTTAATCTTATCGCCAACTCTTTTTGACTTATATTATAAATTTCTAATCTTTCTTTTATTAATTCTGAAGTTGGTACAAAATAATCTGTTACTAAACTTCCCATAAAAATCTCCTCACAATTCATATTATTATTTTAATTATGATAATCCACTATATCTATTATGTCTATTTCTTTTATTATACTTTTATCATAAGGCATTTCATACCCTCTTGGTTTTATTATTATTCTCCAATTAGAATCTATACATACAGCAAAACAGCCTTTATAATTTCCATCTAACAAATGACATCTTTCTGGTTTATCGGTAGGAACTAAAGAAAGATTTTCGACTGTTTGAAGTGTATTTATTCTCATCATAATTCTTTGACTTAACATATTATATACTTTTTTTATATTTTTCTCACTATTTAATATCTTTTCTAATTTTTTATTTGGAACATTAATATCCATATTCAACATCTATACTATAAATGTATCCTTCATCTTTCAATTCGACTCCTCCTTTCTAATTTCAAATTATATCACACTTTACCTCAAAGGTAAAGTGTTTTTGTGTTTTTTTTATAAAATTTTGTAATCCACAAATATATTGATTAATTAAACAAAAGAAGATAAATAATTTTTTCTCTATCTTCTTTTTTAAGTTTTATCTCCAAACTCTATATTTTTTATATTTTTTATATTACAAATTTACTGCTCCGCACACCATATCTACCTCTATCGTTACTTTAATTTTATGTTTTTCTATTCGTTTAACCTTATTTTTACCTTTTCTATTAAAACTAATAAAATCTTCAAAAGCAGTAAATTCAACTATTTCATCGTATCTTTCAGACATAGCACCGAACAGCACTCCACATGTGTGGTCGCTCATCTGTAGATTTTTTTCGTGAATATCGTTGCTTGCCTGTAGATAATCTTCATAATTAACTTTACTCTCATTTTTTAGTACAAAAGTTACTTGTTTTGGATCTGCTTTATCTTTTTCATTATACCCACCAATGATAACTTGTTTTACTAAAATTTCAAAAGCATCTTTATCAAATTCTGTTATAATTTCTCCATTTTCAAGATATTGTTTTAGCTTGTTTAAACTAAGTTTTCTGTTTGTTTTATTTCTTTCTTCTGTAACTAGTTTTTCTTGCTTTAAATTTAATTGTTCAATCTGATTTTGCAATTTCTCTTTTCTCTCTAAAAATGTTTCTCTATCAATGGCATTATCTAAACTTAAATCAATTAGTTTATTCATTTTTGACTTTAGTTTTTCTTTTTCAGTTTCAATATTTTCTATTAACTTACTTGATGAATTTTCAGTAATAATACTGTTTATTCTTGTTATAAAGTTATTTACAATATCACCTTTGTTACTACATAATATTTTATAGGCATCTACAAAACAATTTTCTATTATTCTTTCTCTCATTGCTTTGCATTTAGGACATTCTTGTTTTCCTCTTTTAACAAAATTCATGCAATGCCATACTGGTGTCTCATTTTTAGTTTTTGAGTTCCAGTTTCTTCTTGTTAAAACTGTTCCACAAAATCCACAATAAATTCTACTACTAAATGGATATTTTCTACTATAGTTACCTCTCCTTTTACCTTTACTTCTTGAACCTGCCCTTTTTTCTAATATTTGTTGTACTTTATCAAATAACTCTGGTTCAATTATTGCTGTATGGTGTTCTTTAATATAGTACTGATTTTCTTCTCCCATATTGATTACTCGTTTATGTGTTATTGGATCTGTTGTATATGTTTTTCCTTGCAAGACATCTCCTTTGTATTTTTCATTTTTTAGTATTCTTCTAACTGTCGAATCACTCCATCTTGTTAGTCCCTTTGGTGTTAAATATTTCATGTTTGTTAGTTCTCTTGCAATTATACTTGAACCAACACCTTGTGCATATCTACTAAAAATATATTTTACTATTTCTGCTTCTTCTTGATTAATAGATATACTTTTGTTTTCTTTATCATAAGTATAACCCAAACAGCCATTGTATCCAATTAGTTCTCCTCTTTGTTGTTTCATTTTTAGCCCTAGTTTTACATGTGATGATATTGTTTCACTTTCTTGTTGTGCTACTGAACTTAATATTGTTAATAGTAATTCTCCTGCCATTTCTAGAGTATTAATATTTTCTTCTTCAAATAGAATTGCTACATTTTTCTCTTTTAGCATTCTTACATATTTTAGAGTATCTAATGTGTTTCTTGCAAATCTTGATATTGACTTTGTTAGTATTAAATCAATTTTCCCATTCATACTATCTTGTATCATTCTCATAAAATTACTTCGTTTGTAATCTTGTGTTCCTGATATTGACTCATCTGCATATACTTCTACAAAAGACCATTCTATATTTTTTGATATTTTTTCATTGTAGTATTTTACTTGTGATTCAAAACTGTTTAATTGGTCTTCTGAATCTGTGCTTACTCTTGCATATGCTGCTACTTTTAGTTTTCTGTTTATTTGTAGTCCTGTAGTTCTATCTATTCTTCCTTGTATTTTCTCTATAACTTGAACTTTCATTAATCCTCCATTCTGTTAGAGAGAACCCTGTTTGGATTATATACTATTTAAAATTTAAAATCAATCTCGTATTTTTCTAGCTTATATTCCTTTATAATGTTCTCTTTTGCTTGTTTGTATATTTTTTCATCTATTAACTTGTGTTTATATATCTTATTTAAAAGTGTTATTTCGATACTTCCATTTAATAAATTAGCATCTATCTTTTCTTGTATGAATTTAATATCTCTCTTGTTTCTCTGTATTTTCCATAGGCTATACCTCATACATTTTGTGTATTTTCTAAAATACTTATAATGTATTCTTTTATTTTTTTGTTTGGCACTCCTAGAAGATACTTTTCTATTTCTTCTTGTGTGAAAATTATTTTTGAACTCTTTTCATTTTTATAACTTTCTATTTTTTCTTTACTTAAAATATAATTTTTACCTGTGTTTTTGTTTCTTCTAAAATCTCTCTTTATTTTTTGAGCTATGGTATTTGTAATTTTGTAATTATAATTTCGGATTATTTCTGCTATCCTCATTTGATTTTTCTCATCAATAAAACTTATATGTTCTGCTGAATTTATTCCTAGCTTTTTATTATTTACAAGTTCTTGTAATTCTGGTATTAAATAATTTAATCTTAGATATTTTTGAAATGTTCCGTTACTAATATTTTTATCTTTACAAATTTCTTTTCTATTTTGGTTATATTCTTCAAAATATTTTTTATATTTTCTTGCTATTTCCATTGGTGTATTTTGTGTTACATTAGATGTATTAAGTATATTCTCGTTTTTATCTTTATCTACTACCTTACTTTCTTTTATAACTGGCTCGTAATCTTCTCCTAGTATATTTAAGACTTCTTCTTTGGTAATCCATTCCATATTAACACCTTCTAAAATTTCTCCTACTTCAAGTTTTTCTCTCATCATTTCTTTAACTTTTTTTATTTCTTCTTTCTTGTAATAGTTTATTAGTAATTGATTTGTTTCTGGCATAATAAAAACCTCCATTTTATTTATTAAAAAAACAAAAAGCAATTGACAAATCTAGCTTCGTTAGACCTTTTTATTGTTTTTTAATTTTTTCTTTTTTAATAAGGTCTAACAAGAAGCGTATAAGATTTGTCGACGCGAAAAATTGCACAGCAATTTTTCTGTGCAATTTTATTTTTTTATTATAGAAAATATAATTTTCTATAATAAAAAAAGCTAGATTTTCTCTAACTTAGTTTCCTGCTTTCAATTTTTCATATTGCAATAATATCACCTTGTTTTTTATACGTCAATGAATGTTTTTTGAAACAAATTTGAAAATTTATTTTAAACTTAAATAATATTCTTATATAAATTATAAAATACACTAAATGTATGCTTATTACATCTAATGTATTTTACAATACTTGCAATGTATTTCATTTATGAATATTTTGTTTATTTCTTATTACATTTTAGTTATACCAAGCATTTTAGTATCTTTTTGTTACTCTGCATTTTTTCTGTATTTTTTTACTATTTACAGAGGTCTAGAAAACTTGTTTTTCTATGTGTTTACGAGATACTCTCTGTATCTCTTTCCTGCCTTTTAGAATTATTATTTTTGATTTTCAATTTTATAAGTCAAATTTTTTAATTTTTTTTGACTCAAAATAATTTATAGGTCAAAAATTTCGTTTTTTTTGACCTATGAATTTTCATAGGTCAAATTTTTTGATTTTTTTGACCTATAAATTTTATTTTAAAAATAAATCTGTATATTTTTGGAAGGTAAAAATTTGGTTTCTACTATATCCTGTCGTCTCTACAATGATATTATTTTCTAATAAGCATTTAATAATGTTTTTTATTGTTCCTTCTTTTATTTTTGTTATATCGCATAATTTCTTTCTGTTAATTACAGGTTCATTATATAATACATCTATTACCTTTTTTATGTTGTCTGATTTTACTGGTAAGTTTACTATAATTTTATCCATTTGCATTGTAAGCTCAACTACATTTCTAAATTTTTCTTTTGCTGTTTTTGAGGTTTCTATAACCGCTTCTAAGAAAAATTTAATCTAAACTATCATATCATTATGAGTTCTTACTCTTGTTAGCATATCATAATATGTATCTTTATTTCTTTCAATGTAATCAGAAATATATAAACAAGATTTATCAAGCATTCCTTTGCTTTGAATATATAATGGTATAAGTAATCTTCCAATTCTTCCATTGCCATCTAAAAAAGGATGTATTGATTCAAACTGGTAATGTAAAATTGCAATTTTTATTAAGTCTGGTGTATCTATTTCTTCATTGTTTATAAATCTTTCAAAATCTGTTAAACATTCTGCAATTTCAGTATGTGGTGGTGGAACATATACTGCATTACTTGGCATACTTCCTCCAATCCAGTTTTGCGATGTCCTAAATTCTCCTGGTGTTTTATGTTCTCCACGAACTCCCTGCATTAATATTTTATGGAGTTCTCTTATTAATCTAGTACATACTGGAAAGCCATCTTTTATTCTTTCTACTCCATAATTTGTAGCCTTTACATAGTTTTGTACTTCCTCCCAGTCATCCCTTTTTTCTGGATTAATATCTGTTATATCTAATAAATCTTCTTCTACTGTTGTTCTTGTTCCTTCAATTCTACTTGATTTATTAGCTTCAATTTTCACATGCATTTTAATATATAAATCTACATTTGGTATTAATAATGAATATGCATTTAGTTCTCCAATTTGTCTATTGGCTTCTGCTAATAGTTTGTCCAATTTTGTGTCATCCCATCCCCAGTTATAATTTATTTTGCTTGGAATAAATGCCTTGTAATCATTTACTTTCACATATTCACCTGATTTGTATTCTTCTAATTTAATCATAAAATCGCCTCCCGCAAATTAAACTATTAATATTTTCATACGAACATTTGTATTGTATCATGTTTCTTAAATATATTCAATCTTTTTTACAAAACTTGTAAAAATTTATTTATCATAATACAAAAATATATAGCATAAAAATTTAACAAATTCTATACTATATATTCTTGTATATGTCTTATTTAACAAATAATATATCAATTATATTTTTATACCTATCTTTTAATAATTCTCTAGTTCTTGGACTCAACTTATTGTAATCTCTTTCTAGTTTTCTTCTTACATATTCTTTTCCATCTGATATAGATAAATTCATTTCTTTATAGACTAAAGAAAATAATGATGGTATGCAATCAAAGTGTGCAATTACGTCTGCATCTGCCACACATTGCTCTTCAATCGTATTTCTTGGTCTATCTTTACTACCTCTATGATTTAACACACAATTTTTAACTTTTTCTATTCTTTCTTTTGGATAATTTATTTCTGTCAATAACTTTTCTGCAATTTCTGCTCCATAAATATGATGTTGTTCTCTTTCGCCATATTCTGATGGCATTGCTATATCGTGCAATAACGCTCCTAATTCTACTATTTCTATATCTGCTCCATATTTTTTTGCTAATTGTATTCCATTCTCAACTACATATTTTATATGTTCATTCCAAAAGTCATATCCATCTTTTTCTTTTGATTTTTCACATCTAATTAATAATTCTTGTTTTATTTTTTCTGTTATTTCACTCACTTGGCATTCCTCCAAACTATAATTTACATTAGAATGGCTCTCCTATATCAAACTCAATTGAATCTTGCTCTAGTAGTTTTAATTGTTCTTCTGTTAAATACTTTTTATCTATAACAACACTTAAAACAAATTCATTAAAGAAATTGTCATTCATTATATAATATCCATTTACTTTTTCTTTATCCCCATAACTATCTTCTATTTTCCATCTTACAGGTTTATCCTCCAATAGATGAACTCCGCAAAAAGTCATTGCATGGTGCATTTCAATATCATGTAAATCTAGTGCCTCTCTTTTACTTAATGGCTTAAAATCTAATGTGTCTCGATAATTATATAGTCTTATATCTAATATTCCAGATTTTTTATCTCTAAATTTCATAATATGAGCTCCCATCCAAACTGGAATGCCATCTTTTAATTGCTTAATTGCCAATTTTTTTAAATCTTCAATTGGTAAATTTAAAAATGTTGCATAACTGTTTTTATATATGTTTCCTAAATATTTTTTTGAATATATGTTATAGTATTCCTTATTATACATTGGTAGATTTCCTATTGATACAAAATTGTTTAAATCTAATGTTAAAAATTTATTTTTAAATTCTATAGGAGTCATATCATTATATCTTATATAGTTGTTATTTTTATCTTCATATTCATAATTAAACTTAAAATTTGGTTCTCCAAGTATTTTAGATAACAAATTGTAATTTTCTTGTAAAAATTTTTCTTTATCTCTCCTTAATTTTTCTATGCTTTCGTTTTCATTTTTTAATTTTAATAAGTAACTAATATCTTTTTTTACTTTTTCAGTAAATATATCGCTTACTTTTTTATAATTCGTACTTTCAACAACGTCTGGCATAAAAGACATTGGTACAATTCCATATTTATTAATAATAGAAACAAACCATTCCCAATATCCACCCTCTGATACACAATACTCTACAATTTTTTCTTTATGTATATAATCTAAATCTGTATTTTCTAACTCTATAATATTTTCATAGGCATTATTAGATTTTTCTAACTTATCAAAGAAAGCAATAAAATTATTTGATAATTCCAATTTCATTATATCTATATTTAAATTTTGTGCGATGTTATGTTTTATTACATTAATACCTGCATATATCCAGCACTTATAACTGTCTTTTTGGTCATATCTTGTGCTTTCTGGTAATTCAATATTAAAAATAGGTATGTTCTCTATTATAACTTGCCTTTCTATACAAGCATTTTCTAAACCATTTTTCGTAATTGCATTCTCTATAATTTTATTACTTCTATTTTTATTATATTCTTCACTAAATTTACTTATTTGTTCTAAACTAATTTGTTTGTCCATAAACTTTTTCCTTCTTCCCATTAACATTTAACCTTTAATGTTATATTTTTTCATTAATTCTTTTGCTTTTTCAATTCCTTTTTCTGTTATATATGTAGACTTAGCTTTATATGTACTTCCTCCTATCATATTTTCATTTTGCAATTTATTTAATATATCAAAGTCATAACCTTTCCATGCTCTCTGATATTCTCCATATGGTTCTTTTTCAGTCCATGATGTCAAATATAATAGTAATAGTGTTAGTTCTTTTATTGATTCTTCCATTCTTAAATCTCACTTTCTATAAATTCTATAAATGTTGGCACTGTTTCCAATAAATATTTATTATCTTTAACCACCAAATAAGCCTCTGCTTCTGACCCCCATGAATATGTACCATTTATCTCAATATCTTCTACTTTGGCTTTTGTAAATTTCTTTCTTCCAGTTAAATAATTTAATAAATATTCATTATTTTCTCGTAATTGCTTAAGTACCTTTTTGCATTTTCTATAGTTTCCTTCCTTATAATACATTATAGATAAAGGAAACAACATAAAAGTTGAATTATCCAAATATTTATTATATATTTCTTTAGCTTTGCCGAATTTTTCGAGTACAGTATATAAGCCGATAATCAAATATCTTATACCTAAATTATCACTCTCACATAATTCTAATAATTCTTCTCCTTGTTTTATTGCCTCTGTATATCTTCCCAATTCCATTAATGTCAACATATAACAATGTTTTGTTCTCATATATGGTCTTGTTTCTATTAATCCCCAAAAAATTCCTATATTTTCTTCATTAAATAAATTTTCTTTTTCTAAACTATTTTTTTCTTTATTTAGTGTTTCTTCGTATTTCTTTAGTCTTTTTATTGTGTTAGTTTCATACTTAGTAATAAAATTTTCTGCATCTATGTTGTTCGGATTTATTTCTAACGCTCGTTTTGCTAATTTTATTGCTTTTGTTTTTACTGGTTCATCATATGCTTCAAATAATAAGTCATCTGATTGTTCTTTTTTGATAAATTCTTCATCTTTAAAATCCATATTTTTTTACCTCCAAATTTTTTTCTTTTAATTCATTTCTCAAATTCACTCTTTCTTCTTTTAAAAAAATCATAAAAGTATCTTACATTTTCAAGTTCATTCCATCTTTGAATTTTATAATCTCTAGTATCTAAATTATATATTTTAGCATTTAGAATTCCTAACATAAAAGGCGAATGAGTTGCTATTATAAATTGAACACCTAAATATCTTGACATTCTATTTATTTCTTCTGCAAGTCTTACTTGATTTTGTGGAGATAATGAAACTTCTGGTTCATCTAGTAAATACAAATTATCTGGTTCAATATTACTTTCTAAAATTTGCAATGTTGTTTCTCCGTTAGAATATTTATCTTGTGAAAATTCAAATCTAGCAAACTGCTTTCCTCCTTCTTTTGTTTGCAAAAAATCTTTTGCATTTTGTAATCCTCTTTCTCTTGCTAAATTACATTCTATACTTTCTTGCAATACTGCATCTTGCTGTGCTTTCCTTATTTCATATAATATTTCTTCACTTTTTATATATCGGCTATTTTCTGGTATTCTAGTTAATTTTCTACCATTCTCATTTTCTCCTAGTTCATATTCACATTTTGATGCATAATCCTCAAAATAATCTAATGTTCCAATAACTTTTGGATTACTTCGTTCTTTTCCTTTTAAATTTAATCTATGGGCAATTATATTTAGTATAGTTGATTTCCCAGAACCGTTATTTCCATATAATACAGTTATATTGTCAAATATAAACACATCTGGCTCTTTATTTTGTAATACATTAAATGGATATATATTATTATTTGTTATTTTGCTATCACTTAGTTTAAATGTTTTTAGGTATATCATATATTGCCTAGCCTTTCTAGTTATTTTCTTTTTTCCAAATTCTCATAATATTTTCTTGTTCTTTGTCTTTTAAAGCTCTATATAAATCAATATCTAATTTATTACATACACTACATAATACAATAAAAACATCTGCTACTTCACTTTCTATTGTATCATAATGATTAGCTTTATTTTTATCAATTCCCATATCTGTAGCATTTTTTCTTATTGATTTTGCAAGTTCTCCAACTTCTTCTAATAATAGTAACATTGTTTTTTCTATTTCTTGATTTGAGAATCCTCTTATTCCTATTACATCTTTTATATATTGTTGTACTTCTTGTAATGTGTTCCCTTCATTTAACTTATTCCATAATTCTAATTGAGTATTCAATTCATTATTTCCTTTCTGCTTTTTCTTTTAATTTATATCTTACTCTTTTCACATTTTATAATCTTATTCATAATTCCAAATGCTTAAATGTCCTTTAGCTTTTATTGGATTGTCTA
>CAMMMI010000054.1 GCA_946497905.1 uncultured Clostridium sp.
AAATTACAATAAGTAGGGCTGATAGTTAGTTGAAATTATCAGCTCTTTATTATATAATATGAGCTGTAAAAATAGTAACTTATAGGAGGAATTAAAACGACTATTATGGCAGGTTTAATAATTATATTTGGTATTTTTGTACAGTTCGCATTACCTGGAATATTATTGGCTACTATAATAATATTGTTCATAAGAAAAAAGTTAATTAGTATAGATAAGAAATCAGAAATGTCAATTTATATTTTTATCATATTAATTTGTGCTTTTGCATCTTGTGTATTCTTATTATGGAAGTTCGAAAAACCAAATGAACTCTATATAAAAATGCAAGAATTTAATAATAATCAAAGCCTTGTTGGATTATCCAAAGAAGAAGTTATTGAGCTATTAGGAGAACCAGAATCTGAATATAATACTGAGGAAAACAAAAAAATATATTATTATGATGCAGGAAATATGAGAAAAGAATGGTACTTTGGCAAGTGCTATACTACGGATTATTATGAAATTAATATATATTTTGATACGGATGAAAAAGTAGAACATACCAGTATAACAATTATTCCTTAAAAGTAATTACACAAATTACAATATATATGGAATTACATTATTGATTATATTAATTTTTTATGCTAAACTATGTTAGAAATATCTTATTTAGAGGTGTATAAAATGAACTTATTAAATACATTTACAATAGAGCAAAACCAATTATTAAATGAAGCTGGAATATACATACAAGATAAAGATTATTCAAAAGATGAAATAAAAATTATATTTAATAGTATTGTAGAAAATGTTATGAATAAAAGTTTAAAAAATAGAGATATGACTAATTCATTACAAAAATATAATGACATAATTAATATATTAGACAATAATATAAATTAAAAAGAGGTTTTAACACGAATGACATTAGAATTTTTAAATGAACTTATTGAAAATAAGATTAATCAAAATAAATATTTTATACAATTTACATTTTATGAATTAATAGTAAAGCATGATCTTCCTAAAGATAGTAGTGATTCTGTAACTGAATTAATAAAGCAAAAATTAATTAACTATGGTTATAAAGTATATGTTACAGGAGAAAGTTATACTTTTAATTCTACAACTTATACTATACCAATTAATATTTTACTAATTGCTATAAAAAGCCCTACTGCATAAAAGTAGAGCTTTTTTATTAACTATTTCTATAATAAAATAAAATCGACATGTAAAGAATATATTAAGATAAAAAAATTTTTGTCAATAGAATTATAAATTATTTGCTAAATTTAATAAAGTATTGCCGTCGCTTCCACCTAAGTATCCTCTAGTTGTATTTAAACTACTATGTCCTGCTTGATTTGCTACCTGTTCTATACTGTAACCTGCATTGTGAAGCGCATTAGTACAAAAAAAGGCTCTTATTATATGTGGATGTAATCTCGCAGATTTGCATAAATCTTTATAGTCATCTAATAATCTGTTGGCAAAGTTGCGATTAAGTGGCTCTTTATTTTTCACATTCTTTTGTCCTATAAATAAATATGGATTATCGGTATTAATCTTTTCTCTTATTTCCATGTATTTCTTTATTGCATCATACATAATATCGTTTATTATGACTTGTCTAAATTTATTGCCCTTCCCTATTACATTTATAAATCTCTCCCCTAGCTTTATATCTGTTAGCCTTATTGTTACCATTTCTGTTTCTCGTAAACCACCATAAATTAGAATAGATAAAAAACAATAATCTCTTTCAGAATGTTTTTCTCTCTTATTAGCAAAATGCTGTATTCTATTTATCTCTTGTACTGTTGGAACTTTTTTACTTATAAAAGACTTCTGTATTTTTATATAGTCCTTATCTACAATTACTATATCTTTTTGCATCCCCTTTTCTATTAAGAACAAATTGTATTTTTTTAATGCTGCTATTTTTCTATTTATTGTATGAGCAGAAACTTGATTTCTTTTTAAGTAATTTACATACATCACTATATCAGAGTGAATTAAGTGAGTAACTTTTTCACCATAAGAATCTTCATAATATTGCTCAAACAATTTTATATCACTTGCATAGCTCATATATGTATTTTGGGATATACCTTCATTTTTCATAAATTCAATAAATTCTTCTGTCATCTTCCCCACCCTTTCATTTATGTTACATTTTTCAAATATGCTTTTGCTCATTTATGTTACATTTTATATTCATTTTTTATTGTTTTTTCTTTCAAAATGTATCATAAGTGTATTTATGTTACATTTTTTATACTTTATTTTTTTGCCCCATATATTACATATAGAGCAAATATTGATTATTCCTTGTTTGGATCTAATGACTTTAAATATAGGCCATCTATTATTCCATTTCTATAAAATAATTGTCCCTCTCTATAATATGAATCATAGAGTGCCTCATTTCTATTTGAAATTAAGTTTTGAAGTTCTGTCCTTATATCATCTGGAACATTGGCTTTTATAAATTCATTTAGCTTATATGATGTGGTATAAATTTTTCTCCTGAACTGTGTTAGTAAATTGTCTTTCATTTTAAAAGCCATATCTTCTTCTTTCTTTTCAAATAGCAAGTCAATTATGTCTTTTTTTATAGCCATATAAATCCCTCCTTTTAAATAATTGTATAAAATTCTTTCAAAAAAGGGAACGCTGAACAGAAAAAAATTTTTTCATTAAAAATTGGGACAGTTTTATTAGTCCAAAATATTGACACATAAGGATATTTTCTTTTTTTACACTCATTATTGAATATTTAAAAGGTACAAGCTATAATTTAAGTGTGTATTAAGATTATGTTATAGTTTTTGCTATAACTACCTTCAGAATTTTGTTCTGAAGCATAGCTACTAAAAATTATAGTTAGTAGTAGTACATCTACATTTCATATGTAGCATAATTTTGGGTTAAAACATAACAAAATAGATAGATTATTTTTTATGTCTAAAAATAAGTAGAAAGTATAAAAGCTAATTGCCCCCTAATTAGCAAATACTTTCTCTTTTTTTGCCCTAAATAAAAAGGAAAGGAGGATTTAAAAGAAAATCTTTTTACACAAATTGCAATTAAATTTGAAAGGAGATTCTTGTTATGAAAAATGGTTTTAATTTTAATCTGTATGAAACATTATTCAAAAATTGCTTTATTCAATGTTCTACATACAGAAATGGAAATTTACAATTAAGTTTGTTTGGACTTGATCCTAATGTAAATCAAATTGCTCATTTTGCAGACATTACCTTAGAGCAAAATTGTGTTGAGTTAGGAGAAAATGAAATTGTTGTAAATAATCGTTTTAAACCAACACTTGTACCTCAATTAGAAAAATTAGGCATTTTAAAAGAAAAAATAGGTATGTGTATTGTAGATTATGTATTTTACCCTATCTATTCTATTGACTTAATTAAACTAAAGGAAAATTGCTACTATCTACAAGAGCTAGCTGTAGCTTAAATTTTATAATGAAAGGAAGAAAAAATATGGAACAAACAAGAAATTTTAATTTACCACTTGCCGGTAGAATACAACACCGGAGAAAAACAAATAAATGGAAGGAAACAAAAAGTTGTAGATCATGGATATTTTATTGCCAAAGTAAAGGATGAAACACTTTCTTTTTTACGAAATAGATTTAATGAAAAATATCCACAGAGCCAAATGCTACATATAAAGTTTTTTACAGAGGATCCATTATCAATTCGTAATGCTAGATATAACCAAAGTGGTTTAGTATGTTATTGTAACTATGACCAAAATAAAGGGAAACAAAAAGTTGAAGGAAAATGGACACCTGTAGAATGTTCTGCTCAATGTCAATACAGAATTGCTGAAGAAGGAAAAAGACCAGCATGCTCTTATGAGGGAAATTTAAAGTTTTTACTTCCAGACATTAGCCAGGATAGAATTTGGACTATGAAAATTACTGGCTATACTTCAATTTTTAGGTTAAAAGAATATATTGAATTTCAAAAATATCTAGGTCATCCTATAATTGGAGACTATTATTTATTCTTAAAAAAAGAAACTCAAACAAGTAAAGACGGTAAAACTTTTGAAAATTTTATTCTCGATATTATTAGAAAAGAAGAATTTGATTCAAACAATTCTACAAAAAAACAAGAACAAGTTTCCACAAATGTTTCAAATAATGTGGATAATCCTATTCAAACTCCAAAGCAAAGTGAAAATATTTCTGCTAAAGCAAATAAAGCAACTAATAATACTGATAAAGCAGATAAAAAAACTACCCCAAATGTTAAATCATCTGCTATAGAAAACAAAAATACGCAAAAACCTAATACAACACCAGTTACTAATTCACAAAATAATGCTGAAGATCCATTTAAAAACTACTATGTTTTAGTCGAGAGTTATGAAAAGGAATTACAAAAAGATGGTAGACCAACCAAATATCAATTTGCAACTTTTGTAGACCAGTATAACAAGACTATAGATGCAGTAATAGCACCTCAATTTATAGAAGAATTTTCACAATGTGATACAGGTACTACTGTAATTTTAGATTTAAAAACAGCTGGAAAATTAATTATTGCAAATGATATTAAATTCGTTCAAAAGTGCCCAAAAAATGTAGCAGCATAAGAAAATATGCCACTACAAAAATGTTTAAGTAAATCATCTATATTTATTATACGCAATGTTTTAACAAAAAACAATGCTGAAGCAAGAAAAATTTGAAAGGAGATTAAAAATATGAAAACTTTTACATATAAAGATTATGAAAATTGTTATTTTAGAGTGGGGAGTTATGCAGCTGATAATAAAGCAATGGCCATTTCTATTGAAAATTTAGAGGATGGACCTATTGCAACTTGTACCGTTTATGATATTTATAGTGCTTATAGTGAACATATTACTACTATTAAAAACTATTCTGAAAATTCTCATATGACGAAATTTTTGAAAAAACTAAAAGTTGTTGATGAAGTGCTATTTAGTAGGCCATGTAATTCTTTTGTTGCGGATACCTTATATACAAATAACCCACAAACCATTGATACTTGTTTAATCAATACAGATATTCTAAAAGAATACTCTAAGGTTTGGAAATACAATGTTTAGTAAATTTAAGGCAAAAGACAAGGTTATTGTAAATGGTATTGGCAAGTGCAATGAAAAGGAATATATAAATCAAACCGCTATTGTCATTAACAGAGATCCATTTTTTCTGGATTATAATGTAAGGTTTGAAGATGGCACAGAAGACTGGCTCGAAGAAGAATGTTTAAGAAAATTTAAAGGAGAGTAATAGCAATGAAAATTAATTATATAAAAACAATAGGCTTTAGAAAAAATAAAGAAACATTTGAGACAAACTTGTATGACATTACTTCTATTACTGGTGGTAATACAAAAGGAAAAACCAATATTTTATATGCAATTATATGGGGATTTCTTGGAACTAATTTAACTGGAGATGAAAAAGAATGGCTTGGAAATAAAAACTCTGATGACTGCTTAGTAGAACTACATTTTACAGATAATTTTAATATCCCTCATATTTTAGTAAGGTATAAAAACAAATATGACAACTCTAAAAATTTTATTATGTTAGATGGTAAAACAGCTACTCAAAAAGACATTCAAAGTTTTTATGGTGATAAAAAATTATTTTTATCAATATTAAATCCAAACTATTTCATATCAAAAAAACCTGCTGAACAAAAAGAACTATTAGACAAGTATTTACCAGAGATAGATATAAGTATTGTTTATGACAAATTAGATAATACTGAAAAAGCTCTTTTAGAAAGTTGTCCCAAAAATATTTTAGAATTTATTTCTGAATTAAATGAAAACAAAAGAATAACGGAGACAAAGATAGGAAATTTACAAGGTAAAATTGAATATGCACAAAATATTATTAATTCTACCGTAATTGAAGAAGAAAAAACATTTGAAAAAGCTGAAGAATTAAAATTTGCTAGAATGGAATTATCAAGTTTAGAAGCAGAAAACACATTTACTAAAACTAGACAAGAGAATATTGTAAATGACCTTAATAACCAAATAGCAGATAAAGAAAAACAAATACAAGATCTAACAACGAATATGAAAGCTGGAAAGCAAAAATATTTACAACTAAAAGCTGAGCCTGTTTCATATTGCCCTACTTGTAAACAAGTGCTAAATCCAGAAGGTAAACTGATTACAATTAATAATATGAGAACAGAATTGGAAATAGCATTTGAATCAAAACAAAAGCTAGATATAGAGCTTATGGATTTAAAAAGCAAACATGCAACGGAAAGGTGTAAACTTCACGCACTAGAAAGCAAGTCGAACTTGGAAAGAGAAAAACATATAGAAGAATTAAGGTCTCAAATTCAAGAACTAGAACAAGAGCAACTAGAAATCGAAAGATTTAATAGTTCTATTTTATCACAAAAACACACTATAGATGGTGCAGAAAATGATATTTCTCTTTTTAGTAGTCAAATTATGGAATGCTCAAAGTTACTAGAAAATATTAAAGAGACAAAAGATGTAGCACAAAAGTTATATATTAACTATATTGAAGAAAAAATGAAATTTGCAACTAAACATCTAAAAAATGTCAGCATCAAATATTACAAGGTTTCAAAAGAGGATGGAGTTATTAAAGAGGATTTTATTATTTTATATAATGGCAATGAACTAAAAAGTATATCTCGTTCTGAAACTATTGCCACTTCTTTAGAATTATGCAATATGCTAAATATAGTTGCAAAAACAAATTTTCCTTTATTTATTGATGATAGTGAGAGCTGTGCTGATTATAACTTTATTGAAGATTATTCAAATGGCACACAAATTCTTATTGCTAGAGTTGAAAAAGGAAAAGATTTAACTATATCAGATTATAAGACAAGTGAGGCTATGCAGGTTGCTGCATAGTCTTAAATTAAATTATTGGAGGGAAACATATGAAAATAAAATGTTTATTAGTAATGCCTGGAAAAGAAGTGCAAAAATTAAAAATTCCAGCAAGTTTAAAATTTATTAAAGCTTTTATAGGAGAAAATTTATTAAAAATAAAAGTAAATGAAAATACAATAATTTATGCAAATCAAGATGCATCAAATGATGAGTTTAATAGAATTTATCAAGGCTCAATTATTTTTGGTACTTTTATTGTAGTTTCAATAAAAAATAATAAAAGAATATCAATGAAAAGGCGAGATTTAAGAAGATATACCAATATGTTTAAATTATCTAAACATCAAAGAAAAATAGAAAAGTACAAAGATGAATTTTTAGAAGAATACTATGTTTCGCAAAGAACTATGAAAGAGAAAAACAGAGAATACAATAAAAAATATCTTTTTAAAGATGTAGCCTAATATGAAAGGAAGGATCTATTTATGAATAAATATGAAACAGTTATGATAATTAACAATGAGATTACTAAAGAACAAAGAAATAATGTAATAGCAAGAGTAAAAAATTATATTTTGGAAAATGGAACAATTACTGAAGAACAAGATTTAGGAGAGAAAACTCTTGCATATGAAGTTAATAAGCACAAAAAAGGTTACTACTACTTAATTAAATTTAATGCTAATCCAACAAGTATTTCTGAACTAGAAAGAATTTATAGAATTACAGATGAAATACTTAAATTTATTGTAGTAAGAGAAAATTAATTTGAAAGGAAGGTAAATTATATGAACAAAGTTATTTTATTAGGTAGGCTTACTAAAGCACCAGAAATTAGATACTCACAAACAACAAATACTAAAATTGCATTATTTACATTAGCAGTAAATAGAAGATTTGCAAAACAAGGAGAAGAAAGAGAGACAGATTTTATAAATATTGTTGCTTACTCTAAACTTGCTGATTTTAGTGAGAAATATCTTTCACAAGGTACTCAAGTAAATGTTGTAGGCAGATTACAAAACCGTAGTTATGAAGATAAAAATGGTACAAAAAAATACATTAGTGAAATAATTGCTGAAGAAATATATTTTGCAGATAGTAAGAAAAAAGCTGATGAAAGCATTTTATGGCAAAACAATAGCAATAATACACAAGTATCTGACACAGCCAGTCATATAGATGGGCTCTTTGATAGTGCAGACGATTTACCATTTTAATTTTATTATGAAAGGAGTTAATTTTTAATGGAAACGAATATTATAATGGTTAAGTATGAGGACAATTTTTGTCCTCGAGTATTTCAAGGAAAAGAATATTCTTATTATACTAATAAAGGATTATCTGTTGGAGATTTAATTGAAGCACCAACTAAGTATGGCCTAAAAGTGGCAATGGTAACAAGGGTAAATGTTCCAGAAACAGAAATTGAAAAAATAAAACCATATATGAAAACTATAATTAGACAAATTGATAGAGATAGATATATAAATTTTGCAGAAGTTGAAGAAGTTGCATAATGAATGAAAAGCAGATAGCAAACAGAGATAAGATTATTTATTTTAAAAATCTTATCTCTTTCTTTTATACTTTTGAAGAATTGCCACAATTACTAAAAGAAGTACAAAAAGAAAGACAACTAAAGCAACAAAGGTATGGAATTAACAATTATAAATCATATATGGAAAAGGAAAAAGTAAATAATCCACTTTTTCAAAGATTTAAACAAATTAAAAATTGAAAGGAATGAAAAATATGGAAGGATTAAAGAGATTAGAACAAGAAGTTATGGAAATGAATAATTTTAATGTTTATACTATTTTTAATCAGATAAAGGATTTGCCAGAATTACAGGACAAATTTGATAATAAAGAAAAGACTATAAAAGGTATGTATGAGTATGTTTATGAAAAAGCAAGAACTGTAAAACAGGGCAATGTAGCAATGGTAAATGATAGAATTGTTTGCTTATGGGCTGCTAATTATTTTAAACATAGTAATGAAGAATTAGGTATAAAAGAAAAAAAGGTATCACCACCACCTGTAAAAAAAGCTGAAAATGAAACTCAGCAAGACGAAAAAGAGCAGAAAAAAGAAGAAGAAAAAAATGCTCAAATTTCTATCTTTTCGGAGGTGGCATAATGGGATATATTAAAAAAGCTCATAGAGAAATTTTAAAAATATTAGATGATACACCATCATTTCCTAATGGTTGGGATAATTTTGTGGATAAACAAGCTGTATATCATAACTTAATTATAAAGTCAGCTAAAAACAAATGCTTTTGTACTAATTGTAAGAGTTACTTTATTAGCAAAAAGAAAATAAATCAAGAAGTAAGATGTCCTAATTGTCATAATACTTATTTGATTAGAAGATCTAATTTAAAATATAAAGCATTTAAAGATTACATTTCAATTTTAGACAAAGTAAATAATATTTTTGTAATAAGATATTTTGAACTAAAAACTGTAATAGATGCAATGCATGAGCATCATACTTCTGTTGCCGAATTTGCAAGAGAAATACCTACAGATAATTACTATAGAGATGTATATGTAAATGAAAGAGTTTCAAAATGTCAACAATACATTTACATATATCATGATAATGGATATTACATAAATGATAAAAAATGGAGGCAATATACTAGAGGTTATTCACTTATTGATTATTCGATAGTATTTCCAAATAATATAAAAAAGCTCTTAAAAGATACAGAATATAAATACTCTTGTATATGGGATATTGCAAAACATTCTACCTATATTGATTTATTGCGATTACTAAAAGAAAAGGAACAAATGCCAATAGTAGAAATGCTTTGTAAAATGAAATTATATAATTTAGCTCAAAAAACTCACGAGTTCAAAAATTTTGGTAGTTTTCAAAAAATTTTTGGAATTTCAAAAGATTATTATGAGTTTATGAAAAAGCATAATATAACATATACTCAATTAAAAATTTTGAGGCTATTGAAAGAAAAGAACATTAGAAAAATACATTATTTAGAAAATTATGTATCTTATGTTAGCAATACAACAAATTTAGAGGAAATCGCAGAATACATTAGTTTAAATCGTTTTATAAAGTATTCTAAAATGTGTCGAGAAAAAGTAGATACATATTTATACTCCGATTATTTAAGATTCGCAAAACTTTTAGGTCTTGATTTAAAAAATAATAAATATGCTTTTCCAAAAGATTTAGAAATAGAACATGATAAATTATCTAAGCAATATAAGGTTCAATGCAACAAGCTTATGAAAAAAGCAATAATTAAAAGAGGAAAAGAATTATCTATAAATAAATATCAAAATAATAAATTTATCATATTTCCAGCACTTACAGTAGAATCGCTTAAAGATGAAAGTAAACAACAAAATAATTGTGTAAGAACTTATGCTGAAAAATATGCCGCTGGAACATGTGATATTTATTTTATGAGAGATATAAGAAAGCCTAAAAAGTCATTAGTTACTATTGAAGTAAAAAACAACAAAGTAGTACAAAGTAGAACAAAAAATAACAAAAGTCCAGATAAAAAGCAATTAGCTTTTATAAATAAATGGGAACAAAAAATATTGAAAGGAGTGGCTTAGATATGTCAAAAACAGATAATAAGGAAAATAAAACAAAGGAACTTTTTAATAAAATTGTCGAAGGTGTGCAAAAGCTTGTAAATAGTGGTGAATATGAAAAATTTTTAAAATTTAGTAAGAACTTTCACAACTATAGCTTTAATAATGTTTTTCTTATTTTTTCACAAATGCCGGAAGCGACACAAGTAGCAGGTTTTGCGAAGTGGAAAGCTATGGGTAGGAACTTAAAGAAAGGTGCAAAAGGAATACAAATTATTTATCCTATAAAAAGAAGCTATACTAAAAAGAAATTAGAAGGACAAGATAGTTTATTAGATTCCGAAGATAAAGATACAAAACAAGAAGAAAAAATAGAATATCTTACATATAGATATACTTATGTATATGACATTTCACAAACTTATGGAAAACCATTACCTCTTTCAAATGATAGCTTAAATAGTAATGATAAAAAGGAGTTTTTGGAATTTTTAAAGTCATTTTCTCCATATCCAATATTAGAAGAAAATATTGCTGGATCCGAGAAAGGTTATTGGAGTAAAACAAAACAACATATTGTACTAGAAGATACATTATCTATTGATGACAAAGTATCAGTATTACTTCATGAGCTAACTCATGCTTTATATGATGACTTCGATTATAAAGAAAATAGAAATTTATCTGAAACATTTGTTGAATCAGTTGCATTTATTGTAGCTGATTATTTTGATTTAGATACTTCAATGTGCAGTTTTGAATATATAACATCGTGGACCGAAGGAGATACAAAAATACTCCTAGAGTTAGGAGATAAAATACAAAAATGTGCAAACAGTTTTATAAAAAATTTAGAAGATTATTATAATAATGGCAACATACGAATTGCCAGTTAGGAAGGTGGAATATATGTATAAATTAAAATTTAATAAAAGCGATTTAAACATTATTATTGAAGCATTAAACGATAGCAAAGTAAAATATGTGAATTTAGAGGAAACTTTAAAAGGAGAATATAAAGACTTACCCCAAAATATTAAATTTATATTCAACGATGAAAAATCTTTTGAGCAATATAAAAATAGCACAATTCAAGAATATAAAAAGCAAATTTATCAAATTGAAGAATTAGAAATAAAACTATATAAAATATTGGATGGTGAAAATTGTGAATAAATTAGATTTTATAGAAGTGCAAAGACATGTTAATATTTTAAATGTAGCATATCATTTATCTTTAGAAATAACTGATAATAGCGGGCCAGAAATAAAAGCAATTTGTCCATTTTGTCGGTTATAATAAATTATCTAAGGTTGCAACCTTAAGTCTAAATCCACAAAATAATAAATACTGTTGCAGTAGATGTGGTGAAGGTGGTTTTAGTATTGGTCTATAT
>CAMMMI010000055.1 GCA_946497905.1 uncultured Clostridium sp.
TCGGGATTGAAGGAACGTCCCCTAGTTGTCAAAATAGCCCGTCCCCTTTGGCACTACATAATATCTTTTTTATTATTATATACTTTGTTTAATAACTCATCTGGATAATGTTCATCTAAAAATACATCTACTGAATTTTTGGCTGGTATATTATTTCTTCTTTCTTGTTGTCTTGTTGCTGCCATACATGATATTGCAATATCAAATGTCATAAATAATATAAAAAATACTGTAAATATTCGTACTCCTTTTTTATATATAAGATAATCTATTTTTTCTAACCATGGATATATTATTTTCAAAAATGCTACTGCTATAATTCCCCAATATACACAATATAATAAACAAATCCTTCCATTTAGATTCAAGAAAAATTTACTATAGTCCCATGATATTGTGCCAAATAATATCTCTTGAAAAAATGAACATAAATATTCTAGTATTCCTCCCATTGCCATTCCATAAAAAAATGCTTGCTTTGGTTCTTTTACTTTAGATATTAATATATAGTATGCAACTGCTCCTATTCCATAAACTTGTACAAATGGTCCATATATTAGTCCTTGTCTTATTTGAAGTGTTCTCGTATATACTAATGTATATATCATTTCTGCAAAAAATCCGAATACACTTCCTATTATGAATATCCAGAATATTCTGATTATAAAATTAATTATTTTTTTATCTTTTATTTCTTTTTTTTCCATATTCTTCCCCATTTTGCTTTATAACCATATTATATATTATTAATGTTAAAATGAAAAGATTTATTTACCTTTTTTAGTATTATTAAGAAAATCTTTATAATTTTATCTTAGAACAATATTGGGCTTTTTTAAACATTTTCTCTGTTTATGACATTTTAAAGTCCGCGTTATTGTTCGCGTACCAAATACTATTTATTTATAATATCTTTTATTACTTCTCCTGCTATTATTACCCCCATAGCAGAAGGCACAAATGATATACTTCCTATTATATTATTGGAATTAGCAATTGCTTTTTCTTTTGAATAAACTACTTTTAATTTTTTTATATTTCTTTTTTTTAGTTCTTTTCTTAATATTTTAGCTATTGGGCATTCTGATGTTTTATATATATCTGATACCTCAAATTTTGTAGGATCTAATTTATTTCCTGCTCCCATTGCTGATATTATCGGTACTCCTATTTGATTAGCTTTTTCTACTAATTTTATTTTTGTTTTTATTGTATCTACTGCGTCCACTACATATGTAAAATCTTCTTTTATTAAGTTTTCTTCCTGTTCTTCTTTCATATATGTTTCAACTTTTATATCAGGATTTATTTCTTTGATTCTGCTTTTCATAACATCAACTTTATTTTTTCCTACTGTTTTTGTAGTTGCATGTATTTGCCTATTTATATTACTTTTAGAGATTGTATCATTATCTACTAAAACTATGTTTCCTATTCCCGCTCTTGCTAATAGCTCTGTAGTATATGAACCTACTCCTCCAATTCCATAAATTATTACTTTTGCCTTTTCTAATTTTTCAATTCCTTGTTTTCCTATTAGTATTTCTGTTCTTGAGTTCCATTTTTCTTCCATTATTTTTTCCTTCCTAAGTTTTTTTATATTTAAATTTATTTATTTTATATTTTTCTATTTGATATTTTATAGCTTATTATATTTCCACAGTTTTTTGAAGATACACTTCTCTAACTACATACATTATATTTATTTTAATTAGTATTATTTATTTTACTTTTTATTTTTATTAATTCATGAATTTTACTTTACTTCTATTAGCTCATATTCATCATTACCTAATCCAATTTTTACTCCATGTTCTATTTGGCTTTCCCAGTTAGTTTCTGGATGATTTATATGAAAATTGTCTTTTTCGTCTATATGTTGTTTTATATGTTCTCCTAATCTACTATCATCAAATGCTTTTTGATTATTTACTAGATCTGCACATGCTTTGTCAAGTGCTACTGGGTCAAATGATGCAAGCATTCCTATATTTGGTACAATTGGTGCGTCATTTTCCGCATGACAATCACAGTTTGGTGATACATCACATATTAAACTAATGTGAAAATTTGGTTTATCTTTTATTACTGCTAGTGCATATTCAGCCATCTTTTTGTTTAATATATCTCCGTTTTCATCATTTGGAGATTTTATTGCGTCAAAATTGCATATTCCAATACATCTTCCACAACCTACGCACTTATTGTGGTCAATTATTGCCTTTCCATCTTCTCCATATGAAATAGCTCCATGTGCACATATCTTTTTACATTGTTTACATTTTCTACATTTTTCTAAAATGATTTCTGGTTTACCACTACTGTGCATTTCCATTTTTCCTGCTCTTGAACCACAACCCATACCAATATTTTTGATAGCTCCTCCAAATCCTGTCATTTCATGACCTTTGAAGTGATTTAAAGAAATAAATATATCTGCATCCATTATAGCTCTACCTATTTTAGCTGTTTTTATGTATTCTTGATTTATTTCTACATATTCTTCATCAGTACCTTTTAATCCATCTGCTATTATTACATGACAACCTGTTGAAAATGGTGTAAATCCATTTAAGTATGCACTATCTATATGGTCAAGTGCATTCTTTCTTCCTCCAACATACAAAGTATTGCAATCAGTCAAAAATGGCTTACCACCTAATTCTTTTACAACATCTGCTATGACTTTAGAATAATTTGGTCTTAAATATGCTAAGTTTCCTGGTTCTCCAAAGTGTATTTTTATTGCTACATATTTATTTTCAAAGTCTATATTTCCTATTCCTGCCTTTTTTATTAATTTTTCTAACTTTTGTAATAGATTATATCCTGGTCTTGCTCTAAAATTTGTAAAATATACTTGTGATTTTTCCATTTTTATCAATCCTCTTTTCTTCTTTTATTCAAATAGTAAATTCTATTTTGAACTGGTTATTTTTTGTTTTTAATCTTTTTTACTTCTATATTTTATTATATTATGTTTATAATATCAAGGTTTTTTCTGATTTTTGGATAGCATAAATAACATTTTTCATTGATTATTTAATTATTTTATTGTATATTATTCATATAAATGGAGGTATATATGCTTAGAATTAATAATATTAAAATTAGAACTAATATTTCTAATGAAAAAGTTTTTGAAATAGCAATTAAAAAACATAAAATTAATCCAAATGATATATTAGAATGGCATATTTCTAAAAAATCAATAGATGCAAGAGATAAAAATGATGTTCACTACATTTATTGTATTGATATACAAGTAAAAAATGAAAAAAAATATAGACATTTAGATAAAGTAAAAAAAGTTGAGTTTTCTAATCTTAATTTAACTAAATCAAAATTAGATTTACTTCATTCTGTTTCAATAACTAAAGATATTCAAATTAGAAATTTACAATCAAAGAATTTAGATAATAAAAAAATTGTAATTGTTGGAGCTGGTCCTGCTGGCTTATTTTCTGCCCTAACTTTAGTTAATAATGGGTTTAGACCTATAATTATAGAACAAGGCAAGTCTGTTGAGCAAAGAAAAAAAGATATAGAATTTTTCCAAAAAACTGGTATTTTAAATACTAGTTCTAATGTTCAATTTGGAGAAGGTGGAGCTGGTACTTTTTCTGATGGTAAACTTACAACTGGAATTAATAGTCCTTTTTGTAGAATTGTTTTAGAAGAATTTGTCAAGTTTGGTGCTCCTGAAGAGATTTTATATTTGTCTAAACCTCATATTGGCACAGATAATTTGATTACTATTATTAAAAATATGAGAGAGTATATTATTTCTAAAGGTGGTTCATTTTTGTTTAATACTAAAGTTATAGATTTTGATATAAAAGATAATACGATAAAAGGTGTGTTAGTTAAAAACATAGCTTCTCCTCTTTATAGCAATAATAATATTAATGATAATAGCAGCTCTAAAAATATATCTGAAAATTTTATTGAGGCAGATGTTGTTGTTTTAGCTATTGGACATAGCTCTAGAGATACTTTTAAAAAAATCTATGAAAAAGGTTTTAACATTGAAAAAAAGAATTTTTCTGTTGGTGTTAGAATTGAACATTTGCAAGAAGATATTAATAAAGCTCAATATGGTACTATTACTAAATTAAAATTACCACCAGCTGAATATAAGTTAGCTTATCATTCATCTAGTGGTCGTTCTTGCTATACTTTTTGTATGTGTCCACGGTGGATATGTTATGGCTTCTTCTAGTGATAAAAATACAATTGTTACAAATGGAATGAGTAATTTTTTAAGAGATAATATAAATGCAAATTCTGCTTTACTTGTTAATATTACACCTGATGATTTTAAAGATTCTTCTCCTTTGGCTGGAATGTATTTTCAACAAAATTTAGAAGAAAAAGCTTTCATCCTAGGTGGTTCAAATTATTATGCTCCTATACAAAGAGTTCAAGATTTTTTGGAAAACAAAAAGTCAACTTTTATTGGTAATGTAAAACCTACTTATTTACCTGGTGTTACTTTATCTAATTTAAATGATATCTTACCTGATTTTGTTTCTACAACTTTAAAAGAGGGTATTATATATTTTAATTCTAAATTAAGTGGTTTTGCTAATCCTGATAGTTTGCTAACTGGTGTGGAAACTAGAAGTTCATCTCCTATAAGGATTATAAGAAATTCTTTATTACAGTCTAATATTGAAAATGTTTATCCTTGTGGTGAAGGTGCTGGATATGCTGGTGGTATCATGTCTGCTAGTGTTGATGGTATAAAATGTGCTTTAGAGATAATTAATAAATTTATTTAGAATTTTCGATATATTTTTCAAAGTTCTTCTTATCTATGGGCTTTGAAAAATAATATCCTTGAAACATATCACATCCAATATTTTTTAAATAATTTATCTGATTTATATTCTCCACACCTTCTGCTACTGTAGTTAAATTTAGTTTTTTGGCTATATATACAATATATTCAATTATATTTTTATTTGTATCATTAAAATCTATTTTATCTACAAAAATTTTGTCTATTTTTAGTGTATCTATTGGCATATTTTGTAGCATTGCTAATGTTGATGTTCCTGTTCCAAAATCGTCTAACGAAAGTCTAAATCCATATTTTTTTATATTATTCATGACTTTTATAACATCTATTTGCTTATTTAGTGTTGCACTTTCTGTTATTTCTAATTCTATTTCTTTTGGTTCTATATTATATTTTTTTGCTATATTTACAAATTCTTTTATAAATTCTTCTTCATAAAAATGTTCTTTTGATATATTTATTGATATCATTGGAACTTTAATATCTTCATTTATGTTATTTATACTATTATTGTTATTTCCATTATCATTCTTATTAGAATCTCTATTTGTTTTTTCATATTTTTGTTTCCAAAATTGTAAGTCTTTACATACTTTTTCAAAAATATATTTATCTAATTTTATTATAAATCTATTTTTTTCAAATATTGGTATAAATTCATTTGGTGGTATCATTTTTCCATCTCGTATCCATCTTACCAATGCTTCTGCCTGTGTCATTTTATTGCTCTTGCTTGATATTTTTGGCTGATAATATATCACAAATTCTTCTTTTTCTAATGCTTGTTGCATTATATTTTCTATTTCGTTTTCTTTTTCTAATTGTAGTTCTATTTTTTCATTATATATATAATATTGTTTTTCTGAATTTCCTTTTACCTTATCATGTGCTATTAATGCTTTGTCAAAACTTTCTAATAAATTGTATTTATTATCAATTATTTTATATATTCCTAAATAAATTAGTATATTGTATTCTACATTATTTATAATTATTTTTGATATGTTTTGACATATACTACTTACTTGTTGTTCTATATCTTCTATTTCATATACTATTACCCCATATATATCATTTGAAACTCTACAAATGATTGATTTTTCTTTTAATATCTCTTTTAGCTTTTTTCCTACTTCTTCTAGCAATTTATCTCCTAATTTGTGTCCATGTTTTTTATTGAATGATTTAAATTTATCTATGTCAAGTGCTATTACATATTTATTTTTGATTTTATTATTTATTAGTATTTTTTCTCCTTGTTGATTAAAATAGTTATGATTTCCTAATTTTGTTATTGGATCTATATATGCTAAATTATATAAACTTTTTTCTTTCTTTTCTTCTGATTTTAATATATATATTGAAACTACCGATATTATTGATATTATTAATATTGATATTATAAACATTATAATTATTACTTGATTTAATTCTTCTGCTACTGCACTACCTTTTGTTATGATTATTAAATACCAATCATTTATATTTAATTTTTGATATGTTACAAAATATTTTTTTATGCCATTGTATAATATGTCTTGGCCATCTTCATTATTTTGTATATTTTGTTTAATATTTTCTAATGTATTTTTACTTGTTTTTTTATTATCTATTGTATTTGTTATATTTTCATAAATATTTATTTCATTCTCATTTTTATTTGATTTTGCTATTATTTGTCCTTCTTTTGTTATTATATATTCATTTCCATTACCACTATATATTGATTGTATAAATATTTCTTCATATTTATTGGTTTCTATAACAAGTAATATAACTACATTTTCATTTCCTAGTTTTGTTTTTTTACTATATATATTTATTTTTTTATTATCAATTTTACTTTGCCTTGTTTGTGATATTTTTACATCATTATTGCTAAAAAAATCTTCTTTTTCTTCTGATAAATCCACAACTTGTCCATCATTTGTGGATGTTTGCCCTGTTTCATACATAATTGCTATTCTAGAAAATTGACTATTTCCAGAATTCCTATTATATATCTCAAATACTTGCTCTGGTTTTTCTAATTTATTATTTTCTGTCTCGTTTACTATCGTTTCTAAAATTCTTATATGTTCATTTATATTGTTTTGTATTTTTGCTACATCTTGTTTTGTTAGTTCTTTTAGGCTGTTTAATGTGCTTTTATTTGTAAGTTTTTGTACTTTGTTTATATATAATATTAAACTTATTGTAATAATAACTATCAATATTATTATTACAATAAGATATATTTTGTATTTCTTGTTCATTTTTATCACATTCCTTTTTTAATGTGCAAAACTAATTAGAAAAATTTTACTAGCTATTATCTTGATTTAAAATGAATTCTTCCAAACTTTCTAATAGATAGTCTACATCTTCTTTTGAGTTATCTTCTCCAAATGTAAATCTAATTGTCCCTTGTGCTAACTCTTTTTCCAATCCTATTGATGTTAATACATGTGAAGGATTACTATTTCCTGCTGAACAAGCACTTCCACTAGATACACATATTCCTTTACTATCTAGTTTAAATAATAATTCTTGACTATTTGTATTTTTGAAAGAAAAATTTGCATTTCCTGGTAGCCTTTTTTCTCTTGAACCATTTAGCTTTACATTTGGTATTTTTTCTTCAACTTGATTGATAAAATAATCTCTTAGTTCTCGTAATTTTGTTATATGGCTATCCATCTGTTTTTTAGCTATTTCACATGATTTACCTAGTCCTACAATTCCTGCTACATTTTCTGTACCGCTTCTTTTTCCTTTTTCTTGTCCTCCTCCATTTATTATGCTATCAAATTCAATACCTTTTTTTACATATAAAGCACCTACTCCTTTAGGTCCATTTATTTTATGTGCTGATAATGATAGCATATCTATTCCCATACTTTTTACATCTATTGGTATATTTCCACAAGCTTGAACTGCGTCTGTGTGAAATATTATATTATATTTTTTGGCTATTTTTGATATTTCTTCTATTGGCTGTATTGTCCCTATTTCATTATTTGCAAACATTATACTAATTAAAATAGTTTGATTAGTTATTTCTTTTATTAACTCATTTATATCTACTATTCCATTTTTGTCCACATTTATATAACTTATTTTATATCCTTGTTTTTCTAAAGCTTTACAAGAATTTAAAATTGCTGGATGTTCTATTTTTGATGTGATTATATGATTTCCTTTTTCTTTATTTGCATATGCTATACCTTTTAAAGTTATATTATCACTTTCAGAACCTGAAGCTGTGAAATATATTTCATTAGTTTTACAATTTATTAATTCTGCTACTTGTCTTCTTGCTTTTTCTATTGCCCTTTTATTATATCTTCCAATTGAATATAATGATGATGGGTTTCCATATTGTATTGAAAAATATGGTATCATCTCATTTAAAACCTCTTCTTTTACTCTTGTTGTAGCTGCATTATCAAAATATTTTATATCCATAAACTCACCCCTACATATACTTTTTATATGTCTATTTTATATTTTATGAATTTAATTTATATTTGCTATTAAAATCTAGCTATCCCATAATAAATTTTGGGCTAAAGTATTACTAAATTAATTTTTTATATTAATTTTATAAATTTAACATCTTTTTTATTTTTTCCATATTTTCTATTGTTACTTTATATCCATATTTATAACAACCATCCAATTTTTCTACATCAAAAAGTCCTGTTCCATCTGTTGGTATTGTTAATATAAAATCACTTTTTTCTAAGCTTTCTTCTGAAATTTTATTACCCATTATATCAAGTGTTCTCATTATTATATCCATTGCACTACTTTTTTCGTCTACATCATCTGATTTGAAATTTACAGCTATTACCTTATCTGCTCCTTGCTTTTTTACTTCTATTACTGGTACATTATCTAATACTCCTCCATCTAAAAAATTATATTTTTCAAAACTGCATGGACAAAAAACGCCTGGAAAACTACTTGTTGCTCTTATTGCTCTTCCAACTGGTACATCAATAATATATTTACTCTTATTTTTTATTCCTTTTGGAATATTATTAGTGAATATATATTCCTTTCCATCTGATACATTGACAGTTGGAATTACTACTGGTAATTTTTTTATATCTTTTATTTTTATTATTCCTCTTTTTTTCCCTAATGTTTCATATGCTTTTTCAAGACTTTCGCCAGTTTTTAGTCCTGACATGTTTATCTTTTTATTCATCATAAAATTTGCTACACTGGATACTATTGTATTTAAATTAATTTCTACTATTTCTTTAGCATATCTTTTAAATAATATGTAAATATAGTATGGAGAATAGCCCATTGCATAAAGTGATGATATTATTCCTCCTGAACTTGTTCCTCCTATTATATCTATTTTTATATTGTTCTCTTCTAATGCTTTTAGTACTCCTGCATGTGCGATCCCTCTTATTCCTCCTCCTGATAGAGCTAAACCTATTTTCAATTTTTTCACCTTCTTTTTGATAAGTTTTATCTTTATTAGTATAGTATTTTTTTGTTTTTAATATTGTTATTTTTATTATTTGCTATTTTATATAGTCTTAAACAAAAAAGTGAAAATTAATTTTACTTTTCGAAAATCTCAAATGGCTAGCGATTGTAACTTTTATATACTAGAAAATTGGTTACTATTGTATAAAAAAAGACCTGTTGAACTATACTTTAAAGTAAAGTTCAATGGTCTTTTTTATTATTTTATATTATTATAATAATTACACTTTATCTGTATAATATATTTCTCCTACACCATATGTTACTTTATAATACTTTCCTATAAATGATGGTGCTATTGTATTATTTAATTCATATGTTGGTTCTATCACTATTTCCCCATTTTGGTTAATAGCTCCCCATTTTCCATCTTTTTGTATTGCTGAAAAACCATACTCATTAAATTCTGTTACTTTATCATATTGATAGTCAACTTTTACATTTCCTGATTTATCAATAAATCCCCATTTTCCATTTTCCATTTTACTAAATAAAGTATTTTGTGGGAAAATATCTGTATTTTTTAATTCTTGTCCATTATTATCAAAATATTTTGTTTCTGTATCATTATATATTTTAATATATTCTTTATTTGATTCTACTATTGCATTTTGCATACTACATAATTGTTCTAAATTTTTCGAATATATCTCTATAATGTTTTCATTTGCCACAGTTGCTTGTATTATATCTTTACTATAAACGTTTTCTATCGAGTCATATTTTAACTCTAACTTTGGATTCTCTTTATCGTCAATTATTCCAAGTTTTCCATTTTCTGTACTTACTATGAAATAATTATCTGATAAATATTTTATATAATTATATTTTTGTTCAATTATTTGATTGTTTTCTTTATCTACTACTCCATATTTTGTACCATTTGAACTATCTATTTTTATTCTATAATTTTCACTATTTGTATTTAAAATTTGTATATTAGCACTTATATCTTGTTCTTCACCTACTGCATTAAATACTTTTTCCCCATCTTCTCCTTGTGCATATATATATATTCCTGTAGTATCTATTTGTGAATATTCAATAGGTATTATTTCTGTTCCATTTATATCTCTTACTCCATATTTTTTACTTCTCTCTACTATGAAAATATTATTAACTTCATTGTAAATTATAGATTGATACTCATTTTGAATTATATTTTCTTCATTTTTATTTACTCCATATTGTCCATTTTTTGCACATAAAATATATACATCTTGTGAATTTTCTATATCATTTATTCTTGATAATTCGTTATATTCTGTCTCTAAAATTTTTTCGCCATCTTTATTTATATAACCATATCTATATCCTTCATTTGTTGTTAAAGAAACTATATATCCATCATCTTTGTATGAATTTTCATCAGTATAGTATTTATCTACTGCTATTTGGTCATATTCTGTTGGTATTATAAGATACCCATTTATATTCATAACTCCATATTTTCCATCTTTTTTAACTAATAGTTCGCCTTCTTTATACCCTAAACTATCAATCTCGTCATATTCTGGTTTTGTAATTTCTTTTCCTTCAAAATTTATTATTCCATATTTATTATCTTTTTTATATTTTAATACACTTTTTTCATACATTAAATCACTTTGAATATTTTTTAATTTTATTGGTTCTACTTGTTCATATTCAGTCATCAATTCTTCTTTATTATTGTTTAATATTTTTATATTATTTTCACTTTCTTTACAGACAAATATTGCTTTTTCTGGGTTTGGAATTTTTACTTCTTCATAAATTGGATCTATTAAAATATTTCCTTGTGTGTCTATTACTCCATATTTATTTTCTTTTTTTAATACAAAATAGTTGTATTTTTCTATTTTTGCTATTTCATATGTTTTTTTACTATCAATTGTGTTTTTTACTATAAAAAATGCTACTACTGATATTATAATTAATATTATTATTGATATTATTACTATATATCTTTTCTTCATTTATTTACCTTCTTTCACTCTTCAACAATATTTTCTGTATTATTTTTACATGCTTTTACTTTTAATATTCTTTTGTCTTCTGATTCTTCTATTTTATATGTTACTTTTTCTGTATCTATAATTGGTGTTTCTTCGTCTTCTGGAATTCTTCCTAATTTTTCTTGTAAAAATCCTGATATTGTATCATAATCTCCATCTGGAATTTTTGCGTCTAATAACTTATTTACATCATATATTGTCATACTACCACTTAAAATATATGTGTTTTCATCTATTTTTTCATATTCTAATTCTTCTTTGTCATATTCGTCATATATATCTCCTACAAGTTCTTCTAGTATGTCTTCCATTGTTATCATTCCTGCTGTTCCGCCATATTCATCTAGGATTATAGCTAATTGTTTTTTGTTTTTTTGCAATTCTTTAAATACTTCATTTATTAACCTATTTTGAGATACAAAATATGCTTCTTTTACAATATTTTTTACTTTGAATGATTTTTTATTTATATTTTTCAATATGTCTTTTACA
>CAMMMI010000056.1 GCA_946497905.1 uncultured Clostridium sp.
CATAAGAAGGCTTATTTTTAAACTTTACACAATTTTTTCTATATACTCTTTTTTAGAGAAAAGAGCGATTATGTTGATTTTTATATTGTAACTAAAGAAGAATGTCAAACTCAGATAGAAACAGCTAAAATTATGATAAAAAATGCTGAACAATATATAAATAAAAATATATAGAATAGTTTTTAAGCTATTCTATTTGTTTTATTTGTTTTAACATAATATCTCCAAAAATACCATAACCTTGAGTTGGATCATTTACAAGAACATGTGTAACTGCCCCTACAAATTTTCCATTTTGTATAATAGGTGATCCACTCATACCTTGTATAATTCCCCCTGTTTTTTCAATCAAACTTGGATCAGTTATTTTTATTTTCATGCTTTTATTATCATAATTATTTTCTTTAAATATCTTTTCTATTTCAATCTCATATTCTTGCACATTTCTATTATCTAAACTGCATAATATTGTTGCTTTTCCTGTTTGTATTTCATCTCTTAGAGCTAATTCCATTTCCTTTGAACTATCTATATTTAAACTTGATAAATTATCAACTATACCATATATACCAAATTTAGTATTTTTATAAATTGTACCTATATTTTCTTGATTTTCGACTGTCCCTTGTATTCTTCCTGGTATTCCTGCTTCTCCTTTTTCTATATCTAATATTCTTGTTGTTACAAATTCTCCTGAAGCTATATTTATTAATTGTTGTGTGTCTATATCTGTAATTCCATGACCTAAAGCTCCAAAACTTTTTGTTTCTGGTTCATAAAAAGTTACTGTCCCTACTCCTGCTGCACTGTCTCTAACCCAAAGACCCAATTTATATTGATTATCATATGATTTTACTGGCTCTATACTACATTCTTTTGTTTCTTCTCCATGCATATATTTAATATTGACATTTTCTCCTTTCGATTTGTTAACTTCTTCTATTAAATCTTGGGTTGAATTTATTATATTTTCATTTATTTGTATTATTGTATCTCCTTCTTGTATTTGAGTATTTTCATATGGTTTGTATTTTCTATTGTCTTTTCCTTCTATTTCTGACATTCCAACTACTAATACCCCATTAGTATATAATTTTAGTCCTGCTATGTTTCCTACTGGAATTACTGTGGTTTTTGGCAATGTATTTACTTCTACTGTTTTTATTGCTATTTTGTCAAATAAACTAACTTCCAAGTTCTTTTTTCCTACCTCTCCAGTTATTTCACTATTTGAACTTGTTTCTAATATGTCTTCGTTTTCTTCTTTTATGTTTATTCCAAATATTTTCTTTATGTTTATATTTTCTCCTTCAAATATTACTAATTTGTCTGGAATTGATTCTATTGATAAAAAATATGAATAAACTACAATTAAAAAAAATACTAATAATAGCTTTAGTAAAATTTTTTTCACGATTAACCTCCATTTTTACATTTAAAAATAGTGTGCATCCGTTGTCCGAAGCATTTTTTATACAATAAGAAATGGTAACTTCTTTTGAAAATAAAAATTGTTTATTTTCACTTTGAGCCTAAGTAACTTAAAGTTTCATATTGTTTCCTATTGTATAAAATAATTTTTTGCTATTATTAGTATTAACTTTTTATTTTTTTATATACATTAATTCGAATTTGAATTTAAGTTTAAACTCTCTATATCTCTAGCAACTCTATATTGACCATATCTCTCTCTTCCTAATGCTGTATAATATAATTTTGCTAATTTTCCTTCTTTTGTTGTTTCTCCTTTTCCAGCATATTGCTTCATTAATTCTGAAATTGATTGACTTGAATCAACAGATTTTTGGCTTATTACTGAGTTATACGATGCTTGATCTTCTCTTGGATAATAATATATAGTCTCTTCATATGTTACATCTATTCCAGATTTATCTCTATATCTTGCAAGTCCTGTTCTTCTTTCAAAATCTACATTAAACAATCCTATTGCTGTGTCTAAATTTACATTTTTTAATGCTTCATCACTAGTAAAATTATGATATTCTTTATTGTCAGTATCTAATAAGTATATTGAATTTTCTGAAACAAAATCTTCATTAATATCATTTTGTACAATAGCATGTCCATTATATACTTTTCCACCTATATTTAATCCTTGCATAAATGTAATCATTGATATATTTTCTGTTAATTGTTCCCATTCATAGTCTTCTAATTTTGGCATAGCAAAATTTACATCTGAAGTTGAAACTTTATTATAATTTGAAATTGCTACAATTAAATTAGATTCAATTGAATTTTTTATTACTTCTATTCTATGTGCATTAAAATCTGAATTCTCGTCTTCTATAAATGTACCTGATGTATTATCCAATTCTCCAAATATTTCTCTTTCTATAGGAAAAGGATTATTTTCAGGTGTATATTGTATTCCATTTACATCTACTGCATCTGCTGTAGACAAGTTTTCTAATCCATATCCTTTAATTCTTTCTTTGAATTCATATGCTTCTTTATAGTATTTTATTGCATTATCATTATTAAATATTTCATCTGTAGTTCTATCTTGCTGAGGCAATAATTCATCATTTATCATCGAAAATACTTTTTCTTCACCTGTATTTGAATCTGTATATACATAATATTTTGCTCCATTTATCTTCCTATATGGATATTTTACAATCCAACCTGCCAAATTACCTTGCACATCTATTTCTTGTTCCACCTCAATATCTCTTGGATTATAGATACTTACCTCTTCTTCCTCACCAGTCTCTTCATCTTTTACTTTTTCAGTAACATTTGGCATATATACTTTTTGACTTAATCCTTCATTTCTTCCATCTTCTACTCCTATTGTTATTCCTCTATATGTATATGTATTTGTACTCCCATTATATCCTACTCCTGATAATAAATATCCAGAATCATCAACTGGCTTACCATTTATCATCCCTTGTATAGTAATATAGCTATCTAATGAATATGTTATAACAAAATCATCTGAACCTCGTTTATATCTACAACTATAATATATATATGGCTTTAATCCATATATTTCTTGTCCATCCGAATAAGTAGCATCCTCTTCAAGATTACTTGATGTACTTTCATCTAATTTATTATCATATTCAGAATAAATATAATATCCGTCATATAGCGTATATACTATTGCTGGTACATAATTTCTTAAAACATTTTCTCCATAACCAGACATTTTAAAATTACCTGCTAGTGAATTATAAAAAGTAGTTATAGATGCTTCTATGTCTCTAATTTTAGAATCAGCTATATCTGATGTAGTACTATTTGCCATATTTAATTGAAATGCTTTTATTGCATCATATGTTGAACTTTGCAGTTTTGAGTCATATGCTACTTGTAATTCTATAGTTTTCATTTGATTATTTGCATAACTATTTAATAATATTGCCATTGGTAATATTATTATTATTGACAATACTGCTAAACCTGATATTTTCATAAAATTCCTTTCTTTAGTTTTTCACTAATTTACAGATTTTATACTTAAATAGCTTGTAATTCAATTACAAGCTATTTCCCTTTTTATTTAATTGCCATTTGCAGTACACATAGCTGTTTTTTCTCCTGAATTAGCATAATTATTATTTCCTGAAACCATATAGAAGAAATTATTTAGCATATCTCCTATTGTTTGATTCGTATTTTTATAACTTGCCGTAAAAATATCGCCTTCCTTTAAATAGTATATCCTATTGTCTTTAATTTCTCCTTCTATATCTGCTGTATATACTGTATAATATACATTTTCACCAATTTTATCTGCTCGTGCCTGAGAAACCTTTTTACCTAAGTTTTCATCTTTTACTTGGATTTCCATTTCTACTTCATAAAGATTACCTGTAGATGCAAGTTTTTGGTCCAAATCATCTATATCTTCTTGGCTTATTTTTCCTGTTGAAGCTACTTTATCAACAAAACTAGTTAAAGCAGATTGTGCTACTAATTGAGAAACATCATCAGTTCTATCTGCCATTGTCATTAGTGGAAATACAAATATTAAAACTGCTGCTACGCCTATTGCAATTATAACTATTAATGTATCACTCATATTATCCTTCCTTTCTTATGGATTTACAACTTTATACTTTGTTTCAATCCATTTTGCAATTAATCCTAATCAATAATTAATCTTTTAGTTTTAAGGTATATGTTATAATTCTCTTCTGATATTTATTTTGATCAGGCACATCATCACTTGTATAATTTCCATCATCTGATTGGTTTTCGTCTGATGTTTGTACTTCTCCTTGTATGTACACACCTAGTGATTCTTGTATGTTATATGTCTTTTGTTTCGTAATTAAATAATTAAATAAATTTTCAGTTGGTAATCTTAATATTCCAAATTTTCTTGTAAAATCAAATTCATTAAAGTCATTGTTTGAGTTTCTATATAGTATTCCTTCTATAAATTCTTGCGGATCTGACATATTTTCAGTATTTATTTCTTTTATCTTGTTTCCTTCATTATCTGTATATAAATAATAATCATCTGCAAATTCAAATACTATTTTATAATTTTCTTTAACAGCTCTATATATTGAAGGAATTATCGTTTCCATTCCAACATATCTATTTGTATCATCTTTACTTAAATAATAGAATATTTTTCTAACATCTTCATCTTGCATAGTAAAAGCTTCTCTATCAGAATATTTTAACACAGAATCTATTGCTTCTCGAGCTTGTGAAAAGGCAAGAATAGCAACAGATAGTCCTATTACAAATAATAGTACTGAACCAGCCATTTTTAATGCATCAACTACATTCTCCATGCTATTCCTCCTATAATATTATAATTTTATTGTTGTTCCGATATACTAATCTCTGAAACATATCCACTACTGTATGATGTTATACTAATTGTATATTCTTTTTTTGTGTCAATATCTGATGTTGTTGTTGGGTTAGTCGCCTCACCGCTACCTATCTTAACTTTAATTTGTGGCATTGCGTCATCTGCATTACTTGCTATTATCTCATTTACTAATGATTTTGCAACTGAACCTTTTTGTTTTCCTTCATATTTTAGAAATTTGTTGTTAAATGCTGTTATTTCAGCCTGTGACATACCACCGTTATTAACTGTATCTTGTGCTTGGTTAAATATTAATATACCTAATGATATTAATAATATAGCTAATAATATGGCTCCTGCAATAATTAATGCTTTTGATGCATTTTCCATATAAATCTCTCCCTTCGTACTTTTAATATATATTCTTATGTTTATTAACTATTTATATAGTTAAATTTTAATAACTTCTTTATGATGTAGTCTGTTCAAATTTCATGTATTTAATTTTTTTTGTATTTTTATGATATTCAATTTCACTACATTTAAATTTTATATCACCATAGTAGTAAACAAAATTTTGCATTCCATTATTATAAAACATCTCCATATTGTAAGTAACATCATCATCTATAAATTTTATATCTATATTTATTGAATTATTTCCATTGTCTATATATTTTCCTTTATTCTCTTTTTCTATCTGATTTTTTTTGTTTTTATCAATAGCTTTATTTATAATTGTTGTTATATCTAAGCCATTAATTTCCTTGTTTGTAAACACTTCAAATTCTAAATTTTCTCTTTGAGCTATTTTTAAATTATAATTATAATTCATATATAAATAGGCTATTGTAGCAACTATTGCTATTATTATAAAGAAAAATATTGCTATTTTTTTCATTTTTACTCCTAATAATTACATTATAACACTATATTCTACTTTTTTCAATATTTTGCTATTATTTAATTTTTATCAAATGTTATTTTACTAACCTGACCTGTTGTTTTGTCGTGATACTCTATCTTTGTACATCTAAATGTTGTTGTCAGATAAGACCTATTATTTTCATTAGAAACTTGATTTGCATCTATGCCAGTAAATCCGTTTAATAATTCTTGAGATTTATTTTCTATTTCATCTTGTAAATTAGGATATCCTGGAAAGTTAACTATAACTTTATAATTTTCTTCAAAGTTTGAATAATCTTTATATTTTTTATTGTTGTTATTTGCTAAATTTGCTACTGAAATTATTTCATATATAGTAATATCATCTCTTCCTAAATATATAGTATATTGTGCATTATATTGTGTTAATTGGTTATCAAATATTCTTGCACGTATTTCACTAGAGCTTTGTCCAAATGTTATAAAAAGATATACTGCTAATGTTAAGATTAATATCCCTATTAAAGTTCCTCCTGCCATAATTAAAGCTTTTGATGCATTTTCCATTTATTTTCCCTCCTTTAATTAGGATATTTTTTATTTAACCTTCATAAATTGCATATTATTTATTCTTCCTTCTTCATCATATCCTATTGATTCACAAGAAAATACTCTCATTTGCTTTTCTTCTTGTGAAATCTGTTTAAAATCTGTCTTTATATCTGGATAAACATTTTCAACATTAGTTGTTATCTCATATTCTGGATGTATTTGATTATTACTTTCTATTTTATTAAATAGACTTTTTAATTCCATTAAAGTTAAATCATCTTTATTATACGGCTCAAACTGATCATTAAATTCTGCTATTTGTGATTGCTTTTCTAAAGCTTCTTCATTATTTTTATAGCTAGATAAATTATTTCCTAATAATACTAATGCCCCTATTATCATTAATGCAATTAATATTCCTCCAGCCATTAATAAGGCTTTTGATGCATTTTCCATATGTTCCTCCTAATTCATTGAAGTCATTGTAGCAAATGAACTTGACATACTTGTTAATCCTATAAATACTAATGGTATTATTAGATATCCAACAAACATACATACCATTGGTGCAAAACCTATAAATTTTCCTATCATACCTTTTCTTTTTATAAGTCTTTCATTTGATTCTTTTCTTTTTTCTCTGTAATAATCCCTTTCAGAATCTAATTCATCAAATGCATCTACTATTGGTATTCTTTCTACAGCTGCTTGTAAACTTTCTATTATTCGTATTAATGGCATATATGAAACTTCTTCTTTCATCTGTTCTAGTGCTTCCCATGCACCTGCTTCATAGTTATTAACACATTTTGTAATTGGTGATTTGAATATATTTGAATATCTTTCTAGCCATTCTAATATTATTTCTACACTGACTCTTTCTATTCTCATAAGCATAAGTATAATTGTCTGGAATTGCATTACTTCATCTTCCATTTCTAGTTGTCTCATTTTTACTTGGAACATTAAAATCCAAATTGGTGCTATATATGCTACCACTGCAAATACTAATGCTAATAAAATTTCAAACCATTGTATGTATTCACTATTTATAACTTGCAATTTTCCAAAAATTCTTTCTGCTGCTTCATAAATTTCATCTTCGCCTTCATCTTCAAATTCCGTTGATTTTATAAGAGCTACATTTATTTCATCAACTGTTATATCCATTTGTCCTTTAAATCTATCTAAGAAAATATTGTCCCTTTCGGTAACTTCCATTGCTTTCATTTGATCTTTTTCAGATAATCCACCTATTATATTATAGTCTGTGGTCGGTTCTGTATAGACATAATTTACTGCTACTGCATGTAATTGATTAAATATTACAACTGATGCTATACATGTTACTATTGCCATGCTTATTCTGTTTATATATAACCATTCTAATTTTAAATGTGACGCTGCATCTTTTAACAATTGTGTTACTTTTCTATATTCTTTTGTTCCTTCTTTCGGTATAAATAAATCTACAAATTTCTTTATCCATTTATTTTTATATAATCTAGCTTGCCATGGATTTTCTGTATTTTTTGTATTTATTCCTGTTGAACCATTGTCTTTTAATTTTCTAACTAGTATATATGATACAAATGTTAGTATTAAAATTAATATTTGTACTATCATACCAATTTTGCCTTCATACCAATCAGCTGTAAATGAAAAGTTACCTACTGCCCAATTTTTTAATGGTTCTAATAATAGTACTGGTGCTATTGATATTACTGATAAACTTTGAAATACATAATTTAGTTTATCTCTTTTTAAAATCTCTAATTGCATTTCTTGAGAAATATTATCTATATTTTTTAAGTACAATGATGCACCATTAACTTTTCTATCTCCAAATTCCTTTGTTAAATATGATATTCCTGCAAATTCTTTTAAGAAACTATTTGGTGCTATATCATAATATTTTTCTAATTCAGTTTCTGGATCATCTGATATTAATATTTCATATATTTTTTCTCCTTGCCTAGAAATGCTTTTTTCATCATCTTGTGAAACCTGATATATCGCTTCTTCGACCATGTTATATTCATGATATGCATGTCTAATTTCAGAGAAAAAATCTATTTGTTCTTTTAATATGTTATTATCTATTTTATCTACTGAGCCATCTATTAGTGTATCTACCATAAATAGTTCAAATATTAATAAAATAAACATTAATAAATAATTGGTATATGTAATAAAAATTGTAATAATTATTAATGGTACTAATATTACAAGTGCTTTTGTTAAAATCTTTGCTGAAACTTTTCTTGTGTTATATTCATCGTCTACATTTATTATTTCTAATCTTCTTCTTAATTTTAAAATATATCTTTTTATAAATGGTATTCTTATATATGTAAGATACAATTTTTGAAATAAAACTTCTGTTGAAAAGCTTTTTTCTCTTGTTCCGCTTTGTAGTTTTTGTATCTTTTTATATTCTGAACCTTTCATCTTTTTAGATATAATTACATATGCAATAAGGATTAATATAAATGCTCCTCCTGCTATTCCCATTAGTAAAAAGATTGTATTATTGTCCACTTGCTTTAGCACCTCCTTTTTTTCTAGTTTGACAGGGGACGCTCCTTTGCTCCATGGTATTCCTTATTATATTAAGGAACTTCCCCTTCTCTTATGAACTAGTGATTAAATTTTTTCAAGTTTTTGTTATCTTTTAAACTTCAGTTTTTGGTTTTCTTCCTCTTCTTTTTGGTGTTGCTACTGTTTCTTGTGCTTTATCTAAATCATAATTAAATTTTTTGTATGTATTTGGCCAATGTTTTTCTAGGAAATTGTCAAATGCTTCTATATCTGACTCATCCATGTTGTTTCTCATTTCTTTTACATTTTCTTCTGATATAGGATTTGTTATTACATATTCCCCATCTACAAATTCTAGTATATTTCTATATGTATATAATTGCTTATCTGTTGATTTTGTAAAATAATGTGTTGCATTATCAAAGAATTTATCAAATTTTCCTTCTAATGTTTTTTCTTTTCTATGATCAAATGTATATTCATTTTTGCTTTCTACTGGTATACATTCTGTTATTCTTTCTATATATCTTCTTCCTCTAAAGTCTTTTACTTGGTGTACATCAAAGTTTAGAACTTGTACAACTTGTTCTTCTGCTGTTTTTTCGTCTGTAAATACTCCTGTTCTAAGCATTGAGTTTCTTAGAGCTGTTACCAAGTTTGGAAATGTTTTTGCGTGGTGAGTGAATAATGTAAATTTTGATGCAACTTGTGCTGCTTGTATCATCCAAGAAGCTACGGGGTCTGTTGCAACCTCACCGATGATATTAACAGAACCATCTGTTTTCTTTTGAACGTCTAGTCCTTCTTGTCCTGAAATTGTATCTGTTTCTCTAAATGTTAATATGTTTCTTGTTGGGTATATTTTTCTTAAGTGTAATTCGAATGCTGTTTCTTGAACCCTTATGTTCATTGTTTCATATATATTTTCTATCATTCCCATTAATAATGTTGTCTTACCTGAACCTTGTTCACCTGTTATTGATACAATTCTTGCTCCTTTTACTAAGAATTTCAGTAAATCAATTGCATCTTCTTTTCCTGGAAGTGTAACTAATTGTTCAAGTGTTGCACGTTTTACGTCAAATTTTCTTACGAAAAATGCCCATGTTTCTGAAAAGCTTGGTCTTACAACAACAACACGAGAACCGTCTTTCATTTCATTTATTTTATAACCATTTGTGTCTGATAATTGTCCTGGATTATTATATTTATATATGTTTTGACATACTCTTTTTAATTCTGCTTCTGTTCCAAATGATAAAAATGCTAATCTAATTGATTTACCTTGGAAAAATATCCATATACTATCACATGCCCTTGGAACTTTATGTTCTTCTATTTGATTCAAGTAATCTCCATCAATTTGTGCTACTTGGCTTAAAAAACTTTCTGGTAATCCGGATACACCACCAGAAACACCATCTATATTCATGTCTCTTACTTCATCAATACTGCTATATCCTTTATAGTGTTGATATATTCTTTGTACTACTACACTTAGCTTGTCTGAAAAAGATAGTACTATATTTTCTTTCTCGTAGATGTCTTCTATTTCATTGCTTGTTATTACATATGATGGTTTTGTTTCTCCTTCTACATATTTTAATTCTGCTAAATCATATTTTTTTATAAGTTCTGTAAGGGCTTCATAACCAAATTCTTTTTTATATGCATAAATTAAAATATCGAATTTATCTTGTGCTGTTAAAAGAGATGGTATGTCAAAGGCTATAGCTTTTGATACATTAGATTCGTTAACTCCATATTCTTTTGCTAATAAGTCAAATATTAATTCTTTGACATATTTCTTGTCATTAACATCTCCATATGTACATCCTTTTAAAGCTTTTTTTAACTCATATTTCTTATTTTTTCTTCTTTTCAGTTCTTCTTCTGATAAACCTATATCATATAGATTTATTTTGGTTATTTCATCTAGTCTTTTTTTAACAAATTCTGTCATCATTTCTATAGTATATGTTTTATCATCATTTAAGTCTACTGTTTCTTCTACTTCTGCATCTTTTTTCTTTTTTATAATGAAATATACTAGATAACCAGCAACTATTAACACTACTAGTATTAATATTATATTTGTTATTGTCATCAGATTTCCTCCTTACATATTAGTTTGTAAATCTTTTAGTCTATATATAATATTATCAACTGTTCTTTTAACTTCTTCTATAAAAATTGCATTTCTATCTTCTGCATCTATTTTTTTTAGCCTCCAAAATAAATCTGGTACTTGTGCTTCTTCTGAAGCTTCAAAAAATAGAGTATTATAAGGAATTGTTGATACACGATTTTTTTCTTTCATATATCTAGAAATATTTTTCACTGAATATTTTGAATATTTGTCATATCTTCCTATTAGTATTAATGTCTTTTTTTCTTTGAATATTTTATTTTTCTCTCTATATTCTAAAAATCTATTTATACTTGAAAGCCTTTGACTTAATGTTGCTACTATTAAATTTGAGTTATTTAATATCGCTTCTGTTATTTTTTCTTGTACTTCCATATCTAAATCTACAAGTATTAAGTCATAATAATTATTTGCTAAATTGATGATATCAGGATACATATTTCTTAATTCTTCATACTCATAAGTACTTCCATTAAAAGATGGTAATATTTCTAATCTATCACTATATACTACTTTAGTGTAATTTGTTATACTTTCTGGAGATATTTTATTACTTTTCATTATTTTGGCTAGACCTTCTATTCCGTCTTCCATTGCAATATTTGTATTAGGTCCAAATATCCCCATATTTTTTTTAGGCTTTTTTTGTTCAAAAAAGCAATTTATTAATCTTTGCTTTTTATA
>CAMMMI010000057.1 GCA_946497905.1 uncultured Clostridium sp.
CCTTCAGTGATTATTTGAATTGAATCTTCTGGTATATTTTCTTTTTCTGTATTTAGTATTAATTTATCTCCAAATCCTAATTTTAATAATATTTCTTTTAATTCTTCTATTTCTTTTTTATATTTTTCTGTTACTATAATTAATTCTGATTTTTTGCTTGGATGAATATTTTTTGTGCTTCTTATATTTCTTATTTCAACTATTATTTCTTTTAACTTTTCTAATATATCTTCTTCTTTTTCAAATTTTACTTCTAATTTTGGCCATGTACTTACCATTAAATCTTTGTCATCATATTTTACTAAATTTTCATATATTTTTGATGTAACAAATGGCATAAATGGATGTAATAATTTTAAACAAGTTCTAAATACTTCATCCAAAACATATGATGTTTGTATTTTGTCTTCTTCAGTCCCATTATATAGTCTTATTTTTGCTATTTCTATATACCAATCACAATATTCATTCCACATAAATGAATAAATTTTATCTATTGCTATTCCTAAGTCATAATTATCTATATTTGTAGTTATTTCTTGAACTAGTTCACTTAATTTACTTAAAATCCATTTGTCTTCAATTTTTAATGCATTTTCTTTAAATAGATTATTTTTTTCATCAAAGTTATTATTCCTAAATTCAATTAATTTTTCGTCTTCTGGTCTATTCATTATTATGAATTTTGCTGCATTCCATATTTTATTAGCAAAATTTGATGCTTGTTCTAATTTTTCTGGCATATATTTGATGTCATTTCCCATCGTTGTTCCTGAAAGTACTGAAAATCTTAGACTATCTGCTCCATATTTTTCAATTACTTCTATAGGATCAACACCATTTCCTAATGTTTTGGACATTTTTCTTCCTTCACTATCACGAACAATTCCATGTATTAAAACATCACTAAATGGCTTTTTACCCATTGAGTATAGTCCTGAAAATACCATTCTAGCTACCCAGAAGAATATTATGTCATATCCTGTTACTAATACATTTGTTGGATAAAACGTTTTTAAATCTTCTGATTCTTTATTTGGCCAACCTAATGTTGAAAATGGCCATAATGCTGAACTAAACCATGTATCTAATGTATCTTCATCTTGCTTTAATTTAGTACAACCACATTTTTCACATTTTTCTGGCATATTTTTTGCAACATTAATATGTCCGCATTCCTGACAGTAATATGCTGGTATTCTATGTCCCCACCATAATTGTCTTGATATACACCAATCTTGTATGTTTTCCATCCAATGGAAATATGTTTTTTCATATCTTTTTGGAACAAATTTTACATCATCATTTTTTACAACTTCAATTGCAGGTTCAGCAAGTTTTTGCATACTTACAAACCATTGCTCAGAAATTCGAGGTTCTATTGTTGCTTTACATCTTTCGCATTTTCCTACATTATGTGTATAGTCTTCTATTTTTACTAAAGCTCCTAATTCTTCTAGTTTTTTTACTACTATAGGTCTTGCTTTTATAGCTTCCATCCCTTGTACTTCTGGCATTAAGTCTTTCATTATACAATTATCATCAAATACTTCTACAAATTCTAAATTGTGATTTAGCCCTGCTTGATAGTCGTTAGGATCATGTGCAGGCGTTATTTTTACACATCCTGTTCCAAATTCTTTTTCAACAAATTGGTCTGCTATTATTGGCACTTCTCTATTAACTATTGGTACTATACATGTTTTGCCTACTAAGTCTTTATATCTTGTATCTTCTGGATTAACTGCTACTGCTGTATCTCCTAACATTGTTTCTGGTCTTGTAGTTGCTACTTGTATATATCTATCTTCACCTTTTACTTTATATCTTAAATGCCATAGATGAGATTGTTCTTCTTTATATTCAACTTCTGCATCTGAAATTGCTGTATGACAGTTTGGACACCAATTTATCATTCTTTTTCCTTTATATATTAAACCATCATTATATAATTTGATAAATTGTTCTAAAACAGCTTCTGAAAGTCCTTCATCTAGTGTAAATCTTTTCCTTTCCCAATCACAAGAACATCCTAGCTTTCTTTGTTGTTCTTGAATTGTTCCTCCATATAACTTAGTCCATTCCCAACATTCTTCTAAAAATTTTTCTCTACCTAAATCTTGTTTACTTTTTCCTTCACCTTTTATTTTTTGAACAACTTTCATCTCTGTTGATATTGATGAATGGTCTGCACCTGGAACCCACAATGTATTATATCCTTGCATTCTTTTATAACGAATTAATACATCTTGTATTGTATCATCTAATGCATGTCCCATGTGTAATTTTCCTGTTACATTTGGTGGTGGCATCATTATACAAAAACTCTCTTTTGTTTTGTCCATACTTGGTTTAAAATATCCTTCTTTTTCCCATTTTTCGTATAGTTCATCTTCAAAATCTTTTGGATTGAATTTTTCTTTTAGTATGCTTTTTTCCATAATTACTATCATTCCTTTCTTAGGCACAAATCTGGTTGGAAAAGAATTAAATTTTGGCTAGGCAAACGAGTTTGAAATTTATGAGGCGTACTTTTTGTACGTTGATTAAATTTCAAATGAAGTTTAACGACGCCAAAATTGTAATTATTTTTCAACCTTTTCCTCCTTTTGGCTTCCCTTGAGATGTTTCTTCTAAATGTGTAAGGTAACTTTCTTTTGAAAATAAAATGTTTATTTTCACTTTGAGTTGTGAAATTTAAAAGTTTTATATTTTTTCCTATTTAGAAAAACTCGCCCTCATATATGATATATAAGGGCGAGTTTCATTTCTCGCGGTACCACCTTAATTTATTATTAATTTTCTATATAGTGGTAGAGATTTTAACTACTCACTTCTATTATTAATAACATCTTAATTAGCTTTTAACGTTGCTTATACGGATATTCCTAAATTATATTTCTCAGAATATCAACAAAAAAGCTACCTTCAGTTTATTTCCATTTAAGAAGTTCTCAGCCTATGACTTCTTTTCTCTTTAAATTTTTATAAACCTACTCCTCTTTTTTATAGTTTTTATTATTTATTATGTTATATATTATTACACATTTTCTTTAATTTTACAAGTCTTTTTTGTTTTTTTAGAAAAAAGGTTACTGCTATTACATTGCTCTTCTAAATAACTCTATAAAATCTTCTTTGCTTACCTCTCTTGGATTTCCTGGTTTACATGGATCATTCATTGCTTTTTCAGCTAGCATTTCAAAATCTTCTTCTTTTGCCCCATAGTCTTTTATGGTTGTAGTAATTCCAACTGCTTTACTTAATTCTGATATCATCCATACAAAAGTATTTATAACATCTTGGTCGTTTAAGTGTTCTGCATCTGGTCTGCCAATATTTACTAATATTTCTCTAAATCTTTGGGCTGTAGCTGGATCTTCTCCATTAAATCTCATAACTGTTGGTAAAAGCATTGCATTTGCTATTCCATGAGGCGTGTCATATACTGCACCTAATTGATGCGCCATTGAATGTACTATTCCAAGTCCAACATTAGAAAATCCCATTCCTGCAATATATTGAGCAAGTCCCATCATTTCTATTGCTTCTGGATTTTTCTCGTTTACAGCTGTTGCCAAATATTTAAATATCATTTTTATAGCTTTCATATGAAACATATCTGACATTTCATTATGTGCTTTTGTTATATACCCTTCTACTGCATGTGTTAACGCATCCATTCCTGTTGCTGCTGCTAAAGATTTTGGCATTGATGCCATAAGTTCTGAATCAATAATTGCTATAATTGGTATATCATTTGGGTCTACACATACCATCTTTATCTCAGCTTCTTCATCTGTAATAACATAATTAATAGTAACCTCAGCTGCTGTTCCTGCTGTTGTTGGCAATGCAATTAATGGCATTCCTCTATTTACTGTGTTTGATGCTCCATTTAATGATTTTACATCTGCTCTATCTGGATTTGTCATAATTATAGATATTCCTTTAGCTGTATCTATACTTGACCCTCCTCCTACTGCTACAATTAAATCTGCTTCAGAGTTTTTACAAGCTTCTACTCCATCTAATACATTTTTTATAGTAGGATTTGGTTTTATTTCATCATATAAATCATATGGTACTCCTGCCTTATTTAATACCTCTTCAACTTTGCTTGTTACTCCTGCTTCTACCAAAGATTTATCACTTACTAAAAATACCTTTTTAAATCCTCTTTTTTCAATTTCGCCTGCAAGTTCTTCTCTTGCACCTTTTCCAAAATATGATGTTTCATTTAAAACAAATTTTGTTGACATTTTTCATTCCTCCTAATTTCTTAAAATTACCAATTTAGGGACGCGTCCAAAATTGGAATTTATCCTTCTTTATAATTTGAAGGTATATTGAATAATTCATTGTTAACGTCATAAGACATATCTACTTTTAATAGTTCTTGTTTATTTCCTACAATTGTTTTTATATAAACTAGTTTATCATTTTTATAATAAAATCTAGTTTTTACGTTTTGTTCATCTTGACTATTTTCGTCTGCTAAATCTTGGATAGCAAAATCAGTTAAAGTATTATATTCATCATAATTATATGTCTTATTATCTATTTTTTCTTTTCCTTTAACTGGTTCATTATTTTTTAATTCTTCTAATTCTCCTGCAATTCTAGATAATTCTGTTTCATTATTTTGATATGTGTAATATATTTCCTCATCATCTTTTATAAGATAAGTATTCCCATCTTTTACTAATAATTTTAGCTCATCTCCATTAGTTATTGAATATAAATACGCCATATTTCCACTTTTTGCATAATACATTTTGTTATTATCATCAATAGTTGTTTCTATTGTATATTTATCATTTTCTTGTATTTGATTATATAATTCACTTATTATAACTTTTTCATCTTCTTTTTGGTTTGCTTGATTTAGCACAATTACTGCAATCGTTCCTATTACAAGTACAATTACTATTGCTATTACACTTATTGTTATAATTTTTTTCTTTTTTTCCATATTTAATCTCATTCCTTCCTAAGGCACAAAGAAGTTATGCATACTATAGTTCTTTTACTTATTTTGATAATAGGGAAAAAGGGTGTCCCCTTTTCCCTATAAAATATTTTTTAATACTATTGTTTTTACTCTTGACATTTCTTGTAATGTTGTTAATACTCCTTCATTGCCTATTCCTGAGTGTTTCCAACCTCCAAATGGCATTTCGAATGAACGATAGAAACTTGCCCCATTTACAACTGCTCCTCCGCATTCTAGTTTGTCTGCTATTTTCATTGCTCTTGAATAGTCTTTTGAGATAACACATCCACATAGTCCATATGATGATTGATTTGCTATTTCTATTGCTTCTTCTACTGTGTCGAATCCAATTACTGATATTACTGGTCCAAATATTTCCATATCTTTTGCTACTTCCATGTCTTTTGTTACATTATCTAATATTGTTGGATAGTAATATGCGTCTTCTCTTTTTCCTCCGCAAATAACTTTTGCTCCTTCTGCTACCATTTGATTTACTTGTTCTTCTATTCTTTTTGCTGCATTTATATTAATCATTGGTCCCATATCTGTGTCCTCTTGCATTGGATCTCCAACTTTTAAGTTTGCTATTACTTCTTTCATTCTGTTTATAAATTCTTCTTTTCTAGAATTATGAATTAAGAATCTTTTACTTGCACAACATACTTGTCCACCATTATATAATCTTCCCCAAATTGTTTCTTTTACTGCTAAGTCCATGTCTCCATCTTCCAAGAATATAAATGCATCATTTCCTCCTAGTTCTAGCATTACATGTGTTAGGTTTTTTGACGCTGTTCCCATTGTTTGAATTCCAGCTGATGTTCCACCTGTTAATGATACCAAATGTACTCCTGGATGTCTTGCTAAAGCTTGACCTGCTGTTGGTCCATCTCCTGTTAATATTTGAATACATCCTGCTGGTACTCCTGCTTCAATCATTAATTTTACATATTCAATTAATGTTAATGGATTATAATTTGATGGTTTTACTATTATACTATTTCCCATCATTAGTGCTGGTGGTACTTTTTGACAGAATAAGTCGCTTGGAAAGTTAAAAGGTATAATTGCTGCTATGACTCCTATTGGATATCTTTTTGTTATTTGCATTGTTGTTTCTTGTCCAGCTTCTGTTCCTGCTGGTATGCTTTCTCCATAAAGGTGTTTTGCTCTTTCTATAAACCCTCTTGTTCCAATTCTAACATTTGCAATTTCTCCTCTTGCTTCTTTAATTGGTTTTCCTGTTTCATTTGATAATAATGTTGCTAATCTTTCTTTGTTTTCTTCTACTAAATCAACAAATTTATATAATATATCTGCTCTTTCATAGATTGATACTTTTTCCCATTTCTTTTGTTCTACAATAGCAACTTTTACAGCTTCATCAACATCTTCATCTGTAACATTTGGTACTGTATCTATAAGTTCTTGAGTTGCTGGATTAACAACTTCTATTGTAGCTCCATTTGAAGCATCTTTCCACTCATATCCTATTAAATTTTTCATACTTGCTCCCTCCTTATTATTTACAGCTTTACAAACCATTAGTTCTCCTTCAGCATATTCTTCTATTTTGCATTCGTATTTTTGACTTTTGTTTTGTGGTTTTTCCCCTGCTCTTCATTTTCCAAATGCTGTGAATGATAACATTAATCCTCCTGTTGTATTTGCTCCATGATCTCTAACTCCATATTCTCCAAATGTAAATATTGCTATAAATGGTTTACCCTTAGCTTCTTTTTTCAATTGCTTTGAAACTTCATCTATTCTGTCCCCTATTCCTAATCTTCTTCCTCCACAATGAACTAACAAATATGCTCCAACTTCTCCATTCATATCATTATTTAATTCTTTCATTGTATTTCCTGTTGAATTTATTAATTCATCAACTGTTGCTTCCATTTGAATTACTGCTGTATTTACTGCAAGATTTGCACCTATGTTCATTGATTTATCTTTATTTCCATACATAGGGTGACGAATTGCAACTAGGTCTCCTAATCTATCTTTTACTCCTAAAGGTTTTGTTATAGTTGTTACTAATAAATTATCTGCATCTAAATCTTTTAATTTTGCTCCTGTCCATTCAGCATATTTTTTAATTGCTGGTTCTCCATCAATTTCTACTAAAGTTCTTTTACCTTCAATTTTTGTGATAACTCCTGAATTTGTAGTTTCATTATATGCACCTGTAAATACGTTTTCCATTTCTTTATCTGTATAGAAAAATGCTACTGCTACACCATCATTAAATATTGTATCACCTGTATATATGCTCCATTTTCCTTCTACAGTATTATCTGCTGCACTTCCGCCAAACACTGGAACTCTACCAATTACATCTTCAATACCTTTGATATAATCTTCTTCCTCTGCTGGTGATGCTACCATATAAAAATATGCTGGTACACAATCTTTTCCTGCATTTTTCATTGCTTCTTTTGCTAACATTCTACCTGTTTCTCTTGCTGAACCTTTTTTCTCTGACCCTGCAACTCCTACGACTAAATCTGGATCTCCTAAAGCTAAAATTCCTGTAAATCCATTGTCCCCTGAAATAAATCCATCTGATGTAATAATTCCTGCACTTGATGTACATCCAATTATTGGTGCTGTTCCTAATTCTGATTTAGCACCTTCTAAAACTTTTTTTACATCACAATCTACTGATGTATATAAAAATGCTACTTTTGTTTGAACTAAATCAACTACAGCTTTTGATGCTGTTTCCTTTCCTTGTGTATAACTATCTTCGTTTGTACTCCATCCTACGTTTGCTTTTAACATAATTACTCCTCCTTCGTAATTTTTATTCTATCCAAATTATACCAATAATATGTTTTTTGTACAATATTTTTCACAAAAATGTAATAAAGTTGTAATATTACAATTTGGGGACGCGTACAAAATTGGTAATTTGTAATTCTAAAAACCAAAGGTATTATATATAAATTTTAGTAATTATTCGGTTAACATTACAGAATAAATAAATTCTAAAATTATCAAGCAGGCACCTCTCAAAGCAAGTTTGAGATTCTCCTACTTGATAATTAAAGAATTTATAATATTCTTCCATTCACATTCATAATTACTAAAATTTATATATAATACCTTTGGTAATTAGTTTAAAAAATTAAAACAAAAAATGCACTTAAATTCCAATTTTGGACGTGTCCCCAAATTGGTAAATTAAAATGATAAGTCTTTGATTCCTCTTTTTACAAATCTATTTTGACCATTTTTTAATTCTTTTAATAATTTGTCTGTTATCTGATATGCATAATCATATTGTTCTTTGTCTATTACTCCTTCTTCTAACGCTTCTTCTAAATCGTTTCTATCACTTAAATGTATATATGTTGATGATTTAGTTGCCGCTTCTTGATAATATACCACATCTAAGAACAAGTCATTGTAATATGGTATTCCATCTATAATTTTATTTTTTCCATATGTTATATCAAAATAATATTCTAAAATTTCATTTTTATCATTTACATGTGCTCTAACATTATAACTTTCATCTAATGGTGTATATTCTATAATCTTATAATTTTTGTCCAACTTTTTTACCAATTCTCCATTTATATAAATAAAATATGGTTGTTCTAAATCTTTTACTTCTTTTATTGTTAAATATGCATTTAAATCCTCTAGTTTTTTTATGCTTACATTTAAGTTAGTAACTTCTTTTACTTGTTTCTTTCGTACATCTACCCATCTATTCAATTCTTTCATAATTCATCTCTTCCTTTCGTTACTTTTCTTCCCCTTTGTTTTCAACTACCAAAGCTTTCTTCGAAATAGTTTCTTCATAATATTTTTTTAAAAACATTATATTATCCATATTATATAATGTTCTATGGTATAAAAATTTTGCTGTTTCTTTATCTATTTTATTCAAATTGCCATAATATTGTTTTATTGTTCTTATTATGTGCATTATTTCACTTGTTGTTTTGTCCATATCATCATTTATCACTAGCCATTTACATACATCTTTCATATTTTCTAATTGATTTTTATTTCTATCCATCCTAGTAGAATCTCTATTTTTCATTTGAGATGATAATATCTCCCTGCTTGGTGGTATTATATAAATAAATATTGAATTTTTGTATGTAGCTTTAAATTCTTTAGCTCCTTTTGCTCCCATATCTACTAAAACTATTTTATTTTTAAGTTCTTCAGCATTCATATTTATTTTTGGAGCTCCATAATACTCACCATTTACTTTTGAACATGCTATTAAATTTTTTGAATTATATAACTTTTCATATTGTTGTTTTGTTATAAAATTATATTGTTCTCCATTTTTTTCTCCTAGTCTAGGATTCCTTGTTGTATATGTTGATATTCTACAACATTCTTGCGGATATGTACTGAGCATTCTATTTATTATTGTACTTTTTCCTCCACCACTTGGTCCAATAATTCCTACTAATATATTATTAATTATTCTCATCCCCTTATATATTAATTTTTGTGTATAAAAAACTTATTTTATACCTTTCTTATTAATAATAAATAATGCCAAAAACTTCTAAATCCTGTTTCTACTTGCTTAAAATCTTGGACTTGTGCTATATATTCTATTTTAAAATTTTTAAAAAGTTTTGGTATAATCTCAATATCTGCATAAAAATGTGGAACTCCTTTTTCTGGTCCATCATCCATTCTTATAGCTGTATTTTCATCAATTTTTGGATTATTTTTATCTTTATATGTACTTGCATTTTTTGAACCTAAGGTTAAAAAACGCTCTCCATCTTCTTTTAGTAAATCATAAATCTTATTTATTATTTTTTCCATTCCTTCTGTGTTAGTATGTGATATTACATTCCTGCATAATATACAATCAAAACTATTATCTTTATACGGTATATCTAACATATCACAATTTTCTATGCTTTCTATCTTAACATTTTCTTTTTGTGCCCATTTTTTTGTTTCCTCTATTGCTTCTTTTGATAAGTCTATACTACTGACATTAAAACCTTTTTTGGCAAAAAATATGGTATGTCTTCCTAATCCGCACCCTATATCCAAAAACTGCTTTTTCTTTTGTCTTGTCCATCTATCTGCTAAATAATATGTTTCCATTGATGGTTTTCTCCATATATTTTCTTCATCTTCAGCATTAACCTTTTTCCAATCCCATGGTTTTGACTTTATCATATGCCCTCCTTTGCAACTCATTGTGAAATTAGAAATTCATCTTTTCTTTTTAACAACTTGTCAGCTTTTATATTTTTCTTTGTTAGATGTCTTAAAAATGATACTTCTTCTTGCCAATATGTTCCTTCTAATTTTATAAAATGCTCATTTATTTGAAAATTACTATTTGGTTTATCTATTTTCGTTAAAGCTTCTTGGAAGTCACCCCTTGTAATTTGCTTTTCACTTTCTTTTTTACAAATATCATAATTTGGACATTCTGTACTGCAAAATCCTATCTTACTATTTCCTATACATATAGGATAACTAATACATGTGGGTTTGCAATAATAAATTCTTGCACTATGCCCATTATAATCTGGCCTTTTTAATACATAACTAACACCACATGATGTTTTTTTAAATACTGGATAGTGTTTATCTAAACTCTTAAAAACATCTAAAATTTTATTATATGTTTCTGGTAATAAAACTTTATGGTCTGGATCATATTTAGAAGGAATTTTTATATTCAAATCTGTTAATACTTTTTTTAAATATGAATTTATCCTAATTCCTGATATTATACTTGCACCACAATATTTTAACACAATATTTGCTACTTTTTCAATAGTTTTTACATCAGTATTTAAACCTTCTATGACTGGTCTATAATAATTTATCAATTTTATATTTTTTAATTTTGATAATCTCTCCATTGTTTTTATTTGTTGCTTTTCACTTCTATTCTCTAATACTTCAGAAAGTCCTGAAAATGTATATAAAATAATAAGATTTAGATTTATTTGTGAAAGTATTTGTGCTTGTCTATCATTAATATATCCTTTTGTAATAACTAGAACTGGATTTTCCATTTGTCTTTCTTCCATTATCTTTAATATTTTTATTGTACTTTCAAATACTTCTTGATTTAAAAATGGGTCTGTTTGATTATTAACTGATATTGGTATCTCCTTTGTGTATAATCTAAAATTTAGTAACTCTTCTACTAATTTTTCTTCATCGGTAATTTTTTTTACACATTCTCTTTCGCCTAAAGTACTTAGTATGCAATATTTACATCCTATTGTACATCCATCATATGATGAAATAGATATAGATGATTTTAAATAATTAATCATTGGCATTTTCTCCCTATAAAAAAATTTCTTTGAGGAGTAGGGAATTTGGGGACGGGGCTTAAAATCCCTATAGTTAAAAATGTTAAATACATTTCATTTATTTTTAATAACTATTGGGATTTTAAGCCCCGGCCCCAAAATCCCCACTCTTTTAAAGAAATTT
>CAMMMI010000058.1 GCA_946497905.1 uncultured Clostridium sp.
TTTTAAAAATTATCATAAGAAGTTTAAAGTTTACACAAACTTTCCGATATACTCCTAAAAAATCTTGCTTCACTAACTTTTTTTCCTAATTCTCTAGGAAAAATCTTTTTACAGATATATTCCTTATTAAAATGAGCTATTACAGATGAATGCTTTTTGAAATCAATTTGATCTAATGCTAATATTGCTTTTATGGCATGAAAGATTGAGTAATAAGCTCTATTACTTGCACCTTTAAATTTGTTAATATTAAATAAAGCTTCAGCTTCTTCCAAGTTTTCCCTAGATTGTTCTAGTCTATATCTAGCTAATACTTCTATTTCTTTATTATCCATTTAATAAAACTCCTTCGTTTTCTATGTTTTTATAAAATGTAATATATCTTTTTCTATTTGTATAGTTTTCAATATTTTCTATAATTGGAGATAATAAAATATTGTATTCTAAATCTAAATCATAACTATAATCAAGAACTTTTTTTTCCAATTTTTTTATTTCTTCGTCATTCAAATCTACTAATATCATTATATCTATATCACTTATTTCGCCGTCTTTATTTTCTTCGCCTTTTGCATATGAGCCATATAAAATTACTTGCTTTAAGTTTTCGCCAATTATTTTTAATAACCCATTTACATATTCTTGTAAAATATTCTTTATCCTATTTGACATTGATATTACCTCCTTACCTTTGTTACTCTATTGATATTATATCATTATTAATATTATTTTACAAGTAAAGGACCAATTTGTGTAACAGTACCAGCACCCAAAGTAATTACAATATCATTTTCCTGAATATTATCTTTAACAAATTCTACACAATTATCAAAATCAGGAATATAAAGAGCATTTTTACCAAGAGAAACTATTTTATCAACCAAATCCTTAGAAGTTATATTATAAGTATTATTCTCTCTAGCAGCATAAATATCCAAAACAATAATATTATCAAAATTAAGAAGAGCTTTAGCAAAATCTTCCAATAAATTTTTAGTCCTACTATAAGTATGAGGTTGGAAAATAACCCAAGACTTATTATATTTCTTATTCATAAGAGACTTGGCAGTAGCAATTATTTCAGTTGGATGATGACCATAATCATCATATACACTTGCAATATTGTTAATTTTTCCCTTAAATTCAAATCTTCTATGAGCACCTGTAAACTTTAATAAAGCAGTTTTAATATATTTTTTATCAATATTATATGCATCACATAAAGCAATACAAGATAAAGCATTTAAAACATTATGCATTCCAGGAACAGATAATTTCATTCTATCATAAAACTCATCATTATGATAAACATCAAATTCAGGAAAACCATCATTATCAAAAACAATATTTACAGCAAAGAAATTTGTTTTTTTATTAGTTATACCATATGTGATTTTTTTAGCATTTGTATATTGTAACAAATCTAAACAATTAGAATCATCACCATTTGTAATTAAAAAACCATCATCAGGTAATAATTTTACATATTTAATAAAAGCTTTTTTGATATTATCAAAAGTCTTAAAATAATCTAAATGGTCATTATCAATATTTAATATTATTTCAGCCTTAGGACTAAATTTTAAAAAACTTTCAACATACTCACAAGCTTCAATTATAAAATGTTCACTACTTCCTACTAAATAATTACCATCAATTTGTTTTAAATAAGCACCTACTTGAATACTTGGATTTTCCAAAGCTTCTAAAAAGCATAAAGAAACCATAGATGTAGTAGTAGTCTTACCATGTGTTCCAGAAACACATATAGTATCTTTAAAACATCTAGTTATTTCACCTAGAAAATCAGCTCTTTCAATTGTAGGAATATTCAATTTATGTGCTTCAATTATTTCTGGATCATCTGATTTAACTGCAGCAGAATATACAATAATATCAGAATTTGCCACGTCAGCTAAATTATGACCAATTGTTACTTTAATTCCTTTTTGAATTAATTTGTCTGTATTCTCAGAACTGGAACTATCAGAACCAGTAATGTGAAAGCCCCAATCTTTTAAGATAACAGCAATTCCACTCATACTAACTCCGCCAATTCCTATCATATGTATATTTTTATATTTTTTTAAATTATCTATATTTGGCATTAAAACACCCTCCTCATGTATAACAGATAGATTATATAATTATATACCTTAAATTTCAATACTTTTTTGAATATTTTAAATTAAATTATCATTATTTAATAATTTTATTATAAAAAATATATATTTAATTAAATTCTAGTTTTTAAATGAATTTTTAAATAGGACATCATATAATAACAGATAAATATTATAAAATATAAGCAAATATATAATCTTATTAATACAGAATATATTTTATAATATAGTAAATAATAAAAATAGGTATGATATATTAAATTATGTACAAATTATAAAAAAGTTACTAATTTAAAAAATTATTATAAAACGGTTTTTATAAATTTTAATTGATAAATTTAACTATATTATCAGCAATAAAACATAAGAAATGTTAAAGAAATAATAACATCAATAATAAAAAATAAATAATAAAATAAAATTTAATTTTTTTGTAAAAAAAAGAAGGAAAAAGAGTTTTTATGAAGAATAATATAATTGTACATAATAAATATGTACAATTATTAAAAACTTAAGGAAGGCAGGTGCGCACACAATGCAAATAACAGATGTACGTTTAAGAAAAGTAAATTCAGAGAACAGAATGAAAGCTGTTGCTTCTGTAACATTCGATAACGAATTTGCAGTACATGACATAAAAGTTATCGAAAGCCAAAATGGATTATTTATAGCTATGCCAAGTAGAAAAACTCCAAACGGAGAATTCAAAGATATAGCTCATCCAATTAATGCTGAAACTAGAGAGAAAATTCAAAAAGCTATATTAGATGCTTATGAAGCTCCAGAAACAGAAGGATCAGCAGAATAATTATAAAATAAGTAATAAAAGAGAACTTAAAAAGTACCTACAGTGCTGTTAGGTTCTTTTTTTGTAAATAATTTACTGGTTAATAGTTTGTTACGATTTACAGCCATATTAGGGATAATAAGAGCAATAAATATAGTATTTTGAATGTGATTGGAGTAATTTTAGAAATTCTTTATTAATTTTTTGGAAAATGTTCACGTTGAGCGAAGCGAAGACTAAGTGAAAGGGTGCAAAAAAATTAATTTAGAATTTCTTGAATTATGTATTGAACCGAGAAATACTATATTTATTGCTCTTATTATCCCTAATATGGCTGTAAATCGTAACAATAGTTTGGTTACATAATAACAATTATTCATAAATGACTTGAAAAATGAACAAAAACAGTATAAAATAGTATAAATGCAAAAAACTATACAAACCAAATAAACACAAAAAGAAGGAGAAAAAATGTATTTAATAGTAGGATTAGGAAACCCAGAAGACGAATACTCAAACACAAGACACAATATGGGATTTGATGTTATAAACAAAATATCAGAAGAATTCAACATAAAAGTAAATAAAAACAAATTCAAAGGACTATATGGAAAAGGAAAAATAGAAAACCAAGATATAATATTACTAAAACCACAAACATATATGAATTTAAGTGGAGAAAGTGTGCAAGAAATAGTAAAATATTATAAAATAAGACAAGAAGAAATAATAGTAATATATGACGATATAGACATAGATCCAGGAATTATAAAATTAAGAAAAAAAGGTGGAGCAGGAACACATAATGGTATGAAATCTGTAGTAAATTCTTTAAATACAGAAGAATTTATACGAGTAAGAGTAGGAATAGGAAAACCAAAAAATAACCAAGATTTAATAAGTTATGTAATAGGATATATTCCCAAAGAAGATACACAATTATTAGACAAAGCTACTACCATAGCAAAAGATTCAGTAATAGAGATATTAAAAAATGGTATTGATAATGCAATGAATAAATTTAATTAATGAGGGAAGATGACATGTTAGAAATATTAATAGAAGAAAAAAATAAACAAAAAGATATAGCTCTAGTAAAAAACGGAAATTTAATAGAGTATTATAGAGAAAATAGTAACATTATAAGAAATGAAGGAAATATTTATATAGGAATAATAAGGGATGTTGTAGAAGGAATGCAAGCAGCATTTGTAGACATAGGAACAGATAAAAACAGTTTTATACATGTAAAAGATATGTTACCTAAAATAGATGAAACAGTAGAAAAATATGATGATAAGATAGAAATAAAAGATATTGCTAAAAAAGGGAAAAAAATTTTAGTACAAGTAAAAAAAGATAGTAATGCAAAAAAAGGAGCTAGAGTATCAACACATATAAATTTACCAGGTAAATATATAGCATTTATGCCAAATACAGATGTAGTAACAATATCACAAAAAATAGAAAATAAAGAAGAAAGGCAAAGATTATTAAATATTGTAAAGAAAAATTTAAAAAGTGGTAATGGAGCTATAATTAGAACTTCAGCACAAAATAAAGACGAAGAGACTATAATAGAAGATATAAAGAAACTAGAAAAAAAGTGGAATAATATATTAAAAACAAATATAAATCCAGATGTAAACGAACCAAAATTAATTTATAAAGCAGAAGATATTCTAGAAAAAATGTTAATAGATTTAACAGACAAAAACATAGATAAAATAATAGTAAATAGCAAAGATGAATTTACTAGATTAGAAAAAATAAAAAAAGAAAATACAGAGTATAAAAATATACAAATAGAACAAAGTAATGATATTTTTGAAAGATACGACTTACAAAAACAAATAGCTAGAATTGATGATAGAAAAATATGGTTAAAATGTGGAGCATTTATAACAATAGACAAAACAGAGGCATTAACAGCGATAGATATAAACACAGGAAAATACACAGGAAAAAAAGATTTAGAAGAAACAGTATGCAAAGTAAATAAAGAAGCAACAATAGAAATAGCAAAACAATTAAGATTAAAAGACATAGGAGGAATAATAATTATAGACTATATTGATATGAAAAATGATGAACATAAAAAATACATAGAAAATTTGTTAAAAGAGGAATTAAAACAAGATAGAGCAAAAACACAAGTAGAAGGTTTTACAAAACTAGATTTAATGGAATTAACAAGAAAACATATTTGTAGTCATAATAGTTAAAAAAAAATTAAAAATTTAAATTAAAGAGGAAAGAAAATGAATGTAGGATTTGTATCATTAGGATGTAGTAAAAATTTAATAGATACTGAAGCAACAATTGGATTATTTAAAAAGAATAACTTTAATATTGTAAATGATGAAGAAAAAGCAGATATTATTGTTATAAACACATGTGGCTTTATAGAATCAGCAAAAGAAGAAGCTATAAATACTATTTTAGAAATGGCAGAATTTAAAAATAAAAGATGTAAATATCTAATTGTTATGGGATGTCTAGTTCAAAGGTATTATGAAGAATTAATAAAAGCACTTCCAGAAGTAGATTTATTTTTAAGAATTGATGAATATGACAAACTTTGGGAGAAAATAGAAGATTTAATAAAAAGAGATATTGTAATAAAAAATAAAAATAAAATTAATAAAAAAGTATCAGAAATAACACAAATGCCAATGTTAAAACAAGAAGAATATTTAAACAGAGTTATTACTACAGGAAAAAATTATGCATATATAAAAATAGGTGAAGGATGTAGCAATATGTGTACATATTGTGCAATCCCATATATAAGAGGAAAATTTGTAAGTAGAAAAAAAGAAGAGATACTAGAAGAAGCAAAAACACTTGCCAAAAAAGGAATTCAAGAATTAATAGTGATAGCACAAGATACAACAAAATATGGCATAGATATATATGGAGAAAGCAAACTAGCAGAACTATTAGAAGAACTTAGTAAAATAAAAGAAATAAAATGGATTAGATTTTTATATTCATATCCAGAAGGGATAACAGATGAATTAATAAATTTAGTAGCTAAAAACGATAAAATAGCTAAATATTTTGATATACCAATACAACATATCTCTAATAAAATACTAAGAAAAATGAACCGAAAAACAAGTAAAGAAGATATAATTAATTTAATTAATAAAATAAGAGAAAAAATACCAGAAGTTACATTAAGAACAAGTTTGATAGTAGGATTTCCAGGAGAAACGAAAGAAGATTTTCAAGAATTATACGATTTTGTAGAAAAAACCAAATTCGACAAATTAGGAACATTTATGTACTCAAAAGAAGAAGGAACTCCGGCAGAAAGGTTACCAGAACAAATACATGGAAACACAAAAAAATCAAGATATAATAAAATAATGTCAAAACAACAACAAATATCTAAAACTCTTCAAGAAAAAAAATTAGGAAAAAAATATAAAGTATTAATAGAAAATATCTCATTTGATGGAAAATATCTTGTTGGTAGAACAATGCAAGACGTTCCAGATATAGATGGATTAGTTTATATAAAAAATAATGGTACTGCTCAAAAAGTATTAAATAAATTTATTAATTGTGATATAATAGATATAAGTAATTATGATTTAATTGCTAAAGTTTGTGAATAAATACAGATACATAAAAAAATAGAACACTCGAATTTAAAAAGTATTTTATATATTAGTAAGAGATTATAACTTTCTAATATATAAGAAATAAAAAAAGAGGAGTAGATAGGTATGAAAGTTGATTTAAATGGTAGAAAAATAGAAGTAACAGTTTTAAGAAAAGATGATGACGAATACATGTATTATATAGGAGCACAATTAATAGGCTCATTAAAAACAAGTGCAATGGAAGAAGAAAATATAATTTTTAAACCAAATACTATAGTATCTTCATTAGAAAAACTAGGTGTAAGGATAAAGGAAGAAAAACAACTTCAAAATACTTTAGAAAATGAATTAAGTGCACAAATTAAAGATCAAATAGACCAATTAGATAGAGAACAAATAGAAAAAGAAGCAAAACAATCAGAATATATAAATAAATACATAGAAGAAGAGGGAATAGAAAGAAGCAGAATAAGAGATGTAAGAATCTTAGAATGGGATAGAAAAGAAAACAAAGAAAAAGACAAAAAAGAAGAATTAGAAAAACAAGAAGAAAAAAAGTTAAAACAGCAACAAAATAATAAAAATAATAAACCAAAAGGACAACAACAAGTTGAAAAAGCAACTACAAAAGATGTAAATATACTTCAAGAAATACAACTTGACGAAAGAGCAAATGATATGCATACATTAAGAAATTGGATAGGAACTAATATACCAAAAAACATAGAAAAAATAGGAGTAATATACTCAGATGATAGGGATGAAATGAAAGATAAAACAGGAGAAGAATATGACAGAAGAACAACCGCATATTCTTTAATAGCAATAGGAAAAGATGGAACAGTAGAGCCATTAGAAAAATATGTGCCAAACCTAAGACAAAGAGGAGAATCTGGAAATAGTCCAACAGAGCAAAAATGGCAAGTAAGAGCTGATGGAACAGTAGAAAAAGATAGTGTATTTTCAGAATATGAAATAGGAAACAAAATCATACAAATAGACAACAAAGAAATGGGAAGAGTAGAAGTAAATATAGGACAAGAATCACAAACTTCAAGAGAAACAATGGGAGTTCAAATGAGAGATAGTAATACAGTATTTGCTACAGATATCTCAACTAGAAGTGTTATAGGTGAATATGAATCAAATGGTAAATATACAGTATCAAAAAATATAGACGAAGCAGACAAACATGAAAAAAGTGGCTGTACACAAAAACTAACATATAAAGATATAGATGGAGACGAAACAACAGCATCACATACACATATAATGAATATAGATGAAGCATATATAGAAGTATTGGCTAAAAAAATATTAGAAAATGACTCAATAAGTTCGGTATATAACAAGCAAGATATAAAAAATAAATTAAGAGAAAAACTAAAAGACAAAAAAGAATTATCAAAAGAAACGTTGAACGAAGAAGTAGAAAACATAGAACAAGAAATAGAAGAACAAGCAGAACAAGAACACGAAATGCCCGCAGTATAGACAAAACAGGGAAAAAGGGGTTTCCTTTTTCCCTGCTTTGATACGATAGGAAAGTAATGTTATAAACAGAGATAATGTTCAAAAAAACCCGCTATTGTTCTTGTTATTAAACTGGGTCGACATGAACAATTGTTTTATAAATTCTATCTAATAAAGTAATATTTTTTTCCAAGTCGTCAGCTAATTCATGGCTCTTAAAAGTAGACATATTGCCATCTAATTTTATTGTAACAAATATTAAATATTTATCTCCAACAGGAGTAGAAATAATATCATTAACTCCTTTTATTTCAGGATAACTATGAGCTATATCTAAAATAATATCTTTAGTTTTATCATCAATACTTATATCCATTAAAACATTATAACTTTCAACAAAAATTGTAGCACCTGTGTAACAAATCCATATAGATATACCAATACCAACAATACTATCAAACCAATAGATATTTGCTAAAGTTAATAAAACTGATATTAAGGTAAAAGTAGTTACAATACAATCATTTCTATGGTCTTTCATATTGGCTTCAAGTAAAAGAGTATTGTATTTTTTACATGCATTTTTTGTATAAAAGTATAAAACTAATTTAATTATAATAGTTAAAATACAAACTAAAACTAAAAACCAAGAAAAGTTTAATTCACTACCATAAATTAGTGTGATTACAGAATCATATAATAATTTTGCGGATACCAAAATCATAGATATACTTATAAACATAGAAAATATGTATTCAGCTTTGCCATGACCTAAATTATGATCTTCATCTTTTGGAGCACTTGCAATTTTATTTCCTATAAAGGTCATAAGAGAGGCAAAGATGTCTCCAGCACTATTTACACTGTCTGCTATCATAGCTTGGCTTTTACTAATAAATCCAATTATTGCTTTTATAATTAATAAGAATATATTTCCAATAATTCCATATATTCCCGCTTTTTTAGTTGTTATAAATTTATCCTCCATATTCATCTTCCTTGTATAATGTATTTAGGTTTTTTAAGGGTAACCTATAACCTCTATAATAAATATATTTATCAATAAACATTCTTATAAGTATAACACATAATTATTTTTTCACCAATAGAAATATGAAAAAAATTAAAATTTCATAATGTATTGGCAAAATTGGTTAAATATGTTATAATAAAAAAATAGAAGGAAAACAAAAGAGGTGTAAATAGTGGAAACATTATTAGCGATAATATATATATTAATATTTTTTATATTTGCATTAATAATATTTGCAGTAGCACAAATAAAACTATTCGGAATGAAAGTAAAAGACTTTTGGAGCTTTATTGAAGCCAACCAAATGCTAGATAGATTATATACGTTTGCAAAACAATATGAAAGAATGAATCCTCAAGAGCAATTAATATATTTAACAGAAGCGGAAAAAATATTTAACGCATTTGACAAAGTGCCAGACGCATTATGGGAAGAGGAATATGATAAATATAAAGAAGTACTAAAAAAATACAAAGATATAAAAATGTTAAGATGGGCAGGGCAAAAATAAAAGAAAAAATAAAATTATTATAATAAAAAATAGGGTATCTAATAAGTTATAAAAATAACTTGTTTAGATACCTTTTAAAGTTTAGAACACAAATAATTCTGAAATAGTGTTTCTAAAAATGATTTATATAATTATTAAACTTAAAATTGTATATGTATATCTAAATGATTTTTTCATAAATAATTTAAATTTTAAAACTTCAAATGTTTCTGACATTGCCGAATATTTATCTACAAAAGTTAGTATAATACCCTCAATAGACTTAGGCAAATATAATGTAACTGGCCACATGTGATTTATAATCATATCTTTTTCTTTGTCATTTAGTTTAAAAAGCTTACAAGCATTTTCACAAGCGACTTTTCCATGAGTAAAAGCATGAAAACCTTTTCTATTTGGTTGACGTACTCTCCAGTCATATAAAAACAAGTCGTGTAACATACCAGCTCTTGCAGCAGATTTATAATCTAAATTATATTTTTTACAAATTAAATAACAATAATATGAAACAGTTAAACAATGTTCATAACAAGTTGTTTCATAGTGTTGCAAATAATTTTTCATTTGCAATACTGTATCATTTGTTATCAATTCATTAATAATTTCCAAAAATTCTGTATCATTATTAATTAAATCTTCTAAATACTTTTTCATTAAAATTATCCCTCATTTAAATTCATTACTCTTTTAATTATACCATAAAGCAATAAATTCTTCAAATTTTAATCAAAAAATATCATATTATTACAAATTTTTCAATTCATTTTGTAGAATCTTAAGATTTTCTTCAGAAATTGGAGTAAGAGGTAATCTAGGAATTCCAAAATTATATCCAATTAAATTTAGTGCGGCTTTCACAGGAATAGGATTAACCTCAGAAAATAGAGCTTTTATAAAAGGTAAGTACTTCAATTGTAAATTTTTAGCATTTTCAATATTTCCAGCCAAAAATTTAGTAACCATATTATGAGTATCTTTAGGAAAAATATTAGAAAGTACAGATATAACGCCAATACCTCCAATAGATAATATAGGCAAAATCTGATCATCATTTCCAGAATAAATATTTAAATTATCTCCACATAACTGAGCAATTTCAGCAACTTGAGATAAATTACCACTTGCTTCTTTTATTGCTACAATATTTTCAACTTTTGAAAGTTCATAACAAGTTTTAGGTAAAATATTTACACCTGTTCTGCTAGGGACACTGTACATAATTACTGGCAAAGGATATACACTTTCAGCAATTTTAGTAAAATGATCAATAAGACCTTTTTGAGTACACTTGTTATAATATGGAGTTACAACTAAAATTCCATCAGCCCCTAAATCTTTTGCATGTTTTGAATTCTGAATTGCCTGAGAAGTAGAATTACTACCAGTTCCTACAATAATTGGAACTCTTCCATTAGATGTTCTGATAGCACATTTGATGGCTTGATCTTTTTCTTCTTGCGACATAGTAGAAGCTTCACCAGTTGTACCACAAACAATTATGCTATCAACATCATTTTGAATTTGAAATTCGATTAAATTTTCAAATTCTTCAACATTAACACCTTTATCATTAAAAGGTGTAGCAATAGCTGTTCCACAGCCTTTAAATAAAATTTTTTTCATATAATCTCTTCTTTCTTTATAAGAGTATAACAGAAAAAGTATAATTATATTTTTTCTTGTTCATATTATATAATAAGAAAAACTCAAAAGCAATAATAACAAAAATATTAAATATTATAAAAACAAGCATTATATATTGCTTATAAGTAAGAATAAAATTAAAGTTTTTCCTACTGTAGGAAAAGCGTTTCGCTCTAGCGAATGCACACAAATTTTACTAAAGTAAAATTTGGCGCACGAACAATGACGCGGGCT
>CAMMMI010000059.1 GCA_946497905.1 uncultured Clostridium sp.
GTCGAGCTTTAGCTCGGACTAAGTGAAAGGGTGCCAAAAAATTAATTTAGAATTTTTTAAATTATGTATTGAACCGAAAAATCACATATTTGGAGATAATGGGATTACTAGTGGGGAAGGGAGATGTAAAACTTGGGAGGTCCGTCCCCATGTTCCCGAATTTTAGGGATTGAAGGAACGTCCCCTTTCGATAAAAAATCTGCTAAAATAATTGTTAAAACTTTATTATTATGATAAAATTTTAAAAAATAATAGTTATGGAGAATTTAATGTCAAAAATAAAAGATAATATTATAAGAATTTTTAATCATATATTTAGAAGAAATAATTTTCCTATGCTTGCAAATATTTCTAAACAAAATTATGATGATTATCATACTACTTATGATACATTGTCAAGAATATTTGGAGAATTAGATGATATTGATGCATATCTTGTAGGTGGCATTTCTTCTGCAATTCAAACTAATCATAATCTGTATAGACAAAATAGTAACATAGACATTATGTGTAAAGAAGAAGATTTACCTAATATAATAAAAAAATTACAGGAAGTCGGATACAGTATAGAAGATAAAAAAGGAATAAAAACTAATAATATTATAGATTCAAATGGAAATTTAAAATCTGGCTATCATAATATAAATGCAAGTATAAATAATAGCAATTTATTAGATGTTAGGTTATTTGTTTATAAAGTAAATAACCATGAAGTAACAACGTATAGCCATGCTTTTGATGAAAGAATTGGAAGATTTGTTGGTACAGAGAAAGTAATGTCTAAAAAATTATTTGATATGATATATAACAACATAGCAGTTGACTATAAAGGCATAAAATTAAAAACCCAGTCAAAAGAATATACTTATATGGTAAAAAGCAACGGAACAAGAGAAAAAGATAAATTGGATGTTTCAATTATTGAACCAACATTAGATAAAAAATCAATAGAAAAAATATCTGAAATCAGGCGACTAGAAGCTAAAACAAAGAAATATAAGCTTATATTTGATAAAAATGGCAAGGTTGAATCAAGAGATCGAATTCCTTCTCTTGAAGATAAAATTAATAGTTATTTAGATTCATTATATATGAAGAGTTCAACAAAATCAACAGAACAGATAATAAATGACGTATTCCAAAGTGATGAGTATGCTAAAGTAGTTATTCCTCATCCTGAAATTAATTCATTAATAAAACAGTGGCAAGAAAAATCAAAACATTACACATATCAAGATAAAATCAAATTAATTACTAATTATTACTCAAAAAAATTGCAAGGCTTTGGTAAAGAATCAATAGATACTGCTTTAGAATTTTTACATAAAAGACAGCAAAATCATGGAAAAGACAATGATGATATTAAATTAAATACTGAAACAAATAAAATATTTAAATTAATGAAAGAATATGGACAATCTATAAAAAGCATTTTTGTCGATAATAATATTGATATTACGCATATAACTAGTATTGCTCCAGACAGGTTAGAAGGTGGAGTATTAAGAAAGTCTATTGACAGAGCCAATCATTACGAAACTGAAATAGTAAATGGAGTTTTTGCTTCTTCTGCTCCAGTTGATAGCAATAATCCTTATATTGCTCGTAATAGTTCAGGTATGACTATATTAGAAAATTCAACATATATTTATGGAAATGACAATATTGAAGTAATTCAAGATTCAAAAGGAAAAAAGCATGCTATTTTAAAACAACCAAATTATATTTACTATATAAATCCTATCAGATTTAATCCTGTTTGTAACTTAACAATAGATTCAAGTACTCATACACCAATTTTTGAATTTTCAGAAGAATGGATTTCAGATTCGGAAGTTAATATATCAGATCCTAGTCAAGTTAGTAATATTAAACAAGTTAGAGATGTAACAAATTTATTAGAACATTACACAATTTTATGTGATACACAAAGTCAAGGAATTGGTATGAAAGCTAGACAGTGTAAAACTAAAAATGATGCATTGAGATTCATTGAGATGAAAATAAAAGACGGCAGTATAAGAAATATAAATCAAGAAATTGGAATAAATGATAAAAATTTTTCAAATATTGAAAGATAAATTTTATGTAGATATTATAATAAGGAAGAACTAAAAGAACGATTTAGTTCTTTTTAAGTTCTCCCTTTTAGATATTTTTTGTATATTTTTTAAATTAATTGCAATATTGCTACTTCTGCTCCGTCTCCTCTTCTTGGACCAGCTTTTATTATTCTTGTAAATCCTCCAACATTTTTTCCTGCATATTTTGGAGCTATTTCATTAAATAATTTTGATGGTAAGTCTACTTTATTTCCTTCACTGTCTTTTACTTTGTTAACTTTTCTCATTATTTTTCTTCTTGCATTTAATCTTGATGGCATATCTTTTTGTCTTTTTTCTGTAGTTTCTTCTTTAACTACTTTTAAATATTCTTTTCCATTTTTGCTTTTTACTAATTCTGTAACTTTATTACCTTTTTCGTCTAATTTTGCTTTTACTACTTTAACATCTACCATTTCATAGTTATCTTTTTCTTTTATAGCTAATGCTATAATACTATCTGCTATTGATTTTACTTCTTTTGCTCTAGCTAGTGTTGTTTCAACTTTTCCATACATAATTAAGTCTGATGTTAATGTTTTTAGCATTGCCATTCTTATGTCTGTTGTTCTACCTAATTTTCTATTTATAGCCAATTCTTTTCACCTTCCTTTAACTAAATGTCAGGGGACACATCTCTCTTCGGGGTACTCCTATTAGGACAAGATATATCCTATCCCCATATTGAATATATGTAACCCTTATTAAATTTTTCTCTTTCTTTATTCATCTTCTGATGCAAAACTTAATCCTAATGAAGCTAATTTTGCTGTTACTTCATCAAATGATTTTTTACCTAAATTTCTAACTTTCATCATATCTGATTCAGATTTATTTGTTAAATCTTCAACAGTTGATATGCCAGCTCTTTTCAAGCAATTAAATGATCTTACAGATAATTCTAATTCTTCTATTGACATTTCTAAAACTTTTTCTTTTTTAGATTCTTCTTTTTCTATCATTACTTGTGTATTTTTTGTTGCCTCTGATAAATCTATAAATAATTCTAAATGTCCTGTCATAACTTTTGCTGCTAAACTTAATGCTTCGTGAGCTTTTAAGCTTCCATCTGTCCATACTTCTATAACTAATTTATCATAGTCTACCATTTGTCCTACTCTAGTATTTTCTACTTGATAGTTAACTTTTTTTACTGGTGTATAAATTGAATCTATTGGAAGAACTGATATATCTTGATTTGGTTTTTTATTTTTTTCAGCTGAGTTATATCCTCTACCTTTATCAGCTGTCATTTCCATTACTAAACTTCCACCTTCTGATACTGTGGCTATATGTAATTCTGGGTTCAATATTTCAACAGTTCCATCTGTAACAATATCTCCTGCTGTAACTTCCCCTTCTCCTTTAAAATCAATTCTTAATACTTTTTCTTCTACTTCATCAAATTTTAATCTGACATTTTTTAAATTAATTATTATTTCTGGTACATCTTCAACAACATTTGGTATTGTTGAAAATTCATGTAAAGCCCCATCTATTTTTACACTTGTTATGGCACATCCTGGAAGTGATGAAAGTAATATTCTTCTTAGAGAATTTCCTATTGTTACTCCATAACCTCTTTCTAATGGTTCACATACAAATTTTGCATAATTATTTGTTTCATCAACCTCAAGACATTCAATATTTGGCTTTTCAAATTCTATCATTTTTACCTCCTAATATTCGAGAATATATCTCAAACTTTTAAAAACTTTATAAGTTCTTTTCTTTAAGTAAAATTTTATATATTTTGTTAAAATAGTGTAACTACCGTTTAACATTATTATTTTGAGTAAAGCTCTACTATTAAATGTTCTTCGATTGGAATATCTATATCTTCTCTAACAGCTAATCTAATTACTTTACCACTTAAATTTTCACTGTCTTTTTCTAACCATGCTGGAACTGGTCTACCATTAGATGCCTCAACATTTAATTTTATTGTTGAATTATCTTTTTTATTTTCTCTTACTGTTATAATATCTCCTGGTTTTACTAGATAAGATGGTATATCAACTCTTTTTCCATTTACCTCAAATTGTGCATGATTAACAAATTGTCTTGCTTGTGCTCTTGATGTTCCGAATCCTAATCTATATACAACATTATCTAATCTACTTTCTAATATTTGTAATAAGTTTTCACCAGTTACACCTTTTTTATTTGAAGCCATTTCGAAATATTTTCTGAATTGTTTTTCTCCAACTCCATAATATGCTTTTGTTTTTTGTTTTTCTCTTAATTGTGTACCATACTCAGACAATTTTGCTCTTTTTTGACCATGTTGTCCTGGTGCATAGTTTCTTCTAGATATACTACATTTATCTGAATAACATCTATCACCTTTTAAGAACAATTTTTGTCCTTCTCTACGGCATCTACGACATTGTTCGTCTTTATATCTTGCCATTATTCTTACTCCTTTCTCTCTTTTATGCGGGAAAATTACTTTTTACTAATTCTTAACCCTTAGTTTAAAATGCTCTTTTCCTTGTATTAATTAATGCTAAGCTTTTTTTCTAAATTTATTATCCAATACACTTTTATTCTTAAAATTATTATTAAACTCTTCTTCTTTTTGGTGGTCTACATCCATTATGTGGTATTGGTGTTACATCTTTTATTGCACTTATTTCAAGACCTGCTGTTTGAAGTGCACGAATTGCTGCTTCTCTACCTGCTCCAGGTCCTTTAACAAATACTTCTACTGATTTTAATCCATGTTCCATTGCTACTTTTGCTGCTGTTTCAGCTACTTGACCAGCTGCAAATGGTGTGCTTTTTCTAGAACCTTTAAATCCTAATCCACCTGCACTTCCCCATGAAATTGCATTTCCTTGTGTATCTGTTATTGTAACTATTGTATTATTGAAACTAGAATGAATATGAGCAGCACCTTTTTCGATGTTTTTTCTATTTCTTCTAGCTATTTTTTTTGTTGTTACATTTCTAGCCATCTTCTAAAATTCCCTCCTTTAAATTAAGTGAACTTCTTTATTTTTTGTTGCTCGACATTTTCATTATTTTATAAAATTAATTAAAAATATCAAGATGTATGTTTTTTATAAATCACTTTACACATTTAAAAATGATTATAATCGTTTTTTTTATTTTTTGCTTTTGCTAACCAACTTTCTAGGACCTTTTCTTGTTCTAGCATTTGTTTTAGTTCTTTGACCTCTTACTGGAAGACCTCTTCTATGTCTTAAACCTCTGTAACATCCTATTTCAGTAAGTCTTTTTATATTAAGAGCTACTTCTCTTCTTAAGTCTCCTTCAACTGTGTATGATTCATCAATAGCTTTTCTTATGCTATTTACTTGTTCATCAGTTAAGTCTTTTACTCTAGTATCAGGATTTATTCCTGTTTTTTCTAGAATTTTTCTAGAACTTGACACTCCTATTCCATATATATATGTAAGTCCTATTTCTACTCTTTTTTCTTTAGGTAAGTCTACTCCTGCTATACGAGCCATATTTTTTTGCACCTCCAAAATTAATTATCTATTTGTTTGTCCTAAAATATTAAAGGTGAAATGCCACTGGTGTTTACCCCAGTCTCTTTAAATTTTCAAGACATATATATAAACACAAATTTGATACATAAACTTATAGTTTACCAGCCGCTACCTAATTTGTGTTATTAACATTTTTAAAATTATCCTTGCCTTTGTTTGTGTTTAGGATTTTCGCAAATAACTCTAACTTTTCCTTTTCTTTTTATTACTTTGCATTTTTCGCATATTGGTTTTACTGATGGTCTTACTTTCATTTTTTGCACCTCCTCAAATTTTTAAAACTAATATAATAGTTTTATTTTTATGTATTTGGGTTAATTTCAAAATAAAATTTATAACTTTATTTTCCTCTCCAAGTAATTCTTCCCCTTGTTAAATCATAAGGTGAAAGTTCTACTTTTACTTTATCTCCTGGTAATATTTTTATATAATTCATTCTAAGTTTTCCTGAGATATGAGCCAATATTTGATGACCATTTTCTAATTCTACTTTAAAATTTGTATTTGGTAAGGCCTCAACCACTGTTCCTTCTACCTCAATTACATCTTCTTTTGCCAATATTTTTCGCCTCCTATAAAGAGTTTTTTTACTTTTTGTGCGAAATATCGCTATTTTGTATAATAACTACTAAATTATACTACATCTTTAAAGTATTGTCAATATTTCTGGCTCTTTTTCTGTAATTAAAATTGTATTTTCATAATGTGCAGATAAACTTCCATCTTCTGTTATGATTGTCCACCCATCATCTAGTTCTAAAATATTGTGTTTTCCTTGTATTACCATAGGCTCTATAGCCAATGTCATTCCTGGCTCTAATCTTAATCCTCTACCTGCTTTACCATAGTTTGGTATTCCAGGATCTTCGTGCATATTTCTTCCTATTCCATGCCCTTGGAATTCCCTTACAACTGAAAATCCTTGTGAATGAACATATTCTCCAATTGCATGACTTATATCTCCTATTCTATTACCTGGTTTTGCATATTTTATTCCTTCAAAAAAAGCCTGTTTTGTTACTTCTACTAATCTTTTTGCCTCTTTAGAAACTTTTCCTATTATAAAAGTTCTTGCTGCATCCCCATTAAAACCATCCTTTAAAGCCACTGTATCAATGCTTACGATATCTCCTTCTTTTATAATTTTGTTCTTAGAAGGAATTCCATGTATAACTTCGTCATTTACAGATATACACGTTGCTGCTGGATATGGAGGTATTCCTCTTATTCCTACATTATATCCTTTTTCTGCTGGAATAGCTCCTAATTTTCTCATTGTTTGCTCAGCTATTTGATCAATCTCCCATGTTGACATTCCCGGTTTTATTTTAGCTTCAATTTCTTTATATGTTAATGCAACTACTTTGCACGCTTCTTTCATATATTCTATTTCTTTTTTTGATTTAATCGTAACCACTTTTTTTACTTCCTTTCTAGCAGTTCTCCAATTTGGGCACGCGCCCAAAAATGAGTGTGCCAATTTTACGTATGTAAAATTGTGTGCATCCGTTGTGCGAAGCATTTTTTATACAATAGGAAAGGATAACTTTCTTTTGAAAATAAAAGTTATTTATTTTCACTTTGAGCCTAAGTAACTTAAAGTTTCATATTATTTCCTATTTCATAAAAAAAGGGCGTCCCCTTTTTTCTATTTAAACAATTCTACTATTTCTTCTGCTACGTCTTTTCCTAATTTGTTTATTGATTCACTTACAATTTCAGTTTTTAATACTCCTTTATTTTGATAATATTCAATTAAAGGACTTGTTAATTGAAAATAATTATCTAGTCTTGATTTTACTGTATCTACTCTGTCATCTTTTCTTTGTATTAATTCTGATCCACATTTATCACATATTCCTTCTTTTTTTGGTGGATTTAATACTAAATTATATATTGCTTTACATTCTTGGTTTGAACATATTCTTCTATTTACTATTCTTTCTATTATTTCTTCTTCTGGTGTTGTTAAGTTTACAACTATATCTACTTTTTTACCTTCTTCTTCTAAAATTTTTTCTAAAGCTTCTGCTTGCTTAATTGTTCTTGGGAATCCATCTAATATTAATCCTTTTTCTACATCTTTTTGTTTTAACCTATCTTTTACTATTTCTATTGTAATATCGTCTGGAACTAAGTTTCCCTTTGATATGTATGAATCTGCAACTTTTCCTAGTTCTGTACCTTCATTTATATTTTTTCTAAAGATATCTCCTGTTGAAACTTGTGGTATTTCTAATTTTTCTGTTAATATTCCTGCAACAGTTCCTTTTCCTGTTCCTGGAGCTCCTAACATAATTATTACCATATAAAACAACTCCTTTACTTTTTACTTTAAAGCTTTTATTTAATAGAAAATTTAAAATCCTATTATATAAATAATCTTTATAATATTTATATGTTTATATTTATATAATATATAAGTTATATACTATATATTCACATATTAATATATATAAATTATATTTTAATATATCTATAAACATTATAAAAACCATTTAAAAGACCATTTTTATCCTTATTTTTATTTGAAGAACAAATGACCTTTTCTATTGTAATGACATTGTTTTTAACATTCTAGGAACTATCATTTTTAGATATATTATTCTAAAAAATGTAATTCTTAGAATGTTAAAAAAATATATCTTTTTTAAGTTGTATTTATATTAGATTTTATCTATTTATATCATATTTAATTATTTTATTCCAAAAATCCTTTATAATGTCTCATTGCTAATTGTGATTCTAATTGTTGAACTGTTTCTAATGCAACTCCTACAACAATTAATATTGATGTACCACCAAATGCAATATTTAAATTTGTAAATCTTAATAACATCGGAATTATTGCTATCAATGCTAAGAAGAATCCTCCAAACCATGTTAATTTAGATATTATTGATGATAAGTATTCTGTAGTTGGTTTACCAGCTCTAATTCCTGGTATAAAACCACCATTTTTCTTTATATTGTTTGATACTTCTGCTGGATTAAATGTAGCATAAGTATAGAAAAATGTAAATCCTACTATTAATAGTAAATATACAATAGCATTTGCTATAGAATACCCAATTGGTACATTTGATGTTGATGTTGCTATTGAGAAATTATATAATCCTGCTAAAAATCCTGTTTGATTTGCTATATCTGGTACAAATATTTGTATAATCATTGCTGGAAATGTCATAAATGAAGATGCAAATATAACTGGCATAACACCTGCCATAGCAAGTTTTAATGGAATATGTGTATTTTGTGCACCTACCATTTTTCTTCCTACAACTTTTTTAGAATATTGAACAGGTACTCTTCTTTCAGCTTGTTGTACAAATACAACTCCTGCTATTAAAATTATTGCACCTATTATAATTCCTATTGATGTTAATAGTCCTGTTGTACTGAATCCTGCTTGTGGCATTATTAATCCCCATATTGTTGTTACTAAACTTGGTAATCCTGAAATAATACCTATGAAAATTAATAATGAAATTCCATTTCCAATTCCTTTTGCTGTAATTTGTTCTCCTAACCACATTAGTATTGATGTTCCTGCTACTAAACCTGCTACTACTAATGCTCCTGTTAAGAATGAGTCATCAACAAATATTCCTGCTGATCTATATGATAAATAAATTCCTATTGCTTCAACTAATGCTAATACTATAGTTAAAATTTTAGTATATCTATTTATCTTCTTTCTTCCTTCTTCTCCACCTTCTTTAGTTAATCTTTCTAAAGATGGTATTATCATTGCTAACAATTGTATAACAATTGATGCTGTGATATATGGGCTTATTGACATTGCAAAAACAGAAAATCTTGAAAACGCTCCACCAGAGATCATATCTATTAATCCTGCTATTCCCTGTGTATTTCCCATTGCTTCATTTAATGCTATACTGTCTACTCCTGGTACTGTAATATAGCACCCTAATCTAAATACTACTATTAATATTAAAGTATATATTAATCTTTTTCTTACATCAGGTGTTTTTAAAGCATTTTTTATTGTTTTAAACAATTATATCACCTCTGCCTTTCCGCCTAAAGCTTCAATTTCTTCTTTTGCTTTTGCTGTAAATCTTTTAGCTTTTACATTTAATTTTTTTTCTAATTTTCCTGTAGCTAATACTACGATTCCATCATTTATTTTTCCGATAATTCCTTCTTCTAATAAAGTTTCAGCTGTAACATCTGTTGCTTTTGATTTATTTAGCATTTTTAATGTTACTTCTGTGTATGTATTAGCATGTATATTAGTAAATCCTCTTTTTGGTAATCTTCTATATAATGGTGTTTGACCACCTTCGAAACCTCTTCTTACTCCACCACCTGATCTTGCTTTTTGTCCTTTATGTCCTTTTCCTGATGTTTTTCCATTACCAGATGACATTCCACGACCTACTACTTTTCTTTTCTTCTTACTTACAGCTGGTTTTAATTCATTTAGCTTCATTACGGTTTTCCCTCCTTTTTTTAATGTCAGGGGACACACAATTACCTCTTGGCACTTAACTTAAAATTAATAAATATTTTTTGTTTTAAGTCTATGTGATTTTTTCATTTAGTATATCTCCTGTTAATTTTATATATTTTATAATATGTCCTCTACTTTTTTACCTCTTTTTTTAGCTACTTGTTCTACTGTTTGCATAGATTTTAAACCTTCTAATGTAGCATAAACAACGTTTCTAGGATTATTTGTTCCTATAACTTTTGTTCTTATATTTTTGTACCCTGCTAATTCTAGTACTGGTCTAACACTTCCACCAGCTATAACTCCAGTACCTATAGCAGCTGGTTTTAACATAACTTTTGCACTTCCAAAAGTTCCTACATATTCATGTGGTACAGTTGTTTCAACAACTGGTACTTCTACTAAATTCTTTTTAGCATCTTGAATAGCTTTTTTTATAGCATCTGGAACTTCTGATGCTTTTCCATTTCCTACACCAATATGTCCATTTTCGTCGCCTACAACAACAACTGCACTAAATCTAAAAGTTCTACCACCTTTCACAACTTTTGCAACTCTGTTAATAGCAACAACTTTTTCTTTTAATTCGTTCTTTTCTTCCATTGGTTTAAGTTTTCCCTCCTTTTTTTATTAGAATTTTAATCCGCCTTCCCTTGCTGCTTCTGCTAATTCTTTTACTACTCCATGATATATATATCCACCACGATCAAAAACGACTGTGTCTATTTTCTTATCAAGAGCTCTTTTAGCTATTAATGCTCCTACTTCTTTAGCTGCTTCTTTATTAGAATGTTTTGTTTTTACTTCTTTATCTAATGTTGAAGCTTGAACTAAAGTCTTTTGAGCAACATCATCAATTATTTGTACATATAAATTACTATTGCTTCTATATACACATAATCTTGGTCTTTCACTTGTTCCAGATATTTTTCTTCTTACACGAATATGTCTTCTTGTTCTTTCCATTTTTCTATCTGTTTTCTTAACCATTT
>CAMMMI010000060.1 GCA_946497905.1 uncultured Clostridium sp.
ATATTATTGTTGTCTAGCCAGTTTTTTGTTATTTTTATGTTTCTTGTTTCTTCTTTATTTACAAATGTATTTCTTATTGTTGCTTGATTGTCTTTTATTTCTACATTATTTTCTTCTACTTGATAAAATCCTAAGTCCCCTTGATTTTTTTCTTTTTCTTCTACAATATACTTAATTTCTTGTCCATTATCATCATATTTTTGTAAATCTTTTATTGTTATTGCCCATTGATTTGTTGTTCCTGCTACTACATTATTTTTTGTAATCTCTTGTCTTATTACTTCTTCATTGTTTTCTTTTTTTACTACTAGTACTAAACTTTCAGGTCTTCTTTTTGCTTGTATTTCGTTATCTTTCCATATTTTATTTATTATGATATCTTGTGAATAATTTTTATCCACATTGTAACTGTCTTCCCCTGATGTTATTTTCTCCAATAATATATCTATTTTTTCCCCATTTTCTGTTATCAAATTTCCGTCTGTGTATGAACTTGAAATATAATTATCCTTTTTTACTTTGTTTCTGCCTGTAATAGTAAATATTATATAATCTCCTTTTTGAGATATCGCCTCACTATTTTCCCCAAAATCTATTGTTACTTTATTTCCTTCTATTTTATACATATTAGATGGTAGTTCTACTTTTTCTCCATTTTCATCTGTAAAATATGCTTTTGCTGTTGAGTTGTCTAATAAGATATCTTCATCTATTGTGAAATATGTTTTTCCTCCATGAAGTCCAGATAATTCTTCTTTACTTGTATTTGTTACTTTTAGTGTTATATCTACATTTCCACCTTGCAAAAGTTCTGTAAATCCTTCTGAAGGTTTATGTGTAATTTCTGTTGTATAAATTGGTGTTTCTATATCTGAACTTAATCCTAATGCATTTACCAAAAATACTGTTGCATTTGTATTATTGACAATTTCCATATCTACTTTTGAACTACCTGATGGAAGAGTTGCACTTATATATGGTTGTTCTTCTGATGAAATATTTGCTAATATTAAATCTGTATTGTAATCTTCATATTCTCCTCTAATAACAGGATATCTAGCTATATTCATAACTTCACCATTTATTTCTGGTCTTGCTATAAAAAATTTACCATCTGTTCTTGATTCTCCTGTTAATGGATTTCCATCAAATGTTACTTGTCCACTATTTTCTGTTCCTTCAACACTAATTAATAATTGCCCTTTAGGATTGTCTTTTTTTATACTAACTCCTTCTCTATTTATTTGTACATCTATTTTATCTTGTGTTGTACCTTTAGTTTGAACTCCTCCTAATTTTAAGTTTATGGACTTTATATCATTTTCTTCATTTTCTTCTATTACAATCAATTTCCATGAAGCAAATTTGTCTTCTGATGTTCCTACTCCTTGTCCTTTATCATTTAGTCCTGGTCTTATATCTAAATATGGTATATCTTTTCCTATATAATTTCCATATCCTTGTTCTTTTACAAATTCAGTTACATCAACATATCCACTTGTCCTAACTCCTGATCCATCTTGAAATAACTCTAGTTGTGGAGTTACACTATCCCCTTTAGGACCTATTAATGTCATTGGATATGTATTTAATAAATTTGGATATCTTGGCACTTCATATTGAGTATCTGTTCCATAGCTATTTGTTTCTTTGCTAATTAATCCTGTTGTTGCTGAAACTACTAGATATGCTGCTTTTATAGTTCCGCCATTATCTTTTAATTCACTTTTTGAAGAGTTTCCTCCCCCTCCTATTACTGATTGTACAGTTTTTGACATATCAAAAGTAGTTCCACTTATATATTTATATCCAATATCAACAGTATCTTTTAGATATCCTGTTCCATATTCATCTAAGTATAATGGCTTACAAATATATTCTGGATAATTAGCTTGAGTAACGCCTACCGCTGATACAGCTGAGCTAATACGTGTATTATCACCATATGCTGTATTTGTCCCCAATGCTATATTAAAATTATATCTTCCAATTCCTGAAAAAACTTGATTTAATGTAGCTGGTATTTCAGCATTATCACTTGCTGATTGGCTGTTTTCTATTTTTCCAACTTGTATATATGCTTTATTTTTTATTGAATATATTAATGTCACCCCAATACTTGTTATTAGAATAATACTTAAAATAATTAATAATATGCATCTGATTTTACTTTTTTTCATTTCATTCCTCCTATTTATATATAATATTTTACTTTATTTATGGTTCTTTGTAAATCATTTATATTTAGCATTTTTTATTCCTTTCTCTATATCCTTAGGGATAGTCTCTTTTCCCTTTTTGCATTTCTTATTGACATTTTTATTACATTTTTGTTATATATTATAAATGTTTAATAATATATTGTTTCAATTATATATTTCCGTAGCTTTTAATGACAATTTGTAATAAGTTTTCTAATAGATTATTAATTTTGTTAACTCTTTTTTCATATATTGACTTTTATATTATTTTTTTATATAAATATTTAGGGAGGATAATATTTTGGAAGATAATTTAATAAATAATGATAAAAATATTAATAACATTTCTGATAATTTAGAAAATGAGCAAATAGTAAAACCAACTAATAAAAAGTCTACTATTTTTAATTTTATTTTGGTGGCAATTATTTTTGTTGGTCTTTTTATTTATATGATATTAGTTGATGGTATTGATAATATTGTCAATTTACTAAAAAATGTTAATTATTGGTGGGTTTTAGCTGGAATCGGATGTTTAATTATTCAATGGATTTGTGATGCTATATGCCTCCATTTACCTATAAAAAGGTTGTATCCACATCAATCATTTGCCAATTCATTTAAAGTTGCTATGATTGGTCAATTATTCAATAATATAACACCATTTTCTTCAGGAGGTCAACCTATGCAGGCCTATGAATTCACTAAAACTGGAAAAAGAGTTAGTGATTCCTTTTCTGCCATGGCTATAAAGTTTATTATTACCCAAACTTCTCTTGTTGTTTTTACCTTTGCTGTTATTTTATTTCAGTTTAGCTTTTTTGCTAGCATTATGAAAGACTTTCTTTGGGTTGCTGTTGTTGGTTTTACTATAAATATTTTAGTTATTTTAGTTGTAATTTTGGCTGGTATGAAAAAGCGTGTTATAACTATTATTTCTAATCCTATAATTACTTTATTAGGAAAAATTAAAATATTTAAAAATCCTGAAAAAATAAGAGAAAATTTTGACAAAAGCCTTGATAATTTTGGCGAACAATTTAATATAATGAAATCAGAAAAGAAAATGGTTTTAAAAATATTTATAACAGCTTGTGTTCAAAGTTTTGCATATTATTCTATTACATATATGGTGTATAGAGCTTTTGGTAATTTTGGTGTTAATTTTTGGCAAATTATACCTGTCCAAGCATTTTTACTATTACTTATGACTTTTATTCCTACTCCTGGTGCAGGAATTGGTGCAGAAGGTGGATTTTTAGTATTATTTCAATCTATATTTAAAAATGGAACTATCAATATGTCAATTTTATTTTGGAGATTATACACTTTCTATCTTCCTATAATTATTGGTGCTTTGTTTTTGATACCTATAAATAAAAAGAATAAATCGACTAAAATCTTTGATTAGATTTAAAATATGGAACAAATTGGAAAGTCATCAATACAACTGCATTTTGAATTTTCACTTAGGCTTTCCTCAAATTTGATTTGTGCTAATTTTACGTTAATAAAATTGTGTGTAGCTATATCCGTAGCATTAAAGGTTACTTTCTATTGAATAAAAAAGTTACAATTTTATTGACACATTATTCTTTATATTATATAATCTTTTCAAGCTGGGTAGCATTGCGGATAAATTATTCGTCCCTGCATTTTTGCAAGGGTATTTTTTTTATATAATATTAGGAGGTTTTCTATGGAAAAATTATTAGTAAAAGATTTATATAGAAATACAAAAAATTATGAAAATGAAATTATAAATTTAAATGGATGGGTTAGAACTTTAAGGGATTCTAAAACTTTTGGTTTTATTGAATTAAATGATGGTTCTTTTTTTAAAAATGTTCAAATTGTTTTTAATGATGAATTAAATAATTTTGAAGATATTCGTAAATTATCAATTAGTTCATCTATAAGTGTAACTGGAAAATTATTAATAACTGAAAATGCTAAACAACCTTTTGAAATTCATGCAACTAATATTGAAATATTGAGTTTATGTGATTCTGATTATCCTCTTCAAAAGAAAAGGCATTCTTTTGAATATTTAAGAACAATTGCTCATTTACGCCCTAGAACTAATACATTTAGTGCTGTTTTTCGTGTAAGAAGTGTTTTAGCATACAGTATCCACAAATTTTTTCAAGAAAGAAACTTTGTGTATGTAAATACTCCTATCCTTACATCAAGTGATGCAGAAGGTGCTGGTGAAATGTTTAATGTTAATTCATTTGATTTAAATAATGTACCAAAAACAGATGATGGAAATATTGATTTTTCTCAAGATTTTTTTGGAAAGCCAGCTCATTTAACAGTTAGTGGTCAATTAAATGCTGAAACATATGCTCAATCTTTTAGAAATGTATATACTTTTGGTCCTACATTTAGAGCTGAAAATTCTAATACAGTAAAACATGCTGCAGAGTTTTGGATGGTAGAACCTGAAATTTGTTTTGCTAATTTAGAAGATGATATGGATTTAGCAGAAGATATGATAAAATATATATTTACATATGTTCTTGAAAATTGTCCTGAAGAAATGGAATTCTTTAATAATTTTGTTGATAAAGGATTATTAGATAGATTGCATAATGTAATAAATTCTGATTTTACCAGAATAAGTTACACAGACGCTGTTAAAGAACTTGAAAAACATAATGATGAATTTGAATATAAAGTTTCTTGGGGTGTTGATTTGCAAACAGAACATGAAAGATATCTATGTGAAAAAATATTTCAAAAACCTGTATTTGTTACAGATTATCCAAAAGATATAAAGGCCTTTTATATGAAACAAAATCCTGATAATAAAACAGTTGCTGCAACTGATCTTCTAGCTCCTGGAATTGGAGAAATTATAGGTGGTAGCCAAAGAGAAGAAAATTATGATAAGTTAATTGCTCGTATGAAAGAATTGGACATGCCTCTTGATGAATACTCTTGGTATTTAGATTTAAGAAAATATGGTAGCTGTGAACATGCTGGTTTTGGTTTAGGTTTTGAAAGAGCTTTAATGTATTTAACAGGTATGCAAAATATTCGTGATGTAATACCATTTCCAAGAACACCAAAAAATTGTGATTTTTAGGAATAGGGATTTTAGGGACGGGGCTCTAAATCCCTATTTACTCATTAATAAAGGGGGAAAACACTATTGAATAAAAATGATAAAACAAAAAAGGCTAAAGATGAAGCATTAAAAAAGGAATCTATAAAAGAAAAAATTCAAACTTTGAAAGAAAACAATAAATTTTTTAAATTTATATTAAATGGCAAAAATATATCTATTATTATATTATCATTTTTACTATTTTGTGCCTTTTGTGCATATACTAATCCTGTTGATGTAACACAATATGAAAATAAAATAACGGAATTAAATGACAAATTAGAATATAACGAAAAACAAATTACAAATTTGAAAGAAGAAAACCAGCTTTTGCAGAAAGCAAAATCTACATTAGAAGAAGAAAAGCAAACTTTAGAAAATGAAAAAAATGAATTAACTACTAAAGTAGATGAATTAGAAAATGCATCTACTGTATCTTCTAGTCCTGAAGTTCAAAATTCTTCTACTTCTACCGATTCTTCTTTAACAAACAGCTCAAAATCATCCAGTGAAACTTCTACAATAAGTACTACAAATAATCAAAGTTATACTGTATATATTACAAATACAGGAAGCAAATATCATTCTGCTTCTTGTTCTTATTTAAGAAAAAGTAAAATAGCTATCTCTTTAAGTGAAGCTAAATCAAAAGGATATACCGCGTGTAGTAAATGTAATCCATAATTAATTTAATGCAAATTAGTTTTGTAGTTGAATCTAAAACATGATTAAAAAATTTTTATAGTAAAAATGTGAATATATCAGAACAAAATATAGGGATTCTTACCCCGTCCCTAAAATCCCTATTTCATTTTTTATTTTTTTCTATCCACTTTATTCTATTTTTTCCTATTCCTAATATACCACATATGGTTTTATTTGTAATTTTGGAATTTTGATTTAAATATTCTTTAAATTTTAGAATTAACTGATTTGATGATTTTATTTGATTTAAATTCACTTTATATTCTTTGCAAAAATTGCTAATTAAAATTTCAATTTTTTGTTTGCTTTCATTAAGATTATTTCTTTCTTTTGAAATATCAATAATATCTATATTCTCATCGATTTTTATATTATAGAAATCTTTTAAATAATTTTCTGTTCCAAATATTATTTTTGCAACCTTCTTATCTAATTTATTTCCATAAAATTCATTAAAAGATGAAAATTTGTATTCGTTTGGCTTTTTTACTAATCCCGCTTTAATTGGATTTTCATGAATGTATTTTATACATGTAAATAAATGTTTTTCATCTTTTATGGGTTGAGAATAATATCTATTTGCAAATACATATCCTACTCTTTCTTCATTTTTATTATAGTAGATTGCATATGCCGTATTTATCTTTCTCATTGCTTTAATTAGCTCATTTGTTTCTTGCATATGTATCAATATATGTGCATGATTAGACATTACACAATATGCTACTAATCTTAAATTTTTTAATTCATTAATATATTTCTTTAAAAGGTTTATATATACATTTTTATAGTCATCTTTATAAAATATAAATTCCTTTTCAATTCCTTCAGTTACGATATGAATAAAGTTTGATTTTATATTTTCTCTTGCTATTCTTGGCAATAGCATCACTCCTATCTATTTTTATAAAATGAATAAATTGATATAATCTAATTATTGAAATTGATTTTTGATTTTAATATAAAATTGAAATAACAATATTAGAAATAAATTTTAAAAAAATTAATTTTTATTTTTATATGAAAATAAATTTGCTTATAATTTCATTTTTACATGAAAAAAATTTTACTTGTGATTTTACTTTGGGTAATGATTGGGCACCAAATCCTTAATATATGGGGATTTAGAGCCCCGTCCCTAAAATCCCTATTCTTCTTCTGGTGCTTCTACTGGACAAACTCCTGCACATGTACCACATGATATACATGCTGAAGCATCTATTACAAATTTATCATCTCCTTGTGATATGCATCCTACTGGACATTCTGCTGCACAAGCCCCACATGATATACATTTATCTGTTATTTTATATGCCATTTTTTTCACCTCCTTGAATTACATCTTTTTATTCTTCATTCTCTACTTGTTCTTTTTCTAATTTTTCTAGTTTTTCTAATTCCTCTAATTCTTTTTGATGTTCTATTTCTTCTTCATCAATTTTTTCTACTTCTACATCTTTTATAACTTCTATGTCTTTTACATCATATTTTTTATAAAAATATCCTTCTCCATCTTTTATCTTTACTCTTACTTTTTCTTTTAATATTTCTAGGTTATCTATTTCTCCTTCTCCGTCTTTTGTCTTTACTATTGCTCCTAGATGAGGTAATTGCTTTAATTTTTCTTCATATACATCATTTTCATATTTTAAGCAACACATTAATCTACCACAATTTCCAGATATTTTTGATGGATTTAGAGATACATTTTGTTCTTTTGCCATTTTTATTGATACTGCTTCAAAATCACTTAAAAATGTGCAACAACATAATTCTCTACCACACACGCCATTTCCACCAATTCGTTTTACTTCGTCTCTAACTCCTATTTGTCTTAATTCTATTCTTATTTTATATATTGAAGCCAAGTCTTTTACTAATTCTCTAAAATCTACTCTTCCATCTGCTGTGAAATAGAATAAGATTTTGCTATTGTCAAATTTATATTCAACATCAGTTAAGTTCATGTTTAATTTATGTTGTTTTATTTTTTTCTGACATATATTAAATGCGTCTTTTTCTATTCTCTTACATTCATTGAAATGTTTATGATCTTTATAAGTAGCTATTCTTATTACTTTTTTTAAAGGTGTTACAATTTTGTCATCTTCAACCCTTCTATTTGGTATTACGACTTCTCCATATTCTTCTCCTTGAGTTGTTTCTACAATAACTTTATCGCCTTTTCTTATTCGCAATCCTTTAGGATTAAAAAAATATATTTTTCCTAATTTCTTAAATCTTACTCCTATTATATTTTTCAATTTATTTCCTCCCACATATTAAATAGCATATTGTCTATACACATATCATAATTTGCATTTTGACGTATTCTTTTCTTTGTGTTTTCCACAATATTAACACAGTTTGTGTATTTATATTGTTCTTTTGCTTTCTTTAGTAAGAGTATATTTATATAATCTAAAAATTCTGTTATTTCTTCTTTAGATTTGTATAATATTTCTGATTGATTTATTGTTTCTATTAAATCTGTTTTTTCTAAGTTATCAATAATATTTTTTATTTTTAAATACTCTTCTTGCCTATCTTTTAATTTTATTGCTTTTCCAATACTTCCTTCAAAAGTATCTAATATATCATTATTTATATTTTCTATTCCGTGGTTTAATTTTAAATAATTAGATATTTCTTCATTACTAATTGGCATAAAATGTAGTATCATACATCTTGATTTTATTGTACTTAGAAATGCGTTTTCATTTGAACCTATTAAGATAATTGTTGCAAATTCTGGCGGTTCTTCTAATGTTTTTAATAAACAGTTTTGTGCTTCTTGTGTCATTTTATCTGCATTATCTATTATATATACTTTTTTTTGTGAAATGATTGGTTTTTCTTGTATCCTTTTTTGCATTTCTCTTATTTGCTCTATTTTGATATTATTTCCATCTGGTTCTATATATGAAAAATCAGGGTTATTGTTTGAGTTGAATTCAATACATGATTTGCAATTATTACAATATTTTGTCTCATTTATACATAATATTCCTTTTGCAAAATCCTTTGCTATTAGTCTTTTTCCTATTCCTTCAATTCCTATAAATAGATAACTATGCAATATTCTTTGTTCATGTATTAATTTTTCTAATCTTTCTTTTATTTTTTGATTTCCTAATATCTTTTCAAACATTTGAATACTCCTTGTTATTCAACTTCGCCCCATTTATCTAATGGCCATATTCTTATTGCGACTGTACTTTCTATTTTTTCTAATGGTATGCATCCAAATGCTCTACAGTCTGTACTGTGACTTCTATTATCTCCCATTGCAAATACACAATTTTCTGGCACTATAAAATCTGAAAATCCTACTCCACTACCTAGCAAATCTGTAACTACTCCAGATTGCAAATATGGTTCATCAAGTTTTTTATCATTTATATATACAGCTCCATCTTTTATTTCTACATGCTCTCCTGGTAGTGCTATAACTCTTTTTATATAACTTCTTTTCCCTATTTCTAAAAAGTTATGTACAAACCAATTAAATCCGCTTCTTTCTTTATATTTAGCTACTGGATTACTTTCGTCTATTTCGCTTTGTTTATATTCTAATTTGGCTGGTTCTTCAAAAGTTATTATTTCCCCTCTTTGAGGTAAAGTTTTTGTTGTTCTTCCCCATCTATTTAACCATAGTCTTTGACCTTCAATTAATGTTGGCTTCATTGATTCTTGTTGAACTATTGTTGGTGTTCCTATAAAATATCTAAATAGCATTGCTAGTACTAAAGCAATAATTATGCAATATACCCATTCCAACACTTCTTTGACCTTTGGATTCATTATATCTCTCCTTTGTGTTATATGTTTTTATCTATATTTGGTAATAATTGTTTCTTTCTTGAAACTACACCTTCTAAAAATGCTCTATTATTTTCTAATTTTACATTAAATGCTGTTTCAACTATATCTGATTTTTTTCCTAATACTAATATTTCTGAATTGCTGTTTAGGATATCTGTTATAGCTAATACAAATAAATCTAATTCTTGTTCTTTTATTTCTTCTTCTATAGCCTCTTCTAATTCATTTTGTCTTTTTAGAACATCTTCAATACTTACAGTATTTACTTGTGCAATTACATATTTAATATTTTCTTTGTTTAATGATTTTGCATCTAAATTGATTAATTCTTTTGCTGAAAAATCATCTAAATCTGTTCCTGCTTTTAGCATTTCTAATCCATATTCTTCGATATTAATATTTGCTATTTTTCCTAATTCTTCTAATGCTCTTTTGTCATGTTCTGTAGTTGTTGGTGATTTTAATAATAATGTGTCTGATATAATTGCACTTGCCATTAGTATTGCTTCTTCTTTATTTACTTCTAGCCCTCTTTGTTTATATTCTTTATATAAAATTGTACTAGTACATCCATATGGTCTTGCTGTATAATATAATGGTTCTGAAGTTTCAAAATTAGCAATTCTATGATGATCTATCACTCCGATTATTTTTGCTTTTTCTATCCCTTCTGCACTTTGATTAAATTCATTATGGTCTACTAAAATTACTTCTTGTCCTTCTTCTACTTTTTCAATCAATTCAGGCTCTTCTAAATTTAAATAGTTCAAAACATATTTTGTTTCTTTATTCAAATTTCCTAATCTTCCTGCATAACATTTTGTATATCCCATTCTTCTGTTTAGTCTTTGTTTCACCATTGCTGAACAAATTGAATCTGTATCTGGATTTTTATGTCCAAAAATTAAAATTTTCTCTTCCATTTGGTTTCCTCCTCTTTCCATAAATGAATTTTTTTATTTGTTTTATTCATTTATTCTTTAATATTATTTATATTTTATTGAATTTTTAACTGTTTTTATTATAGTTTTTTTAATTTATAATGTCAAATTTATTTTAATTTTTATAATTATTTTTGTATCTACTTTTAGGTTTTATAGTTATTTTTTAATTTACTTTTACTTTTTATAGTTACTTTTTAATTTACTTTTACTTTTTA
>CAMMMI010000061.1 GCA_946497905.1 uncultured Clostridium sp.
ATACACAGTAAAAGAAGTAAAAGTTGATGGATATACAGTAGAACAAAATGACAAAGACTTTACAAATAGAATAGAACAAAAAGAAGATGTAACAATAGGTGGAAGTAAAACTTGGGTAACACCAGTAGAAGATATAAATACATTAGAAGCAACAATCGAACTATATAGAGATGGTGTAAAAATAGATGAAACAAAAGTTACAGGAGACGGAAAATATAGTTTTGCAGGATTACCAAGATATAATCTAGAAACAGGAAAAGAATATGTATACACAGTAAAAGAAGTAAAAGTTGATGGATATACAGTAGAACAAAATGACAAAAACTTTACAAATAGAATAGAACAAGAAAAAATATCAATTGAAGGAAACAAAACATGGATAGCACCAGTAACAGATGTAAGTACACTAGAAGCAACAATTGAACTATATAGAAATGATAAATTTTATGCTAAAACAACAGTTAAAGGAAATAGCTCATATAAATTTGACAACCTAGAGAAATATGACTTAGAGACAGGGGAAGAATATCAATACAGAGTAGAAGAAAAAGCAGTTGCTGGATATGAATCAATACAAGATGGAAAAAACTTTACAAATAAAATAGAACAAGTAAAAATATCTATCGAAGGCGAGAAAAATTGGATAACACCAGTAGAAGACGTAAATACATTAACAGCAACAATCGAGTTATATAGAGACGATGTAAAAATAGACGAAAGAACAGTAATTGGTAACAACAAATATACATTTGATAACTTAGATAAATATGATCCAGTAACAGGAAAAGAATATCAATACAGAGTAGAAGAAAAAGCAGTTGCTGGATATACAACAAATAAAAATGGAACAAACTTCACAAATGTAATAGAACAAAAAGAAGATGTAACAATAGAAGGAAGCAAAACATGGGTAACACCAGTAGAAGATGTAAATACATTAACAGCAACAATCGAACTATATAGAGATAAAGTAAAAGTAAAAGAAACAACAGTTACAGGAAACGGAAGTTATACTTTTGCAGGATTACCAAAATATAATCTAGAAACAGGAAAAGAATATGAATACGAAGTAAAAGAAATAAAAGTTGACGGATATACAACAGAACAAAATGGAAAAGACTTTAAAAATGTAATAGAACAAGATAATACTGTAGTAATCTCAGGAACAAAAACTTGGGTAGCACCTGGAGTTACAACATATCCAACAATAAAAGTTAACTTATTAAGAGATGGAACAATTGTTGAAACTAAAGAATTAAAAAACGGAACAGTAGATTATTCATTTACTAACCTACCAAAATATGACTTAACTGACGGACACGAATATAGTTATAGTATTTCTGAAAATGCAGTAGAAGGATATATAACTACAATAAATGGAAATAACATAACAAATACTTTAAAACAACCAAGTATTGATGTACAAAAAGATGTTGATTCAATAGTATTAACAAATGGTACAGAGATAACAGATCCAGAATATTTAGATACAATTAAACTAGAAAAAGACAATACAATAAAATATGAAATTGTAGCTAAAAATAATGGAAATGTAGATTTATCAGAAGTAAATATAACAGATACTAAAAAAGTAAAAGTAGAAGATGTACAATTACCAGAAAGACTAGTAGAAGAGGGAATTACAATAAGTACAAAAGGAACAGAAGTAAATGCAAATACAAATCTACTAGGAAGAAATGACATTACATTACAACCAAATGAAGAAATAACAGTAATAGTTTCATACAAATTAACAAGAAGTGATGTTTTAGGAAATAAAGACTTTGTAAATGAAGCAAATGCAACAGGAAAATTTGAAGGTGTAACATATAATGATAGAGATGATGAAACAACACCAACAGAATATATACCAGAAACAACAAGCAAATCATTTGTAAAAGTATGGGCTGATGAAGGATATGAATCATTAAGACCAGCGTCTATAACTGTACAATTACAAAAAGCAGATGGAACAAATGTAGGAGACCCAGTTACATTAAATAGTGGAAATGGATGGAAAGCAGAATGGAATAACATTCCAGCAGAAGATATAAACGGAAATCCTATAACATATAAAGTAACAGAAACATTACCAACTGGATATGAAAATAATTATACAGTTTCAAATTGCACAACAAATAATAAAGGCGAATTAACAATAACAAATACATACAAAAAACCAACAGGAACAATAGTAGAGAACTTTGAACCAACAAGTACAACAGCAAAAGTACCTATGGATGTAGTATTTGTTCTAGATACATCGGCTAGTATGATGAATGGTAACAAAGATACAAATATGGTATCAGCAGTAAATAGTGCAATGAAAACAATATTTGAAGCAAATAAAGACAACAGAGTAGCAGTAGTAGGATTTAGTGGTATATATGAAAAAAATGATACTGAAGCAAATGTATTGCTAGAATTAGATAGATATACACCAGAATCAAGCAGAGATAACAAATACTTAAAAGTATCAGATAACGAATTAAAAACAACAGTATCAGGTCAAAGGACAAAATCAAGAGCTTTCGATGGTGGAACATATACACAAAGAGGTATAGAATTAGGTGCTAAAACATTAATAAATAGTTCAAATAAGACTGTAACTGTAAATGGATTAACAGTAACACGTGCACCAGTAATAATATTAATTTCAGATGGTTTACCTACATATTATACAGAAACTTATAAAAATGTAAGTAGTGCGGAAAGAGAAGGAACAGGAAATACTACACCAGCTAAATGTGCATATTATACAATCTTATCTGCAAATTACTATAAGAGAGCTGTAACAACAGCATATTATGGGGCAAATGCAGGAGAAAATAGTGCTAAAATGTACACAATAGGTCAAGGAATATCATCAGATGATAATTATGCAAAAGCAATATTAAATCCAACACAAACTAATATGAATGTATTAAAAAATAAACGAGAAGGTACTGATGAAAATAACTTATATAAATGCTTCTCACAAGGATATTATGGTAGTGGATGGGATAGAGTAACAGTAACAACAAATCCTTATACAAATTATAGTTATGCAGATGGTTCATATGTAAAAAATATGAGTGCAGAAGAACTAACAAAAATATTAAATGAAGTAATTAATAGTTCAGTACCAAAAGACCCAATAACATGGAATATATCAAGTACTGAAATAAGCGCAGGAAAAGCAAACTTACCAGATATTAATATATCAAAAACATTTACATTAACAGCAGGAACATTAAGATATACATCATGCCAAGAAGCAATTGCAGCAGGAGTTTTAGTTGGTAATGAAACAAATGGATATTATATAGACTTAACAAAAGTACCAGCAGGATCAACTGTAAATGTAAGTTATTTTGCAAAATAAAAACAAAATAAAAAATCCAACTTAAATGAATAAGTTGGATTTTTTTAGGGTATAGGAAATATCAAAATTTCCTATACCCTAAAAAATATAATCAATATAAATTCTAAATTTAATCTATTTTTTCTATAGTATAATCAAAAGAATCTGTTAAATCTCTAGAAGATAGTAAAGAAAATGCTTCTGTATCAGAAGATGAAAGATCTTTTTTAGTAGCCAATGTAAAAGTTGTTAAAACATTTCCTTCTTTATCAAGTAATGAAAAATTAAAATTAAATGTTGGCGTAATATTAGATGAATTATTAACTAAATCAAACTTAATTATAGTAACATCATTATTAAAATTAACAATTAAATTTTTTAATAAAATTCCTTCTAAATTTGCTACTTCTTTTTCTTGAGATAAAACATTAGAGCTATCTTTAACATTTGAAGTAGTAGCACCATCTACTAAATCTTTAGAAGAAATAGTATTAGAATTACTATCTTGTTTTTCAGAAAGATTAACCAAAACTTTATTACTTGCAAAATAAGAAATAGAAAATAATGCTAATAAAAATATAGCTATAAAAACTAAAAGTTTTAAAATTAATTTTTTGGTAATAATATTTTTTTTCTCATTAGTTTTTTCTTTTTTGTTAGATATCTTTTTTTCTTTCCCCTTAAAATGCTTTCCCATAACATCCTCCCTTAAATAAATATATGAAAAATAATAAATAGTATTAAAACAAAAGCTTCACATTAATAGTGAAGCATATACTATATATATATTATAAAACTAAACAAATATATTTACAACTGTTAATAAAAATGCATATAAAATACTTTTCCAAGAAATACTAAAAGTTTTTCTTGTAACTTTATTTATAACCATTAATCTATGTTCTTTTCTAACTGTTAAAGCTAAACAATTAACTTTTGGATATAATTCTTCTTGTGTATTCATATTAATCAACTCCTTTTATCCATCGTAAATCAAAAAAATCTTAAGTAAAAAATCTATATATAAGTTAATTATAGAATAAAAAAATACAAATGTCAACATTTTTGTAACAAAAATGTAATAAAAATGTAATATTTGAAAAGAAAATGTAATATTCTTTTAAGATTTTGTAAAAATAAAATCTTAAAAAAGTAAATAAATAGAATAAAATAATAGCAATATAAGCACAAAAAATAGCTAAATTATTGATATTTTAAGCGTTTTATTATATAATAACTAAAGTAAAAGAAAAGAAAAAGGTCGAAAAATAATTACATGGAAAGGAATGGGATTAAAAATGTTAAAACAAAGAAAAGGTTTTATATTAACAATAGTTTTCTTAATTGTTTGTATTATAATAGCTAGTTTTTTAATATATGTAGCTGATAAACAATTATTAGAAAATGCCCAAATGCTAGGAGAAGATATAGCAAATAATCTTGTTACACTAGAAGAAAAGTCATATATTTCTAATTATAAAGATTTATTAAAATCAATGTCAGAAGAAATAAATAATACTGGTAATATTAATATAGAAAGAACAGAAGAAATTTACAATAGATTTAAGCAAATTACATCATTAAATAAGGTAGACATGTATGTTGTAAAAAATAATAGATTATACATATATAATGATGAGATAAAAGAAAGCTTTGATAACTACAAAGATAGTGAATGGTATAGTAAAGCAATTAATTCAAATGGTGAAATGGAAGTAACAGATATTTACGAAAATAGTATTACAAAGGAAAAAATTATTAGTTTTGTAACTAAAACAAATTCAAGTAATGATGTCATTTCACTAAATTTATATATAGACCAAATAGCAAACTGGCCAGGAATAGAAAATTTACCAGAAGGTGCACGTTATTATGTTTGTGACTCACAAGGGAATGCTATACATATTGAAATGGGTAGCTTAAATTATGATAAAGAAAAATTAAAAGATAGAATTTATGATTTATTTAAAGGAATTAACGAGGGAAAATATGCAGAAGCTGAAACATATTTAATAGATGAAAATGGAGAAAAAAGAGGTGTATATTATGCTCAAACTTCAACAGATTGGAGTTTTATAATTACAATTCCATTTAATTACTTATTAAGAGGAACTGATAGTATCTCATTTGCATATTTTGGAGCTATTTCAATATTTATAATATTAATCATATATTTGATTATAACAGAAAGAAATTCTAACAAAAAACAAGAGTTATATAATAGAATTACAAAAGCATTAGGAGATGCATATTATGCTTTATATTTAATAGATTTAAAAAAAGGTACATATGCAATGTTAAAAGGATCTGCTTATATGACAGCATCTATTCCAAAGACTGGAAACTATGATTTATTTATGAATTGTATAGAAACAATTATAGAAAAAGAAGCATATGAAGAATTTAAAGACACATTTTCAATTAGTAATATGCAAAAACTAGTAAATAAAAATGTAAAAAGTTTTGGTGGAGATTTTAAACGTATATTAAATAATCAGGAAAGATGGTTTAATATGCAAATGTTATATGATGAAAAAGATATAAAAGATAAAGATAATGAAGTAGTATTAGCTTTTAGAGATATAAATGATGAAAAGGAAAGAGAACTAGAGCAAATACAAATTATAAGAGATTCAATGGAAGCAACAGAATTGGCAGTAAAATCAAGAAATACTTTTTTTGCAAATATGTCACATGATATGAGGACACCACTTAATGCCATTATCAATCTTTCTAATCTATCCAAAGAACAAGTGAATAATAGAGAAAAATTGATAGGTTATTTAGACAAAATAAATATTTCAAGTAGACAATTATTAGATATTATAAATAACATATTAGAAGTTTCAAAAATGGAAGAAGGTATTGATAGTGTGACTAAAATAGAATTTGACATAGAAAAATTATTAAAAGAAACATTATCAATTTTCGAAGAAGAAGCTAAAATTCAAAATAAAAAATTTAAAGTTATATATAATATAAAAAATAAATATGTATTAGGCGATTGGGGAAAAGTTAGACAAATTGTTAATAACCTTGTTTCAAATGCTTTAAAATACACTTTAGAAAAAGGCAATATAGTAGTAGAAGTAACAGAACTAGAAGGAAAATTTATTTCGAAATATGAATTACTAGTTTGTGATGATGGTATAGGAATGAGTAAAGAATTTATGGATAAAATATATACTCCTTTTGCAAGAGAAACAAGATTTAATTCAGAAAAAATAGTAGGTACAGGACTTGGTATGGCTGTTGTAAATAATAATATACAAAAACTAAATGGACAAATAGAAATAAAAAGTGAACCAAATAAAGGAACAATTGTAAAAGCAACTATACCATTAGAAATAAGAGATGAAATATCAGAAACTAATAATGACGCAGAAAATAGAAAAAAAATGAATATAAAAGGAAGAAAGATTTTAGTAGTTGAAGATAATGAACTTAATATGGATATTTCAACAGAAATATTAGAAATGCAAGGAGTAATAGTAACAAAAGCAAGAAATGGACAAGAAGCAGTAGATATATTTAAGCAAAGCAAAGAAAATACTTTTGATGCAATATTAATGGATATACAAATGCCAATATTAGATGGATGTGAAGCTACAAAACAAATTAGAAGATTACCAAGAAAAGATGCAAAAATAATACCAATAATAGCAACAACAGCAAATACATTTGCAGAAGATATTATAAATACACAAAAAGCAGGTATGAATGACCATATATCAAAACCAATAGACTTCATAAAATTAGAAAAATTATTATCACAATATTTAATGAATAAAAATGATTAAGTATAATTATTAGATTGGAGGAACTAGTGGAAAAAAATAGTGAATTAAAAAGATATGATATAAAACCAATAAGAAAACTAACAGAAGAAGAAGTAGAATATATAGCTATAGAAACAACAAAAAAAATGGAAGAAATGTTGACAGATTTTAGTGGAAAAAATATGTATGATAAAATAAAATGTGCTGATATGTATATTGCAGACATTCCAGAAAAATATACAAAAGTAAATTATATAGTCTCTACAAATTCTATTTATATAAGAGGAGAAGAAAATATAAGAAAAATAGATAAAGTTATGTTTCACGAGATATTTCATTATATACAATGTAATCAAGAAAATAATCAAGACAGTACATTAAAACAAATGGGATTATGCGAATTTAAATCATATAATATAAAAGGACTTGCTATGAATGAAGTTGCAATACAATTGGTTATTTCAATGATATTTAATGAGCCACAAGAAAATAATAATTATTTTGGCATACAAATAAAATCTATACACAATGAATATTTTCCAATTTTATGTGCCTTATTGCAACAAATAGTATATATTCTAGGTCATATGCCATTATTAAAAAGTATGCTTGAAAATAGTAATGATTTTGAAATAAAATTTGAAAAATTTGCAGGAAAAAAAGCATATGAATTTTTAACATCATCTTTTGATAAAATGATGAAAGCAAGAGATAAAATAGTTGAAAATAATAGAATAATTAATGAGCAATATTTAACTGATAATAAAAAATCAATGTTAAAAAAACAAAATAGTATATATGTAAATGAAATTCAAAATCATTTTTTTGCAATACAAAAATTATGTTATACAGAATATTTTAAACAATTATTCAAAAAAATAAAGACCAAAAAAGATATTGAAGATGTAAAAAAAGAAATCGAAAAATATCATGAACATATTGGAACAATAAATGATAAAGATGATTTTATGATATATATACAAAAAAATTTTAATAAAATAAACAAAAAAGTTAAATAAAAATATTTAAAATTGTAAGCGCAATAGCACTGAATATTGACTTTATAGATACAGAGAGACTTTTATTAAAGACTTTGTATGTAACTTGAAGTCGATATTCTTTTTTTATAGTTAAAGCTAAACAATTATTTTGAAAAACAGCCATATTATTATCATTCTCATATACAAGTTGCATAAATTTACCTCCTAATTAAATCATAAATATTATAACATATTATTATGTCTAATATCAAGATATTATGGGATTAAAATGAAATATTACAAAATGTATGCTATGTCAAGGCACATATACCAATAAATATAGTATTTTTCGGTTCAATACTATATTTATTGGTATATGTGCCTTGATATAATATAGATATATAATGTTTTGTAATATAAAAATAATTTTTTAATAAAATCTAATATGGATATTAGTATAAATCTTAATAATTGAATGGAGGTTTTTTTATGATTGAACTAAAGCTTTCCAATAAAAAGAAAATGAGGAATACACTATTTACAGTATTCTTAATAATAATATGCCTAATGGGAAGAATAGGATACATACAATTTGTGCAAGGAGGAGAATTATCAACATTAGCATATCAGCAACAAACATTAGATAGAAGTATAAATCCTAAAAGAGGGACAATATATGACGCAACAGGCAAAAACGCACTAGCGGTAAGTAGTACAGTAGAAACAGTAACAGTAAATCCAGGAAATATAGCAGAAGAGAACAAAGAAAAAGTAGCACAAACTTTAACAGATATATTTGAATTAGATTATGAAACAGTACTAAAAAAAGTAAAAAAGAGAAGCTCAATAGAAACAATAGTAAAAAAAGTAGATAAAGAAAAAACAGATAAACTAAGAGTATGGATGGAACAAAATAACATAACAACAGGAATTAATATTGACGAAGACACAAAAAGATACTATCCATATAATACATTAGCCTCACAAATAATAGGATTTTGTGGAAGTGATAACCAAGGACTAGACGGAATAGAGGCAAAATATGATGATGAATTAAAAGGAGAAAAAGGTGCAATCCAAAGACATACAGACGCAAAAGGTGGAGAGATAGGACATGAAGGAGAAAACTATGTACCAGCAGTAGATGGGAATGATTTAGTGCTTACAATAGATTTAACGATACAATCAATAGCAGAAAAATATTTAAAAGAAGCATGTATCGACAATGAGTGTACAGATGGTGGAAACATAGTTATAATGAATCCAAAAAATGGGGATATTTTAGCAATGGCAACATATCCTTCATATAATTTAAATGAACCATATGAGCCATATACAGATGAATTAAAGGGAATATGGGATACTATGCAACAAGATGAAAAAACTAAAAATTTACAAGCTGTTTGGAGAAATAAAGCGATAGCAGATACATATGAACCTGGATCAGTTTTTAAATTAATAACGGCATCATCAGCAATAGAGGAAGGACTAGTAACAGATATTGATAAAGAAGGACAATTTTCATGTACTGGAGGAATAGAAGTAGCAGGAGTTAGAATAAAATGCTGGAGATATTACAGACCTCATGGGTCAGAAAGTTTAAGACAAGGATTAATGAATTCATGTAATCCAGTATTTATAGGTCTAGGGCAACAATTAGGAGTAACGAAATATTATGAATACTTAGAAAAATTCAAATTATTACAAAAAACAGGAATAGATTTACCAGGAGAGGCAGGAAGTATATTTTTAGCAAAAGAAAAAGCAGGACCAGTAGAACTTGCTACAATAAGTTTTGGTCAAAGATTTGAAATAACACCTATTCAGCTTGTTACAGCTGTATCAGCTATAGCAAATGGAGGAACAAGTATAACTCCAAGAGTAGTTAAACAGATAATAAATAGCGAAACTAAAGAAATAGAAGAAATACCAGTAAAAACAAATGGAACAGTTATTTCAAAAGAAACCTCTGAAAAGGTATTGAGCATGATGGAAAGCGTTGTATCAGAAGGAACTGGTAAAAATGCAAAAGTTGCAGGCTATAGAATTGGTGGGAAAACAGGAACTTCAGAAGATGGTGTAAATACTAATAAATATGTTACATCCTTTTGCGGAGTAGCACCAATAGATGATCCACAAGTAGTAGTATTAGTTACATTATATAATCCAACAGGAGAAGGGGGACACCAAGGAGGTGGTGTTGCAGCACCAGTAGGAGGGCAAATATTTAGTGAAATCCTTCCATATTTGGAAGTAAGTCAAGGTAATCAAGAAGAAATAAATCAAGTAGAACAGGTGGAAACACCAGATATACTTGGAAAGACTATAGAAGAAGCAGAAAAAATAATAAAAGAAAATGGTTTAGAACTAATAATACAAAATGAAACAGAAAATATTGATAAGGAAAATACTATAATAAAAAATCAAATACCACAAGCAGGGATAGTAATAAATAAAGGGAACAAAGTTTATGTATCTTATTAGAACAATTCTTTTGTTAATGAAATATTATGAAATATGGATTTATGGATGGTATAAAACTAATATTAGAATGCGTCAGAAAAGCATGCTAAAATAAAAAAGTTTAAATAAATTGGCAAAATTAGTGGCAATATTTCGTAATTTATTATATAATGCCTATCAAGAGTAATAACACTCTTGAATAGGTGAATATATGAATGACGAATATTTAATAAAAATAGACGAACCAAGAATTCAGGAAACATGTGATGCATACTTTAAATGGAAAGACTTAAATACTTATGTAAAAAGTTTAGTATCAAGAGGAATAAATATGCCAGATGCAATAAGTGAACCTATGGGTTGCTATTGTTTAAATCTTCTTTGGAATAAAAGTTCAGGAGGAGATGCAAAATCTCTTGATGGTAA
>CAMMMI010000062.1 GCA_946497905.1 uncultured Clostridium sp.
AGGAACGTCCCCTAGTTGTCAAAATAGCCCGTCCCCTTTGGCACTTTGGCAATTAGAAAGGAGCAAATGATAATGTCTTTTTCATCAGATATAAAGCAAGAATTAAATAAAACGAGTAATTTAGCTAATAAAGAATTAGTAAAATATGAGTTAATAGGATATCTAATATCAGGAAATATTGATATTATAGGAAACGATAAGATAAAATTTTCGACTGAAAGTGATTACAATATAAATAGATTTTCCAAATTATTATCTAATTTAAATATATACCATCAAATTGAAATAATAGGAAAGAATTTTGTGATAACAACTAAAATAGAAAATATAAATAAAATTCAAGATATAGCAAAAATAGAAAGCAAAACTAAAGCAAAGGACATAAATGAAATAGAAGATGTAGATAAAATTATAGAGATAAAAGAAAGTGTAGTATATTTAAAAAATATAGTGGATGAGAATCAAGAAAATTTAAAATCAATAATAAGAGGTGTATTTTTAGGAGCTGGATCTATAAATAATCCAGAAAGAAAATATCATCTGGAAATATTGGTGTCAAATGTTGAAAATATGAAAAAAATAGTAAAAATTTTAAATATGTTTGAAATTAAGGTAAAAACTTTAGAAAATCAAAATAAATATTCAATATATATTAAGGAAAGTGAAGAGATATCAAAGTTTTTAGCTTTAATAGGTGCTTCAAAAGCTGTTTTGAGGTTTGAAGATATACGAATACAAAAAGAAATGAGAGGAAAGGTAAATAGACTTGTAAATTGTGAAACAGCAAATCTTAACAAAACTATAAATGCTTCTATAGAACAGATCTCAGCTATTGAAAAAATACAAAAAGCAGGAAAATTTAATAAGTTAGATGAAAATTTAAAAGAAATTGCAATATTAAGATTGGAAAATCCAGATATGTCTTTAATTGATCTAGGAAAAAAACTAAAAAATCCAATAGGAAAATCAGGAGTGAACTATAGACTAAAAAAAATTATGGAAATAGCTAAAAATCTATAAAAAGCAGATTTATATTGTTAAAAATTATATATTATATAGTCATATATAAATGATTAAAAATAAAACATATTTAACGAAGCAAATAATTAAATAAAAGGTAAAAAATTAACTAAGTAATAATTAAAATATATGGTGTCTAATTAAATAAGTAATTAAAGATAAGCAAATAGAGCAGTAGAAAATAAATAAGTTTACTAAAAAATAAAGACAAAAAAATAAAATAGTTAACTAAACAATAAATAATAATTAAAAATAAAAGTTGTCAACTCTGAAGATGAGAAATAAAAAAATGAAGGAATAGAGAAAAGGAGAAATAGAGAAATGAAAAAATGAAGAAAGGGAGATAGCAAAATGGCAAAACTAGCAATAGAAATAAAAGACAAAACAATTCCAATAATACTAAGAAATTACAAAAATGCAAAAACGATAAAAATGTATTTTAGTGGAACTACACTAAATATAACTAAACCAAAATATGTTAGTAATAAAATAATATCAAAAATGATAAAAGAAAACGAAGAAAATATATATAATCAATACTTAAAAATAATATCAACAGATAATAATATTATCAAACATTGGAAAACTGGAGAAAAAATTTTATATAAAGGTGAGCAATATAAAGTTATTAGAGAAGAAATACAACAAAATTCAATAGAATTAGAAATAGATGATAAAGACAAAACTTTCAATATAAAAATATCGCAAAATATAAAAGATGAAGAACTGATAAAATATAATGTTGATAAAATGATAAAAAATTTATTTAAAAATAACACAGAATGTATTATACAAGAAAAATTGCCTTATTGGAGTAAAATTACAAAATTACCATATAAATCATTTAATGTAAGAGACGCAAAAACCAAATATGGTAGTTGCAAGCCAGATACAAAACAATTATATTTTAGTTCAAGGTTAATAATGTTACCAGAAGACAAAATTGATGCAGTAATAGTACATGAATTATGCCATATAGTACATAGAAATCACAGTCAAGATTTTTATGATTTAGTAAAAGATTATATACCAAACTATGAAGAAATAGACAAATGGTTAAAACAAAATGCAAAAGAATTAAATTTTTAGTATAATATGAAGCAATATGAAACTTTAAGTTACTTAGCCTCAAAGTGAAAATAAACAATTTTTATTTTCAAAAAAATTTTTTGCACAAAATTTGTTAATAATATACAGAAATTCACTTTATAAAAATGTAATATTTAAGTTAAAAATTATATGAAAAAAGGAGACATAAAAACATAGAAAATGATGTCAATATTAGAATTAAAAAAAAGACTACCAAAAGATTTTATAGATAATTTATATGAAACATATAGCCCACTTACAGTAGATAAAATATTATCTGGAATGTTAGGAGAAAGAAATACAACATTAAGAGCAAATAATATAAAAACTACAATACAAGAATTAATGAGAAATTTAAAAGAAAATAACATCAAATTCGAAAGAGTAGAATGGTATAAAGACGCATTAGTAATAAAAAACGCAAAAGAAAAACAAATAGAAAGTTTAGAAGCATACCAAAAAGGACTCTTATACTTACAAAGTTTATCTAGTATGATACCTCCAATAATTTTAAATCCAAAACCAGGAGAAAAAGTATTAGACTTAACATCAGCACCAGGGAGCAAAACAACGCAAATGGCTAGTATGATGGAAAATAAAGGATATATTTTGGCAAATGAATTGGACAAATTAAGATGTGAAAGATTAAAATATAATATTGAAAAACAAGGTGCTAAAATAGTAGAAGTTATAAATCAAAGAGGAGAAAAAGTAGGAGAAAATCATAGAGAGGAATTTGATAAAGTATTATTAGATGCACCATGTAGTGGAGAAGGTAGGTTTTTAGGAAACAATGTGTCAACATATAGAAACTGGTCGGCAAGAAATGTTATGCAGTTAGCAAAATTACAAAAAAAGTTATTAAAAAGTGCATATGAAGCATTAAAAGTAAATGGAATAATGGTATATTCAACATGTACTTTAAACAAAGAAGAAAATGAAAAAGTACTAGACTGGGCAATAAACAATTTAAATTTAAAATTAATAGACATAAATATAGATATAAAAGGAAAAATGCAAGGATTTAATGAAAATTTAGATAAAAGCATAAAAAAAGCAATAAGGATATTGCCAACAAAAAAAGAGGAAGGATTTTTTATTGCAAAATTAAGAAAGGAGAGAAATTAAGAATATTCAAACGTTTTCTTAAAACTATATAAAAATGGATAAAAAAGAATTAGGAATATATATTCACATGCCATATTGTAAACAAAAATGTTATTATTGTGATTTTATTTCATATACAAACACAAACTTAGTAGAACAATACATAGGTGCTATAACTAAAGAACTAAAAAAATATAATTTAAACAATTACAATATAACAACAATATATATTGGGGGAGGAACACCCTCATCCATAAAAGTAGAATATATAGTAAAAATATTAGATTATATAAAAAAGAAGTTGTTGGAAACAAATAATCAAACAAAATTTGAAGATATAGAAATAACAATAGAAGTAAATCCAGGAACTACAGATAGAAAAAAGCTAGAAAACTATATAAATTGTGGGATTAATAGATTAAGCATAGGACTGCAAACAACAAATGATATATTATTAAAGCAAATAGGAAGAATTCATACATACGAAGAATTTATAGAAACATATAAATTAGCAAAAGATGTAGGTTTTAAAAATATAAATATAGATTTAATGCTAGGATTACCAAATCAAACTATTGATGACCTAAAAAGAAGCTTGAAAGATGTTATAAATTTAAATCCTAATCATATAAGTGTATATTCGCTTATAATTGAAGAAGGAACAAAAATTAATGATATGCTAGAAAATGGAATTTTGGAATTACCAAGTGAAGAAACGGAAAGGCAAATGTATTGGTATGTAAAAGATATGCTAGAATTAAACGGGTATAATCATTATGAAATATCAAATTTTGCTAAAAAAGGAAAAGAATCAAAACATAATGTTAATTGCTGGAAACAAAAAGAATATATTGGAATTGGAGTTTCAGCACATTCATATTTAAATAATATAAGATACTCTAACTGTATGAAAGTAGAAGAGTATATAGAAAATATGAATAATCTAAAAGATGTTTACAAAGAATTAGAAAACAATGAGAGTAAAATCTACGAAATAGAAGAAAAACAGGATTTAGAAAGTAAGAGAAAGGAATATATGTTGTTAGGTTTAAGAATGATAGAAGGTGTATATATTTCAGAATTTAAGGAAAAGTATGTTGATAATCCTATTTTTCTATATAGAAAGGAGTTGGAAAAATTAGTTGGTGAAAATTTGATAGTTATTGATGGAGATAATATCAGATTGACAAGTAAAGGTCTGGATTTTGCAAATTTAGTTTGGGAGGAATTTGTTTAAAAATTCATATAAAATAAAAACAACTTAATACCATTAAAACGTATTGAGTTGTATCTAAAGAAAAATTGCAAAAATATGGTATATTGAAAATATTAATAGAAAGAAGGTTATAATATGAGTATAAGTGAAAATGATATAAAAACTTATGAAGATAGATATAAAAGTCTAGTATATGAAAAAGTAAGAGAAATAATTTCTAAACAAACAGAACTTATAACAAATTTAGAGAAAAATGGAAAATATTTTGATATTGAAACAGATGTACCTAACGTAGGAATTACTTTTAATAATAAATTGGTCGAATTAGCTCAAATATTTAAAAAAGCTGGAATATCAATGTTTGTAGATCCCAATGAAAAGTATGATTTTGTAGGTTCAAATTTCGTTGGGGATGCTATTATAGAAGATATGATTTCACAATTATCGAATGGTATGCAAGTATTGTCAGAGTGTAATTCTAGTATGTCAAAAGCAACAACGGAAAAAAGTAAAAAAGTCAAAGCCTTAGAAGAGTCTAGTCCAATAAAGAAATTATTTTTCAAAATTAGAAGTTTCTTTGTTACTAATACTGTTTTAGATTCAACATCGTTTTCAGAGGCAGAAATTGGAGAAGTAAAGTCCCATTTGTCAAAATATAAAGAAGTAGATAAAAATTTGTGTGAATATAATTTAAGAGATAATGTAGTTCAAAGTTTAGTAAATTTTATAAATAATAGGGAATATCATGATTTTACAATTCCAGAACTACTAGAAGAATCTGTAATACCAACATTACAAAAATTAGGATTAGAAGATGTAATTCCTAATTTACAAGAAGAATTAAGCAAGACTCAAGAAGAATTAAATTCATCTAATAAGAAATCTTGGAAATTATCTGAAACGCAAAAACTAGGAATACAGATGTCTTCAGAACGACTTGCTGATGGAGTTAAACAAAAAGAAAGTAATACAACGCAGATACAAGATAAAGAATATATTGACTAACTATCGAATAAAAATACAGAACTTTTTTTCGCAAAAGTATTGACAAAACAAAAAATAGAATATAGAATAATAACGAACATAATTTTAGTGAACAAAAATTCTACAAAGTCTCAATATAGGAGGTAAATATGATATCAACATTACATATAAAAAACATAGGAATCATAGAAGATATAACAATAGACCTAAACAGAGGCCTAAATGTATTAACAGGAGAAACAGGAGCAGGAAAAACATTAATAATAGACTCTTTAAAAATAGTATCAGGAGGAAGATTTTCAAAAGAAATGTTAAGAAAAGGTACAACAAATGCTTTTGTTGAACTATGTATATATTTACCTGACAACATAAATTCAGTAGATGGAAATATCATAATATCAAGAGAAATAAACCTAAATGGAAGAAACATGTGTAAAATAAATGGAAGAATGGTAACAGTAAATGAATTAAAAACATTTATGTCTAATTTAATTGAAATACATGGCCAAAATGATAATCAAAACTTATTAGATAATAAAAAACACTTAAATTATTTAGACGGTTTTATAGGAAAAGAAATAGAAGAAATAAAAATAGAATATTTACAATTATATAACAAATATAAGGAAATAGAGAAAAAATTGCAAGAAAATTATGGAGATGATAAACAAAGACAAAGAAAATTAGATTTATTGAAATATCAAATTAAAGAAATAGAAGAAGCTAATTTAAAAGTAGATGAAGAAGAAGATTTAAATAATAAAAGAAAAATAATGTCTAATTCAGAAAAAATAGTAGAAAATGTATCAAAAGCAGATGAAGTAATCGGAAATGTCAGCATAGACAGTATAAGTACAGCTATAAGAGCTTTGGAAAAAATAGAAAATATAGATAAAAAATATGAAGTAGTGAGTAGTAATTTAAAAAATATATATTATGAATTGCAAGAATTATCAAGAGATATAAGCACATACAAAGAAGAGATATTTTTTGATGAAGAAGAAAGAGATTATATAGAAGAAAGACTAGACTTAATACACAATCTAAAAAGAAAATATGGAAATACAATTAAAGAAATATTAGAATATAAGGAAGAAATAAAAGCAGAAGTTGTACATATAGAAAATTTAGAAGAATACAATAATAATTTAAAACAAGAAAAGAAAAAATTAGAAAATGAAATGGATATATTAATAAAAAAGATGCATGATTTAAGAAAACAAAATGCACAAAAATTAAATGAAAAGATAAATGAAGAACTAAAAGAATTAGAAATGCAAAATGCCAAAATAAATGTACATGTAGATTATACAAATGAGTATTTAAAAACAGGAAAAGATATAGTAGAATTTTATATTACAACAAATTTAGGAGAAGATGAAAAAGAACTTTCAAAAATAAGTTCAGGAGGAGAAATGTCAAGAACAATGTTAGCAATAAAAAAAGTTTTAGCAGATGTTGACGAAACTCCAATCTTAATTTTTGACGAAATAGATACAGGAATTAGTGGAAAAGCAGCAAATAGTGTAGCACAAAAATTAAAAGTAATATCAAATAATCATCAAATAATGTGTATATCACACTTACCAAATATTGCAGCAATAGCAGATTATAATTATTTTATAAGTAAAAATGTAATTAATCATAGAACAAGAACATCAGTAAAATTGTTACAAGAAAGTGAAGTTGTTGAAGAAATAGCAAGAATATCATCAGGAGAGATAAATGATATTACTTTGAAATATGCTAGTGAATTAAGAAATAAAAAAGCCTCATAAATATTATAAAGTATAAAAAATCCCAAAAACAAGTATAGCAAAAAAATTGGTTAATATTTGACAAAGTAGTAAAATGGGTGTATAATTTTATAAGCCAAAAAAGAGATAGGCGTTTTTCAAAAGATTGAAAAGCGTCTTACATAATGTCTTGTGCCTAAGAAAGGAATGATAGTAAATATGAACAATCAAAAAATAAGAAACATAGCAATAATAGCACACGTAGACCATGGAAAAACAACATTAGTTGATGCAATGTTAAAACAAAGTCATGTATTTAGAGATAATGAGCAAGTAGCAGAAAGAATAATGGATTCAAATGATTTAGAAAAAGAAAGAGGTATTACAATTCTTTCTAAAAATACATCAGTAATGTATAAAGATATAAAAATAAATATTGTAGATACACCAGGACATGCTGATTTCGGAGGAGAAGTAGAAAGAGTTTTAAAAACGGTTGATGGTGTACTACTTTTAGTTGATGCATTTGAAGGAGCAATGCCTCAAACAAGAGAAGTTTTAAAAAAATCATTAGCATTAGGGTTAAAGCCAATTGTTGTTATAAACAAAATAGATAGACCAGGAGCACAACCAGAGAAAGTTGTAGATCAAGTATTAGAGTTATTTATTGAATTAGATGCAACAGATGAACAACTAGAGTTTCCAGTGGTATATGCTTCAGCTAAAAATGGAATTGCAAAAATGGATTTAAATGAGGAATCAGATAACTTAAATTGCTTATTTGAAACTATAGTTAATACAATAAGTGCTCCAAATTGTGATGAAGAAGGACCTTTCCAAATGTTAATTTCTAACATAGATTATGATGATTATGTAGGAAGAATTGCAGTAGGAAGAGTAGAAAGAGGAAAAATTTCTGTTGGAATGCCAGTTTCAATTTGTGGTAAAGAAGATAAGATAACACAAGGAAGAATTGGAAAATTATATATACATGTAGGATTGAAAAAACAAGAGGTGGAAGAAGTATCAGCAGGAGAGATTATCGAATTATCAGGACTTCCTGATATAAATATTGGTGATACAATATGTGATTTTAATAATCCAGAAAAGATACCATTTGTTGATATAGACGAACCAACAGTTTCAATGACTTTTAGTGTAAATAATGGACCATTTGCAGGTAAAGAAGGTCAATTTATTACATCAAGACATATACGTGATAGATTATTCAAAGAACTAGAAAGAAATGTATCTTTAAGAGTAAAAGAAACAGATTCACCAGATAGTTTTGAAGTATCTGGAAGAGGAGAATTACATTTATCAGTATTGATAGAAACTATGAGAAGAGAAGGATTCGAATTATTAGTTTCAAGACCAAAAGTTATATATAAAGAAATAGATGGTGTGAAATGTGAACCAATTGAAAGACTAGTTGTCAATGTTCCAGATGATTCAATTGGAACAGTAATAGAAAAATTAGGTCAAAGAAAAGCTGAAATGGTAAATATGGAACCAGCAGAAGAAGGACATACAAAAATAGAATTTAAAATACCAGCAAGAGGATTAATAGGATATAGAACAGAATTCTTAACAGATACTAAAGGTGAAGGTACAATGAACCATATATTTGCTTCATATGAACCATTTAAAGGTGAAGTATTATCAAGAGTTAGAGGTACAATTGTAGCTTTTGAAAATGGAAAATCAGTAACCTATGGATTATATAATGCACAAGATAAAGGAGATTTATTTATAGGACCAGGTGTAGAAGTTTACGAAGGAATGATTGTTGGTCTAAACTCAAGAGGAGAAGATTTAGCAATAAATGTTTGTAAAGAAAAACATCTAACAAATACAAGAGCTTCTGGATCAGATGAAGCATTAAGATTAGTACCACCAATCCAAATGTCATTAGAAAAAGCAATTGAATTTATACAAGATGACGAATTAGTAGAGGTAACTCCTAAATCAATTAGACTAAGAAAGAAAATATTGGATTCAAAAGAAAGAGAAAGAGCAGCAAGAAATGCTAATAAGTAATTTGACACATTTACAATGATAATGTTATAATATAGACATAAAAACATTAGGAGGGCTCAATATATGAGGGAAAATCGGACAGAAAAGCAAAGTTGTAACAACGAAAGGCAACCAACTTTAGAGGAGCTCTGGCGAGAAGCGTACGGAAGTACCAGAAGAAGAGCAATAGATTTTTCTGGAGATACGGACGACGAGGAAAATACCGAATCGAAAGATTGGTATTCTTAATCGCAAAATATGGGGAAAAAGGTTATCTTTTTCCCTAAATTAATTTGATACAATAAAAAAGTTACCATTTTCTATTGTATTAAAAACGCTTCGTGCAACAGATGTATACAATTTTACATATGTAAAATTTATTATTTAGTAACAAGTTTATAAAAATCTATAAAAAATTTTATATAAATAATAATAAATCTTATTATAAAAAGATTATTACAAGGAGAAAATAATAGAGTGAACAAAATAGAATTAGAAAAAATAAAAGAAAAAGCATTAAATGATCATATACCAATAATTATGGATGATACATTAGAAGTTATTGAAAGATACATGAAAGAAATAAAGCCAAAGAGAATTCTTGAAATAGGAACAGCCGTGGGTTATTCAGCAATGTGTTTTTCAGAATTTCTTGATAAAGATGGAAAAATAGACACAATAGAAAGAGACGAGGTAAGAGCTGAAGAAGCAAAAGAAAATTTTAAAAGAGTATCAGTAGAAGAAAAAATAAACTTATATATAGGGGACGCAGTAGAAATATTACCAACATTAAATAAAAAATATGACATGGTGTTTATAGATGCAGCAAAAGGAAAATATCCATTCTTTTTGAAAGAAGCCTTAAGAATGATTAACAGCAAAGGCATGATTTTTGCTGATAATATTTTATATAAAGGCTATGTTTTGAGTGATTATAACAAGCATAAACAACGTACAGCCGTTAGAAATTTGAGAGAATATTTGAAAGAAGTTACTGGAAATCCTAATCTTGAAACAGAGATTTTAGAAGTAGGAGATGGATTAGCGGTAAGTAAAGTGTGCTAGTTAATTAGAATGTTGAAACTCCCAAAAGATATTAACTTTTAGGAGTTTTAAATATAATTAAAAATGAATTTATTCATATAAATCAGGAAATTTGTTTTCTTTTCTAATAGCTTCATTTCTTGCTTTTCTTGATTTTATAAAATTTTTGTAACTGGACATATCCAAAGGCGGATATTTATCATCAGGATTTGTAAATTGTAACATATCAGAATATTTAAATGTATGTTCAAAAGCAGTTGCAATATTAGGCTGATAACTTACAGAAGTTCCATTATTCATTTTTGTTACTAATAAATATTTTCCTAATAACTCAGAAATTTCTACATCTGGATTATCCAATTTTTTTATTAAAGTAGATGTTGAAGAGTCAAAGGCTAGACTATCATTTTTAAGAATATTAGCTAAAATAGGATTATCCAATAATTTTTTAGCTGTTACTATTTTATATTGATCATGTCCTGTTGATGAAGATTCATCTTTACAATCGTCTTCCATTTTTAAGTCTCTTATCTGTGCTTCCATAGTATATCCATAAATTTCATTCAGACAGGGACCATGAATAGGCATATCACCAGAGTCTTTAGCGGTCTTTATATAATCCTTAAAACGACCTTCTATTTTTTTAATATTATTGTCGGTATAATATTTTTTTGCTA
>CAMMMI010000063.1 GCA_946497905.1 uncultured Clostridium sp.
TCAAATAGTTTGACCGTGAGTAAAAGGCGAATACCTAGACATAAGAGATAAGTACTCTTTTCATATTTTACTTAACATTATCGAAAACTTCAATTCCTAATATTTCTATTATAGTTCCATTCTCGTACATAGTTTCTAAATTCCCTGTTAATCTATGAACATTTGATATTTTATAAAGTACTGCTCTATATTCGACTGTTCCACCATCATTTAAGTGCATAGGTATTGGTATTAATAAAATCAATAAAATAGCCATTATTATATATATTATTGTTTTCTTTTGCATACTATCACCTACAATTCTTTATACAGATATTTAATTTGTAATTAAAATTTCAATACAAAAAAGTAGTTATCTTTAATAAGTGCTTTTTGGAAAATGGATTTATTTGTTTTCTCCTGAATCTTCATTATAATAGGTAAAATCGTAATTACCTAAATATTCATATACTTGGTTTTTTAATTTTAAATATTTAACTGTTACAAAAGAAAGTAACACCATTAAAATAATGATAATTCCCAAAAAAATTTTATTTAATTTATTCATACAAAATCCCCCCTTTTTGATTATATTATCATTAACATTGTTTAAATATATATTTTCAAGCATTAATATTAAACTTAAATTATTCACAAATTTTTACTTATGCAAAGTAGCCTGGCATAATGAATGCTGGTGGTACATTTTTATAAAATTTTATTATATATCTTGACTTTTTACTTATAAATACATTATAATAAGTATAGGAAATGGAGAAACCACAAAGGTGGTTGCCTCGAATATGATATGGAAAACACATCAAACTCGGCAAAGTTTTACAGATGTGTTTTTTTGTTGGTTATTTTTGTTTGCTAATAATTACTACTAATGCAATAATTAAGGCAAACCACATCTGCGTATTCTCATTTCCTATGTCAATTATTTTACAATATTATTTTTATTTTGTCTATAATTTTCATTAAATTTATAAATGCATTTTTAACCTACAAGGCAAATTACTATCTTTCAATATGATTATATCATATAATTGTATGAAAAAAAGCAATTTTCTTATACAATAAAAAAAGCCAATAATCAAGCTATTTTGCAAGACTACTGACCTTCATAATGGAGCCACTTATCCGATTCGAACGGATGACCCTCGCATTACAAGTGCGATGCTCTGGCCAACTGAGCTAAAGTGGCATATATTAAATTTTGGTGACCCGTACGGGAATCGAACCCATGTCTCCGCCGTGAAAGGGCGGTGTCTTAACCGCTTGACCAACGGGCCTTATATATAAAGAACTAAATAATTTTCTTAATTATTTAGTTCTTATGGTGAGCTATCCGCGACTCGAACGCGGGACAACTTGATTAAAAGTCAAGTGCTCTACCACCTGAGCTAATAGCCCAAAACACTATTGCATTAACAATGCTTTTATATATTACAATATTTTTGGATAAATGTCAATACTTTTCTTGAAAAATATTAAAACTTTTTGTCTTTTTTGTGAATTTTTGTTATTTTTCAAATTTTGTTTATATAATCAATACCAAAAATTCTATATTTTTATAAATTGTTTAATATTGATTATATAAACTTCTCTATATTATATAAAATAAATTACAATATTATTTATTTATTTTTTCTAAAACTTCTTCAACATCTAACCCATGTACCTCACATGCTTCTTCCAATGTCTCCATTTGCGAAGCCGGACATCCCAAACAATGCATTCCTATTTCTAATAATATTTCTGCTTTTTCTGGTGTTCTTTCTAATATTTCACCAATTCTAGTATCTTTATTATATGTCATAATTTTTCCTCCTATTTTTATAAAAATTTTTATTATTTTCTAATTTTAGCATATTTTTTAAAAAAAGTATAGACAAATTAAAAAAAATGTTATATATTATGGAAACGTAAGGTGGTGATTTTATTCTAAAGCTAATTGATTTATTTTTTATATCTTTTATTATTAATCTTTTAATAACTTTATATTCATTATATACTTATTTTGATATATTTATTTTTCACAATTTACAAGGTTCTAAATTGAAAATCAAAAAAAATTCATTTAAATAAAGGAGGTCATTATTTTTAAATTTTTAAAACGTTTTTTGTTTATATTCATTTTGTTAATAATTTCTAGTTTTTTTATTTTCAAATTGTTTTATCCAATTTATACATCGCAAGAAGTTATAATTACTTATGGAATTAGACCTTTTGACATTTGCTCAAAAAATCCAGAACTTTGGAAATATATAAAAATATCATATATTATCACATTTATATTTTCAAATATCATAATAAATAATTTCTTGTATTCAAAAATATCTAAATTATCAAATAGTGCATTGTTAAAATTTAAGAGAAAAAAAGATAAAAAAAATATTTCATCTAAATTTGATTCTTCTAAATTATCGCTTTTAATAGGATATGACTCAGAAAATAATACAAATATATCAATCCCAGAATCAGGATTATATCAAAATTTTTTAATAACAGGGACTATAGGTTCTCGGGAAAACCTCTAGTGTAATGTATCCTTTTACTAAACAATTTTTTGAATATAATTTTAACAACAAAGAAAATAAAGTTGGAATGTTAATTCTTGATGTTAAAGGTAATTTCTATAAACAAGTACGAGCCTATGCACAAGAATTTAACCTTTTGGATGATTTGATTGTTATCGAATTAAATTCTAATACATACTATAATCCTTTACACAAACCTAATTTAAAACCACAAATTTTAGCTAATCGTTTGAAAACTATTCTTACTTTATTTTCAGAAAATAACACTGAATCTTTTTGGTTGGATAAAGCAGAACAAATATTAACTGAATGTATTAAACTTTGTAGATTATATAATAATGGATATGTTACTTTTTTGGAACTTCATAAATTAATTACACTACCAGAATATTATAAAGAAAAAGTTAAAACTTTGCGTGAACTTTTTATATCTTCAAAATTCTCTAAAAATGAAATATATGAATTAAATTCTAGTTTGAATTTTTTTCAAAAGGAATTTGAAAATTTAGATCCTAGAACAAAAGGTATATTAGTTTCTGAAATAACTAGAATTACTAATACTTTTGTATCAGACTATGATGTAGTTTCTACTTTTTGTTCCCCTAAAGAAAAATTAAATTTTAATGGTTTTGAAGAGGTTATTCAAAATGGTAAAATTGTTGTTCTTAATATGAATATTTCTGAATATAATTTGCTTTCAAAAATTATAGCAGCTTATATGAAACTCGATTTTCAAACAGAAGTTATCTCTAATTTGTCTAAAGAAAAAATCAATACATCTGTTTTTATATGTGATGAATATGATAAATATGCAACAAAAACTGATGGCGACTTCTTTTCTCTTAGTAGAGAAGCTAAATGTATTAATATAGTAAGTACTCAAAGTTATTCTTCAATAAAATCAACAATAAAAGATGAAGCAACAGTTAAAGTAATAATCCAAAATTTAATAAACAAAATTTGGTTTAGAACAGATGATATTTTTACTATCGAAGAAGCTCAAAAACAATTAGGGAAAGAAGATAAAGAAAAATTTTCTAAAACTATATCTGAAAATGCAAAAGAAACTAATTTTAGCTATATAACCAACACTTTTAACTCTCAAAATTCTAGTATTTCTGAAACTTTTAGCTCTTATACTCAAAATGATTATATATATGAAAGTAACTTTTTTACACAAAAATTAGAAACTTTCACCGCTCTTACTTTTTTATCTGATGGAAGAAAAATTTTTCCACCTTTAAAATTAAAAATGTTCCCATATTTTGAAAAGAAAGGATGATTAAATGAAGGATTTTTTTTATAAAAAATATATTTTTTGTATTTTATTTTTAATCTTATTTTTTATTATTTTTATATTCTCTTTTTCTGAAAATTCTTTTGCATTAGGTGATCCTAAAATAGTTAGTAAAATAAATGATGCATTTGAAGATATAGAAAGTTGGCTTTTAAAAATAGCTACTCCAGCAGCTGCTGTCGCTGTTGGTACTGGTGTATTTATGAAAAAGTTTAGTTTTGGTGATGAAGAAAAAATTAGAACTGGTAAAAAACTTATAAAAGGTTCATTATTTTCTTATGCATTCATTTTGGCAATAGATTTAATACTATCTGCTATTAAATCTTTAATATCTTAAGGAGGTTTTCTTGGAGCAAACAAATAATATAACACAAACAATAATAGATACAATAAATACTATTTTTGAAAATTTATTTAGTTCTATTGATAATAATTTATATTCTGTATTAGATGATATAACATTTATAAGTTCTGATATTTTACATGATAAAAACTTTGAAAATATTTTTGGCACTAACACTACAAATGGAATTTTATTAATTGCAAATTCTTTATTACTTGCTTATATTTTATATTATGCTATAAAATATTTGCTTTCACATTTAACATATATTGGAGTAGAAAATCCATCTAGTTTTATTATAAAGTTAATAATATTTGGTATTTTTATGAATTTTTCATTTTTCTTATTATATTTACTATTAGATTTAAATTCAAATATTTCTTTAGCAATTAGGAATTTAGGTGAAAATTTATTTAATAAAAATATTTCTTTTTCTGAATTGATAAATACTATAAATACTAATATGTCTATTTCTTCCTCTTCTATTAATATTTTCACTATTGATGGTTTAATTAAAGGAACACTGACATTATCACTTTTAAGTCTTGTTCTGTCTTATTCTTTTAGATATATTATGGTAAAAGTTTTTATTTTAATATCTCCTTTTGCTATTTTATCTTTATGTTTAAATAATACTTCTTGGTTTTTTAAGTCTTGGCTTCGTAATATTTTTTCTCTACTATTTATTCAAAACATAGTCTCATTAGTTCTTCTTATATTATTTTCTATGGATTTTTCTTCTGATAATTTATTTTCTAAATTTATTTATATAGGAGGAATTTATGTATTAATAAAAGCAAATTCATTTGTTAGAGAATTTATTGGTGGAGTTTCCACAAATATTTCACAAGGTGCTAATAACATTTCAAAACTTAAAATTTAAAAATATGAATTTTTATTTTATCTAATTATTTTATATATTAATAAAGAAAGGAGTCTCTAAATATTACTATTTATATCAATTAACTAAATAGTAATATTTAAATATAAATTATGAAATTTATTTTCCCACAAAATTATAATTTTAAAAATAAACTTTTTGGTGTATTAGATTATAATACAGTTATTGCAAATATTATATGGGCTCTGCTTGTTTTTGCAATTATAAATATAATTTTTCAAAATTTAAATATTAAAATTTTTTTATTTATTATTTTTTGTTTTCCCTTTTTACTTTTAAGTGTATTTGGCTTTAATGGTGAAAATATTTTATACGTTTTTTCATATATTTTTAAATTCTATATTAAACAAAAGATTTATTTTTATAATAAAATTTCTTGAATTTTTTGTCTAAAAAGAGTATAATTTGGTTTGCAATATAATTCAAATTGGAGTAATAAAGTTGAAAGTTAATTACAATTATCTTACTAAATTTATGACTTGAGAAAGGAATGATTTAAAAAATGAAATTAGAACAAAATGAAAAATCACTTTTATTTTCTGAAACAATGATTCCAGACATATTTTTTTCTGAATACTTATCGCAGATTCCTGGTGATTATTTAAAAATATATTTATATATATCTTTTCTTTGTAAATATAATAAAGATATAAAACTTAATGATTTATCAAAAAAATTAAATATTCCTTTAAAATTAATAAATGATGGATTAAAATATTTAGAAGAAAATGGTTTGATCTTAAAAAAGTCTACAGGATATATGATTGTAGATTTACAAGAAAAGACTCTTCATAGTTTATATACTCCAAATTTAACAATGACAAAGGAAAAAGTAGAACAAACTTCAAAAAATAAATCTAGAGCAAAAGCAATTGAACATATTAATAATATGTACTTTCAAGGAATTATGGGTCCTTCTTGGTATAATGATATTGATTTATGGTTTAAAAAATATAACTTTGATGAACAAGTTATGATAGCTTTATTTGATTATTGCTATAATCGTAGTGCAATGCATAAAAATTATGTTCAAGCAGTAGCAGAAGCTTGGGCATCTAACAAAGTAAAAACATGGAATGACCTTGATAATTATTATGCAGAACAAGAAAATCTAAATAAATATAAGAAAATAATTGCAAAAAAATTAGGAAAACATAGTGGCTTGACTCAATATGAAGAAGCCTATATAGAAAATTGGGTTTTAAATTTTGGATATGATATGAATATAATAGAAATTGCTTTAAAAAGAACAACTATGAAGCAAAATCCAACTTTTGAATATATAAATAATATTATAACAGATTGGCACGAAAGAAATTTAAAAACAGTTTCAGAAGTAAATGCTTTTATAGAACAAAGGAAAAAACAAACAAAAAATCTCAAAGACCTTAAATCTTCAGTTAGTAAAACTAATTATGAACAAAGAAAATATGATAATTTAGAATTTTTGTATGCTAATAATATTAGTAAGGAGGAATAAATGCCTAAGGAAATTTTAAAAGACTTATTAAAAGAATATGAACAAAAAAAAATTAGAGCAGAATTAGATTTAGAAAAAAGAAAAGAAATATTATATACTAAAATTCCATCATTAAAAAATATTGAAGATGAATTAAATAATTTAGCGATATCTACTGCAAAAAATATTTTATTAAATAATAATAATTCTATTCAAAATTTTAAAAATAAAGTAAAAGAATTAAATAATAAAAAGTTGGAAATTTTAAAAAATAATAATTTAGATATTAATTATTTAAAACCTAATTATGAATGTAAGCTATGTAATGACACTGGGTATATTACTAAAAATAATTATAAATCAGAAATGTGCAGTTGCTTAAAACAAAAATTATTAAATATATCTTTCAATAAATCTAATATGTCAAATTTGGATAAAGAAAATTTTTCAACATTTAATGAAAATATTTTTTCTGATAAAATTAATATTGAAAAATATAAATATAATATTTCTCCAAGACAAAATATTATAAATATAAAAAATAATTGCATTAGATTTGTTGAAAATTTTGATAATCCAGAAACAAAAAATCTATTATTTACAGGGAATACTGGTTTACGGTAAAAGTTTTATGTCTAATTGCATAGCTGGTGAATTACTAAAAAAAGGAAAAACTGTTCTTTATCAAACAGCCCCTGTATTGCTTGAAAGCGTAATAGATTATAAAATGAGTAAGTCAAAAAATTATTTAAACAATATTAATAAATCTGTACTAGAAGCTGATTTATTGATAATAGATGACCTAGGTACTGAAAATTTAAATAGTATGAAATTAAGTGAACTTTTTACTATAATTAATACAAGAATTTTAAATTTAAATAATAAAATTACAAAAACAATAATATCAACAAATTTAAATATAAATCAAATTTTTAATAATTATGAAGAAAGAATTGGTTCTAGAATTGCTGGTTATTATGATATTTATTATTTTTTTGGTGATGATTTAAGATTTAAAAAAAATCAGTCTTAAGATTGATTTTTTTATTTATTTTTTTATTTATTTTTTTTCAAAAAATAAATAAAAAATCTTATTAAAAATAAGATTTTCTATTTTTATTATTCTTCTATTTCTTTAATATCTGGTGTTAAAGTTTCTATGCTAACAACTTTTCCCCCATCACTTGTTCTCATTAAAGTAACCCCTTGAGTAGCTCTTCCTAATACACTAACTTCTTTTACTTTCATTCTTATAATTGTTCCTGTATCAGTAATAAGCATTACATCATCATCTTCTGTTGCAATTCTTACACCTACTATTTTTCCTGTTTTTGGTGTTATCTTATAAGTAATAACTCCTTTTCCTCCTCTAAGTTGTACTCTATATTCATCTAACTCAGTTCTTTTTCCAAAGCCATTTTCTGTGATTGCTAAAAGTGTTGCTTTATCTCCTGCTATTACAGATTCCATCCCTATTACTTCGTCATCTTCATCTATTCTTATACCTATAACACCTTGAGAAACTCTGCCTATTGGTCTTACATCTTTTTCATCAAATGTAATACACATACCATTTCTTGTTACAAGTACTACATTATCTTCACCATCAGTTAGTCTTACTCCTATTAATTCGTCATCTTCTTTTAATGTTATTCCTTGTAAACCAGTTTTTCTTGAAGAATCATATTCTCTTAATGCTGTTTTCTTAATTAATCCGTTTTTTGTTGCCATTAATAAATATTTTCCTTCAGCAAAATTTTGAATTGGTATAACTGCAGATATTTTTTCTCCAGCATCTAGACTTAATAAATTGACTATTGCTGTTCCTTTAGCAGTTCTTCCTGCTTCTGGTATTTCATATCCTTTTAATTTATATAATTTACCTTTATTACTAAAGAATAATATTGTATCATGTGTTGATGCTGTAAATATTTGTTTTACAAAATCTTCTTCCCTAGTTGCTATACCTGTTATTCCTTTTCCACCTCTTCTTTGGCTTTTATAAGTATCTATTGGCATTCTTTTTATATAACCAAAATGTGTTAATGCAACTACAGTTTGCTCTTCTTTTATTAGATCTTCTACATCTATTTCTCCTTCTGCTGCAACAATTTTAGTTTTTCTTTCATCACCAAATTTTTCTCTTATTTCTATTAATTCTTCTTTTATTATTTCAAACACTAATCGTTCACTATTTAAAATATCTCTTAAATGTGCAATTAATTCCATTAATTGATTATATTCTTCATCTATTTTTTCACGTTGCAAACCTGATAAAGTTTTTAATCTCATATCTAGGATAGCTTGTGCTTGTATATCAGAAAGACCAAATCTTTCCATTAATCTTTCTTTTGCATCATCATAAGAAGAACGAATTATATTTATTACTTCATCAATATTATCTAATGCTATTTTTAAACCTTCCAAAATATGAGCTCTTGCTAGGGCTTTATCTAATTCAAATTGTGTCCTTCTTAGAATAACATCTTTTCTATGATCTATATAACAATCAAGTGCTTGTCTTAAAGTTAATATTTTGGGTTCTCCATTTACCAATGCAAGCATTATTATACCAAATGTTGTTTGCATTTGAGTATGTTTAAATAATTGATTTAAAACTACTTGTGGATTTGAATCTCTTTTTAATTCTATTACAACTCTTACCTTTTCTTTTCTATCTGACTCGTCCCTACATTCAGAAATTCCTTCTATCTTTCTTTCTTTTGATAAATCAGATATTGTTTTTATTAAATTAGCTTTATTTACTTGATATGGTAAAGATGAAACAATAATTCTTTGTCTATTTCCACTCATTTCTTCTATTTCTGTTTCTGCTCTTAATGTAATTTTTCCTCTACCTGTTTTATATGCTTTTTTAATACCTTCTATTCCTAATATTATACCTTCTGTTGGGAAATCTGGTCCTTTTATTACACTCATTAAATCTTCATCAGTAACTTCGTCCTCATCTATAATTTTTATTATTCCGTTTATAACTTCTGTTAAATTATGTGGCGGAATATTTGTTGCCATTCCAACAGCAATTCCAGATGATCCGTTTACTAAAAGTAATGGTATTCTAGCTGGTAAAACCGTAGGCTCTTGAAGTCTTTCATCATAGTTTGGCATAAAATCAACTGTATTTTTTTCTATATCTGTCAACATATATTCAGAAATTTTAGACATTCTTGCTTCTGTGTACCTCATAGCTGCTGCTCCATCACCGTCAACAGAACCAAAGTTTCCATGTCCATCAATTAACATATATCTCATTGAAAAATCTTGTGCCATTCTAACCATTGCGTCATATACTGAACTATCTCCATGAGGATGATATCTACCTAAAACAGAACCTACTGTATTTGCACACTTTCTATATGGTTTATCTGATGTAATTCCATCTTCATGCATAGCATAAAGAATTCTTCTATGAACTGGTTTTAAACCATCTCTTACATCTGGAAGTGCACGAGATACTATAACACTCATGGCATAATCAATATACGCTGTTCTCATTTCTTTTTCAATATCTCTTTCTATAATTTTTCCGTCTCTTCTTTCTGGTGTTTCTTCCATTTATTTATCCCTCTTTCTATAGTTTTTTCTACATTTGTATTATACTAAAATGCTTAAAAGTTTGCAAGTAATTTGTTAAAACTTTAGGGAATTGTATGTTTGATATTTCTAATTAATTTATTATTTAAATGTTTAAATTTCTTTTATATCTATATATAAATGTTTAATCAATTTAATGTATTTTTTGTATGTGTTTTATCTATACTATTAGCGTATTAGATATTTTTATATTTTATTATATAATTATTTTTAATTATATTGTCTTATATAAAATGAAAGGATATTTATTATGAGAAAAATTTCTTATGAAAATGAAGAAAATATATTAGTTGGTGAGAGAATACGTAATATTAGAGAAGACATGCAATTAACCCAAAATCAATTTTCAGAAATGATTGATATATCAGAAGTTTTTTTAGGGCAAATTGAAAGAGGTGAACGTTCTTTAAGTTTGAAAACTTTAAAGAGAATTATCTCTTGTACAGGCTCTTCTGCTGATTATATATTATATGGAAAAATAGAAAATAATGATGATATTTCAAAAATAATTAGAATATTAAATTCTTGCTCTGATAATTTAAAAACGTATATGTATGATTTAATAACTAGTTCTTTTAAATATTTGAAAAATTTAAAATAGGAAACAGATTTTATTTGTTTCTTTTTTAATTTTTATTTATTTATTTTTTTTATTTATTTATTTTTTTTATTTATTTTTTTTATTT
>CAMMMI010000064.1 GCA_946497905.1 uncultured Clostridium sp.
ATATAATCCAGATAATCTATTTAAGAATACAAAAAGAAAAATACCAAAAGAAATACAACCATCTGAAGAAACAAGAATGACTATTGTGCAAGAAAAAAAATGGTATCAAAAAGTATTTAATATAATAAAAGGATTTTTGCATGGAATTTAAATAAACTAAAAATTTGTTAATATAAAAATAGAACAGATATGATTGCCTGTTCTATTTTTTGTTATTTAAATGCTATCAATATATCTTTAATTATGATTTACTAAGTAATTAATTGCTTTCTTTATCTAAATTCAATAAAATTGAGGAAAAATTGTAGGTTAGGTTATCTAAAATTTTGTAAAAAACTATTTTAATCTGTGAAAATATATGTTATAATTAATAAGACATGAATAATAAAATTTGAAAAAATTAAAGGAGCGCTAAATGAATCAGATATTAATTACAAAAAAATTGTATATAACACCTGAACTAAAAAGAAAAAAGAAAGTCTATAAAGTAGAATTCTTTTTATCAATTTTTTTAGTTTTTATATTAATGTCTGCTTACATATATGCTGAATATGATAGAAACAAAAGTGAGGAAGTATCACAAGAAATATTAGCTAATATGGACTTACAACAGGAAGATACAACAGTTGTAAAAAATAATGTTTTAGTAATAGTTTTAGATGATGAGCAACAATCAGAAGAATTAAATCAAAAAATAGAAGAAAAACCAGTTGAAGTAAAAAAAGAAATGCAAACAACACAAGAAGGATATCATTATGCTACAGTAGCAACAATAAATATCCCTAAAATAGGAGTACAATATCCAATATTGGATGGAGAAACAGATTCAGTAGAAGAAACAGAAAAATTATTAAAAATGTCTCCAGTAAAATTTTGGGGACCAGAGCCAAATGAAGTTGGTAATTTCTGTATAGTAGGACATAATTACAGAGATACAAGATTTTTTAGTAAAGTTCCTACATTAGAGAATGGGGATTTAATAGAAATAACAGATTTATCAGGGAAAACAATTAATTATCAAGTATATAACAAATACCAAGTTGTTCCAGAAGATACAAGTTGTACAACACAGCTTACAGATGGAAAAAAAGAAATAACTTTAATAACATGTACAAATGATAATAAACATAGAGTTATAGTAAAGGCAAGGGCAATTTAATATTATGGAATTGTAAATTAGATAAAGAAAATATGTATAAACAAAGTGAACTCAAATTATTAGACTAAAAAGTTTAATATTTGAGTTTGTTTTGATATAAAAGAATATATTTTAATCAGTACATTACTATTATAGTAGAGAAAAAGGAATATTAAATAATTGTAATAGTTGAAAAATCAGCAAAATTATGTTAATATAATACCAAGCTTAAAAAAGCTGGTAAAAATAATATAATTAAGGAGGAACAGCTATGTACGAACAAAAAGATTACCGGAAAAAATGGGGAGAATTAGAAAAAGCAACCGATAACCTAAATAAAGAGATTTTTGGTCTACGGTGCAAGATTGAAGGTATTCGTGCGGAAATAGCAGATATACCATATGCAGGGTATCATGAAAGGGAAAAACATCTCATGGAACTAGAAGAAAGGTTATCGGAAATAAAAGTCCTGGTAACTGAAGAAGACTTACAAATTCGAATACCAAAAGAATTTGCAAGTATAACTAGTGTATATGAGGCTGAAGAATTTGACCCAGTAAATGTAATAAGGGTCATGTTCAACCTATCTGCAACTGTTCAAAGAACAGAAACTGAAATGTTTCCAGGAGAAGAGACTTCATATAGTCAAAAAGGGCTATGTGGAAGTCTAATTGATGCTATTTTCGAGTTTGAAGTAGCATTCCTAAATTATATTGATTAAAAGATAACTGCTCCAGTGGGGCACTTTATTAATATATTATATGTAAAACTTATTTATTTTCTACTGCTCTATTTACTAAAAACACGTTTAATGAAAATGAGATTTTGTTAGTAACAAAAAAACAATCTTTTCATAATATATAAAAAATATATTTGGGAGGATTTTTCTATGGCAAAAATTTTAGTTTTTAATAATGATACAGATAGAATGGAAACATACTATAGAGGAGAAGCAGAGCCAATGCCATATAACACAAATGCAACTTTAAAAGTACGAGAATTTAGAGGATCAAGCAAAAGTAATATATTGTGGACAACAAAAAGGTGCATGCAAAGCTGGAATAGCCAAAGATATATATTTGGAGGTCCTATACCAGTTGGTTTTGCGTTTAAGAGACCATGGGAAGGTGGGCATGGTAACCAAAGTCAACACTATGCTGGTGTTGCATTCGATGTAGGTCAAACACTAACACAAACAGCAAGAACACGTTTATGGAACAGTGCAAACAACTCAGGAGTATGGTCTTATGTAGAGCCTATAAGCCTTACACCTACATGGGTACACTTTGATAAAAGGTTTCGGCAAACCAGCTTGTGCCACAGGAGGATTCCCTACATTAAGAAGAGGAAGTTTAAGTAATTACGTATTAATAGCACAAGATGATTTAACCACATTAGGATATAGAACGAATGGATTAGACGGAATTTTTGGTTCTGCAACATTAGAAGCGGTTAGATCATACCAAAGAAATAGAGGATTATCAGTAGATGGAATAGTAGGTTGCAATACATGGAGGTCATTGCAAGAAGATGTAGTAGGAACAGGAGCAACATCTACAACAATAAATTAATATTTATAAAAAACAAGACAAAAAAAGTGCAATAATAAATTATTTAATTGTAATTTATTATTACACATATCTAGTAACCAGATTGTTACACACAACGTACGCACACAATTTTACATGCGTAAAATTAGTGCAAGAACAAATTTATGGAAAGCCTAAGATAGATGTTAAAAGTTGTACAAATGTTAAGGCTTTCCGATTTGTAGTATAAAAAGTAAATCAAATAATATGATAATAGATAATTGACTTATAATAACAGCTACCAAATTATTATTAAAATTTATGCATCTTTTTTAGATTGCGAATTATTTGATTTTGATTGTAATTTTAACAATTCAACAGTAAAACTATTGATAGCACTTTTATTATAAGAATTTAATTTTAAATAATTATCTAGAAATTTTGAATCTATCATATCAATTAAAGAAGGTGAATTACATTTTATCAGATCACCAAATAGAAAATTAGAATCTACTTTTAAAGCCTTACAAATACTAATAATAGTATTAGCACTTCCAAAAGCAAGTCCACGTTCCAATTGGCTAATAAATCTAGGAGAAAGATTAGCCTTTTCAGCCAATTGTTCTTGAGTTATATCTAATATATTTCTTGCCAACTTAATTTTTTTACCAATGCTTTTTAGTTGAAAATCCTCATTATTATTCATATATTCCTCCCAATTTATAACTTATCCAAAGTATAGCAATTAACAAATAAAAGTAAAATGAACTATTAATAGTATAGAACATAAAAAATAATATTATATATTCTAGTACTAAAAATTCTAAAATTACTCATATAACATTCAAAATATTATATTTATTAATGTACTATGTTCCATATAGCTAGGAATCGTAATTATAAAAATAAAAAAATTTAAAAAAATTCTAAAAAACCCTTGCAAAATTTAAAAAGTTATATTAAAATTTAGATGAAGTGGAGAGAAGTGGTACAAAGTGGTAGAAAAGTGGAAGATGGAATAGAGGTGAAATTTAATTGCTAATTGGTGAATATGAACATTCTTTAGATACAAAAGGAAGATTAATAATGCCAGCAAAGTTAAGACAAGATATGGGAGAAAAGTTCATCGTAACAAAAGGTCTAGATGGATGTTTATTTGCGTTTTCACAAAATGAGTGGTTAAATTTTGAAACAAAATTAAAAACACTACCTCTATCAGACAGAAATGCTAGAAACTTTGTAAGATTTTTCTTATCAGGAGCTACAGAATGTGAAATAGACAAACAAGGAAGATTTTTAATTCCAAACAATTTAAGAACAGCTGCAAATTTAGAAAAAGAAGCAGTAATAATTGGAGTAGGGACAAGACTAGAAATATGGAATAAAGAAACATGGGAAAAATGTGATGAAAATATATCAGCAGATGAAATTGCAGAAAATATGACAATGCTTGGTATATAACTTGAAAAAGTTTATATAGAAACCAAAGAAAAAACAAAAGACAATTATACAAAAGATAAAATAGCAAAAGATAGTTATACAAATGATAAATAAATTAAATATGAAACTATACAAAAGATAAATAAAAAAGATACATAAGAAAATATTACAAAAGATAAAAAAACAAAATTTTATACAAAAGAAAAAAATACAAAAGAAATATTAAGTTACAAAAGATAAAAATGTAACTTTAAATTTATACAAAAGACAAAAAATAAAAGTTTTACTAGAGAAAATAATAAAAAACCAAAAGAAAAAAATACAAAATAGATAAATGCAGCTGGTGATAAAAAGTTACCAGCTGTTTAATGTTAAAAAATCTAGTAAGAGGTGTAAAAGTGGAATTTAATCATAAACCAGTTCTACTAAAAGAATGTATAGAAGGGCTAAATATCAAACAAGATGGGATATATGTAGATGGAACATTAGGAGGAGCAGGACACAGCAAAGAAATTTTAAAAAATTTAAATAATAATGGCAAATTAATAGGAATAGATAGAGATAAAGAAGCTTTAAAGGCAGCAAAAGAAAATTTGAAAGAATTTGATAATGTAATATATATACATGATAACCATGACAATCTAAAAGACATTTTAGAACAATTACAGATTGAAAAAGTAGATGGAATATTATTAGATTTAGGAGTTTCTTCATATCAATTAGATGAAAGAAACAGAGGTTTTAGTTATTTAGGTGAGAATACATTAGATATGAGAATGGACAAAACCCAAACTCTAAATGCAAAAACTGTTGTAAACACATATGAAGAAGAAAAATTAGCAAATATAATATATGAATATGGAGAAGAAAGGTACTCAAGGAAAATTGCAAAAAATATATGTGAATATAGAAGTAAAAAAGAAATAGAAACAACAAAAGAGTTAGTAGAAATAATAGAAAATTCAATTCCAAAATCAAAACAAAAAGATGGACATCCAGCCAAAAGAACATTTCAAGCAATTAGAATAGAAGTAAATAATGAAATAAAACCATTATATAACACCGTAAAAATGTGTATAGACTTATTAAATACAAATGGCAGATTATGCATAATAACATTTCATTCTTTAGAAGATAGAGCAGTAAAAAAAGCATATATAGAAGCACAAGGAAAATGTACATGCCCTAGTGATTTACCATATTGCGTATGTGGAGCAAAATCATTAGGAAAAATAATAACAAAAAAACCAATAATAGCAAATAAACAAGAACAAGAAGAAAATACAAGATCGAAAAGTGCAAAACTAAGAATATTTGAAAAGAAATAATATACAAATGAGGGAGGTGAATAACTTATGGCAAAAACAAGATATGAATATACTACCAGTCCAAGAAAAATAGAACCAGATTATAGAACTTCTAAAAAGACAAAAAAACATAAACCTAAATTAAGAGTAGTAGAAGATTTACCAAGAGAAGAGGTAAAACTATCAAAAGCTCAAAAAGAAAAACGTAGAAAACTAACTTTAGTAGTAGCAGGAATATTTCTAATTCTATTAGCTATAAGTTATAGAAACTCTCAAATAAATGAAAAATTTAACAATGTACAACAACTAAAAACTGAGTTATCATCAATAGAAAAAGAAAACGAACAATTAAAAGTTAATATTGAAAATGGATTAAATTATAATAATATAGAAAAAATGGCAAAAGAAAAACTAGGAATGCAAAAATTAACAAGTAAACAAACAGTATATGTTAATTTACCAAAAAAAGATTATATAGAACCAGCTTCAGAAGAAGTAATAGTTGAAGAAAATAAAAATTTGTTTGAACAAATATTAGAAATAATAAAAGGAAAATAAATAAAAAACTTCTAAAAAACTTTAAGTTATTTAGAAGTTTTTTTATACAATAGGAAAGCTACCCTTTCCTATTGTATAAAAAATGCTTCGCACAACGAATGCACACAATTTTACATACGTAAAATTGGCGCAGAACAAATTAACGGAAAGCCAAAGGTGAATATTAAATATTCTATAAATATTAAGGCTTTCCGATTTGTTCTATAATAGGAAAGTTACCCTTTCCTATTATAGAAAAGTCGCTTCGCACAACGGATGCACACAAATTTTACTAAAGTAAAATTTGGCGCACGAACAATGACGCGGGCTTTGAAATGTTATAAACAGAGAAAATGTTCAAAAAAGCCCGCTATTGTTCTTTACTATACAAGATGTACAAAATTTTATTCTATAAATCTTTAAAGCTTACGGAATAAATGTTTACACATAAAACATATATTAATATTACAATCATTTAACAAAAAATTTACAAAAAATTTACAAAAGTATTTACATTTATTAGAAAAAGTTATATAATGTTGACGTAAATCAAGTAAAAAAACTCTAATTATTACGGAAATAAGATATACAAACAAATGAGTTTCAAAATAAAAGGAGGAATTATAATGTCAAATGTAAAGACAAAAATGATAGGTACAATTTTAATATTATTGTTATTAATCTCTGTGCCTTTTATTGTTTTAGGGGCAAATGAAAAAATGCAAATTATAAGTACAGAAAACGGAGACTATCTGATTTATGTACAAGAATTAACAAATGAATTTAAATATGCATTATCTAACAATCAAAACGAAAGTACAGATACTTTAAACTTTATTAATTCAGTGCCAGATGATGAAGGAAACCAAGTTGTATTTATAAGCAACGAAAAATACCAAGAAATAAAAGATAATGATGTATTTATTTGGATTAAAGATTCAGAAAATCAAATTATCAATGCAGAAAAGTTAGATTTTTCACTTGCTTTTGAAAAAACAAAGATGAATAATGTTGAAACTATGACCAAAAGAATCAAAGTAGATACAACAAAAACATTAACAAGAACAGAAGATATAGAAGGAGTAAAAACAACAGTTACAACTGGAGCAATTGAAATTACAGACAGCAAAGAAGCAAGCTATTTTTATAGTACAGTTAAATTACCAGCTGATGAAAAATATAATCAACTTGCAGAATTATCACAAACAATAAATGAAAAATACAATGAAATGGATATGTATTCAAGAATCAAAACAGCAAATGAATTTTATAACTTATATGATGAGCTAGTTTCAAAAGTTCAATGGCAAGAAGTAAAGGATATGATAATAAGCCAACCAGAAGATTCAAAAAATGGAGAAAAATATATAGTATTCATTAAAAAAGTGGAAGGAAATACAGAAACAGTTGATGCACAATTTTTAACATGTTATGAAGATTATAATCCAGAATATGAAAAACAAGAAAAACAAGTAGCAGAAACAACAAAATTGCCAATTACATATGATAGCATATTATTAATAGTAATATTAGTAGTAATAGCAATTGCATTAGTTATTGTATTTATAAGAATGAAATCATTAAATAAGAAAGAAGAAAAATAGAGTTTGAAACGCACAATTTATAAAGCAATATTTATAATACTGCTAATAGTATTTTTTATCATATTAGGATTAATAGTAATGAAATATGTTAGAAATCAGAATAATGAAAGCAAAAATAGAGAAACAGTAGAAACATTTTCAAATATAGATATTCAGGAAAACGAAAGAGTTGAAATGCAAGGCTATGAAGTCATAGGAATAGTAAATATCCCTAAAATTAATTTAGAATATCCAATATTAAATATTGAAACTTCAAATCCTGAAGAAACAAAAGAACCAATGAAAATATCAATAGTAAAATATTGGGGTGGAAATGTAAATGACTATGGAAACTTATCAATAGCAGGACATAATAATTATGATGGAACTATGTTTGGAAAAACAAAACAATTAGACATAGGAGACATAGTAAAATTAACAGACTTAAATAAAAATACAATAAATTATGAAATTTATGACAAATTCGTAACAGACCCAAATGATGTAAGCATATTAGCAACAAATGATAAAAATATAAGAGAAGTTACATTAATAACATGTACAAATGGAAACAAGAATAGACTAATTTTAAAAGCTAGAGAAATATTATAATAAGGAGGAATTTTAATGGCCAGTAAAATTAAATTAACTAATAAGAAGACAATAATAGCATTAGCAGTAATAATAGTATTATTAGTTATAGCAGTAACAGGTACAGTAGTGTTCTTAAAAGATAGAGGTAGTACAGAAGCTGCTGAAATTACATCACAACAAGAAAATGGACGAATAGAAAATGAAGACCAAGGAACACAAAGCAATGAACAAGTAGCAAATGAAGGAAATAATCCAGAAAATGCACAAAACGTAGAACAAGAGGTTGCACAAAATGACGGAGCAGAAGGAACAAGTGCCAATGATGCAACACAGGCAACTACAACAACAGGAGGAGCAACAGTAGGAACAGCTACAACAGGAACATCAACTACAGGAACAGGAACAACAACAACAGAAAATATACAAGAATCAACAATTATTAGAACAGAAACAGAAGAAGTAATGGTATCAGAGGATTTTTTAGTAGGATGGAATCCATTATCAGTAAATGTTGACGAAGCGTCAGCAAAAATAAATGCACAAGAAACAGATATAGAAGTTGTAAAAACAGCAAAAACAAAATCAGGTGAAAATTTAGTATATGCAGGTGAAGAAATCACATATACAATTAAAGTAACAAATAAATCTGAAAACGATTTAAATAGTATAGAAATATCAGATACTATACCAGCACAAACAACTTTAAAATCAATTGATAATGATGGTATTGAAGCACAAGGAAAAATTAAATGGGAAAAAGACATAAAAGCTAATGAAACAGTAGAAGTAAGTTTCACAGTTACAGTTAATGAAGGAGCAACAGGAACAATTAGAAATATAGCTATAGCAAATGGTGAGGAAAGCAAAGAAACAAAAACAGCTATAATCGAAAGTGAAAAAACAAGTAAAATTGAAAGAGACGGAAAAGAAGTTCAAGAGCCAGCAAAAGTTGGAGACACAGTTACATATACAATTACAGTAAAAAATACTGGTGAAATAGAAGGAACAACAAATGTTCATGATAAAGCATTAGACGATTTAATTAAAAATGGAATCTTAAAAGTAGAAGAAGGTTCAGAAGAAAATGCTCAAAAATTAATAAACGGTATGGAAGTTAAAGTTCCAGCAAATGGAGTTGCAACTATCAGTGTTGTTACTAAAATTTTAAAAGTAGATGGAGCGATTAAAAATGTAGCAACAGTAGGAGAAGAAAATCCAGAAGAAACAATAGATACAGTAAATATTACTGGAACAAAAGTGCCATCTACAGCACAAGTAAAAGTAGGAGAAGAATTCTCATATACTATTACTTTAACAAATACAGGTAACAAAGAAGGAGAATCTACTATAACAGACCAAATACCAGATGGAACAGAATTTGTTAGAGCATACCAAAAAGTAGATGGAGAAAATGATATAGAAATATCAAAAGCAAGTCTACAAAATGGATATAAAGTAACAGTTCCAGGAAAAGTAGATGATGTAGATGGTAAAGTAGAAATAGTATTAGTTGTAAAAGCAGTTGAAAAAACAGCAGACGGAGAAAATACAAGCATAATATCAAATACAGCTATATTAGATAACGAACCAGTTCCATCAGAAGATGTAAAAGTAGCAAACATAAAAGCAGAAAAAACAAGTAATTATGTAGGAAAAGAAGAAGGTAAAGAACTTCATGAATTAGATGAAATCACATATACAATTACATTAAGAAACTATGGTAAAGCAGATGGAACAGTAAAAATAACAGACCAAATACCTACAGGAACAAGCTTTGTAGAATCAAGCATAAAAGTAAATGGAGAAGGCGAATATAAATTAGAAGATTTAACAACAAATGGTATAAATGTAAATGTTCCAAAGGCAGAAGATGAAAAAAATCCAGGAGTAGCAACAGTAACATTTAAAGTAACAATAAATCCATTTAAAGATGAAACTATAAAAGTAGTAAATGCAGAAGCTAAAAAAGATGATGAACCAATAAACCCAACAGAAGATATAGTTAAAAAAGAATATGTAAATATAGAAGGAACAAAAACATGGATAGCACCAGTAGATGCAAATACATTAGAAGCAACAATCGAACTATACAGAGATGGTGAAAAAGTAAATCAAACAACAGTTAAAGGAAATGGTTCATATAGCTTTAATAAACTAGATAAATATGATTTAGAAACAAAGAAAGAATATGTATATACAGTAAAAGAAGTAAAAGTTGATGGATATACAGTGGAACAAAATGACAAAGACTTTACAAATAGAATAGGACAAAAAGAAGATGTAACAATAGGTGGAAGTAAAACTTGGGTAACACCAGTAGAA
>CAMMMI010000065.1 GCA_946497905.1 uncultured Clostridium sp.
TTTACTTTCTTGTATGCTATCAAATATGTAATCATCTACTATTACTTTTTTGTTTCTGTACTTGTTCATCTTTTGCCTCCAATCTATCCAAAATACTTGTTCTGTATTTATAACTTGGATTTTCTTGTCTTTTTCTTAATATTCCTTGTTCTTTTAGACTTTGTATAATATCTCCTGCTATTAATTTGTTGTTGTATTTATCTGTAAATTTTTTAATTATTTCTATCATGTCTATATTGTTTTTGATTTCCCTGCGTTCTTCTCTTAATGTTTTTCTTAATCTACCTACTTTTGCTAGTTCGTAAGATTTTAATATGTGGTTTTCTATATAATGGTCTAAATCGCTTAACTCCATATCTTTTTGACTTAATTTTTCATATTCTTTGTGCAAATCATCACTTGTATTGTTAAATAGATTAAGCATATATTTCATTAGTTCTTCAACTGTCATAAATTCATTTGTTCTCCTATTCCTAAAATTTTCTTTATTTCTTTTATTGGCTCATCTACATATTCACATTTGTTCGTTCCTCTAAAATTAGGTTCTTCTAATCTCATACAGCCACCGACATTTTACACATTTTCCGTATTAATTGTGGATAATTGTATTTCATAATCTACTCCTTGAAGTGTTTATCTATTTCTTTTGCTATAGACCACATATTTACTGTTATATATTCATCATTAATAAATTTCTTTGATGTTTCTATATTCGGTTTTTTATAACAATAAAATTCTTTGCATATCAATGGTCTAACTTCATAAATCAAGCATTTTTTACCGTTGTAATATGGACATGTTAGCCTGTTTTGCATTACTAACATTTGGGCTTGTGGTCTTATTTTATTGTCAATTACGTATTTCTGCATTGTATTTAATTCTTTTTGACTTATCGGAAGTAAATTGGTACAACATTCACCACATTTACTACACTTTCCGCAAATTGAATTATCTGTTATTTCTACATTACCTTTTGCTATTGTTTCTATTATTTCTCTAATTGTTGTTTTAACTAACATTTTTCCTCCTTATATTCTAGATATATGTTGCATATTTTCTGCAACTATATCTGCTAAATAATATCTTTTAAAACTTACATCTTCGCCATATCTATTCTTTTTGTGTTCCCATTGTGTTTTAAATACATACCCTTCTTTTTGTAGCTGGTCTATTCTTGCTCCTAGTTGCATAACTCCTAAATCTTGATAAGCTTCCCAACTTGTTATGCTTCCAAATTTTCTAATGTAATTTATTATTCTTTGTTTTTGTGGTATTTTCATTTGTTATCACTCCTCTTCTTCAAGAACATTTTTTATTAATAGCTGTTGTTCTTTTAAATCTCTTAACATTAACAAACTGCTTGTTGCTGGTATCATTTCTTCTTTTTCTATTTCTTTTATTGCATTTTTCTTATAAATTTCTATTCGACTATTTATTATCTTTAATCTGATTTTTAACTTTTCTCTAGTTTGCATTTGCTATCACTCCTTTGGCATTTTATATGTGAAATTTTCAAGAGTATTAAAATAAATCCTATCGCATTCACAGTCTTTTACATGTTCATATTTTTCTATAATCTCTTCTAAAACTTCTTTTGCTCTTTCTTCTGTTGCATATTCTCCTAATATTTCCCCATCTGCACATATTTCAAATGTTGTACTCGTTTTATCTAAAACATTATCATCTATCCATATGTTTTGTGTTTTATCAAAATTTATAATACTATCCTTATCCTGACTTACTATTATCATTGTTTTATTCCTCCTACTTAAACTTTTTATCTATGCTCATTAAATCGTAAAATAACTTGTCCTGCTCTTCTTGTGTTAGTAAAGAATATTCTTTACATTTTTGACATTCTGCAATGATGTTTATTTTTTTATTTGCGTTTTCTTTTTCGATTCGCTCCTTATATTTATTAAATAAATTAATATAATTGTCTTGTCTTAGTCTATTTATGTTGGACACATCTACTGTCGTATTTACTGTCATATTTACTGTCGTTTTTACTGTAAAATTTACAGTACATATTTTATATTTATTAGGTTTTGACTTTACCCCTTTTTCATATTCAAATAATTTGTTTTCTATTAACCTATCTCTACACCTTATAAGTGTTTTTTCGCTGTTCATTTGCATCATGCTCATTAATCTATGGTTATCTACTGTAATCCATTCGCTCCACCCACACTTGTTAAATAATGATATTAATTTATACCATAATAACTGCGATGAACTTTGCAAATAATTAGTTTCGAGCCACTTCTCAAAGGCATTAATCAAATCTATATAACTCATAATGCTTTTCTCCTTTAGTAAAATTTAAGGGATAAAACTATTTTGTCTTATCCCTGTTGTTTAATTTTCTTTTACAATTTCTACGTCGTATCCTAGCTCTTTACATATTTCAGATACTGTCATTTTTCTTTTTTCTTTTCTTTCCCAAATTAGTTTATAATCATCAAAATTTGGAAATAGAAATCCACCAATACCAACATCTTTTTTAGTTGTATCAATATTCCTTTCCATAAATCCTGCATTTTTTGCAAGATATGCCTTACTATTTAGTGGTTGATATATTTTTTTTACTTTTAAGCAATCCACTATTTCTATGCTTTTATATATTGGCATCCAAGTATCTCCAGATACTATATCTCCATTTTCTGTATCTTTTAAAACCATTACGTATTCATCTTCTTCTGTTACCAATATCATTCCTGTTTTTAAATCTTCATTTTTCATCTTCTTTACCTCCATTTATAAATAATTTTTGCCATATCTGGCTATAAAATCTTCTTTTGTTTTGTTGTAATATTCTTGCCATCTTTTTTGTGCTATTTGTTTTAAATATAAGTTAAGGTCTTTTCCGTATTTTCCATGTACTCCATAATCACCACGATGATGTTTAGTACATAGATAAACTTTTAATCCATCTCTTTCTGATAGTTTTCTATTTGCATTACCAAAAAATATGTGGTGAAGTTCTAAATTTTCGTTATTATGACATCTAAAACATTCTTTTTTATTTTGCAATATTGAGTTCATGTAAAACTTCATCTCTTTTCTTTCTTGCTTCTTTGAGAGTTTTATATCTCCCATAATACTTTTTCTTTATACACAGTTCATATTTATCTTGTTTTTCTCTATATGTAATTCCATAATTTTGATTGTTTATATTGTGTGATATTCCTTTCATGTTACATATTGAGTGGTTTACATTTTGTTTTTGAGTACACCACTCTAAATTGTCTACAATATTATTTTGCCTGTTAAAATCAATATGATTTACTATTGGATAATTAAAAGGATTTTTTATAAAAGCCTGTGCAACTAATCTATGTACTTGAAAATTTTTTCTTTTTGTGTTCTTTCTGAGATTTATAACAAAGTATCCATTTCTTAAGTTTAGTTTCATTATTAATACTCTTTTCTTTTCACAGACATTATTTTTGAATTTTAGGCTCTTAATTCTTCCATAGTTACTAATTTGATATAATCCTTCATACCCTTTGATATCTTTCCATAATTCTTCTTTCATTTCTTATCCCATTCCTTTAAAAGACTTTCTATTTCTTCTTTTGGTTTTGTTTCTATTCCGTATATTTCACAATCTTGTACTACTCCATCTATTAATCTGCTCATTTGCTTAGAATTATAAGAACTAGAACCATAATAAGCATTTATGATTTTAAATTCTATGTTTTCAATATATGTAGTGTCTGCTACCTCACAAAACCATGCCGTTCCTTGTGATGTCCACATTTTTTCAAATGTTTTTATATTGTCTTTTTCTATTTTAAATCTTCTAAAAATTCCTAACTCTTTTATTCTTCTTTTGTATTCTTCTACAGAATCTATTTCAGCTAATTCGCATAGTTCTTGCAATAACTTCCAAAAATATGAATTTGCATCTAAGCTACGTTTTTTTCTATACTTTTTTAGTTCTACATCTAACTTATTTTCATTTTTTAGTTCTTCTACTATATCTAATGCTTTTGTATCTAAAAGTAAGCTTATTTTTGTTTTGTTTGTTTTATAATCTATTCCTATGTCTGTTATTGCTCCTGTTGTATCTAATTTTGCCATTTAATCACCTACTTTTTACTTATAAAGTCATTTACTATATTCATGTAATTTTTAAGTTCTATATCTTCTATTTCAGCATAATCATAATTTGCTAAAATTAATTTAACTACTGAATTTGATATTTTGTTATTTTTTATAGATTGCTTTAATGCATTTACCTTTTTTTCGCTTATTTTTTCATTACCAATTAATTCCTCTGCTGCTCCTTCTGTTAAATCTGCACCTTCGCTATCACTATAAATGCTTTCATAAGCTAATTTTGAATTTTTTAATACTACTCTATCGAAACATCTTTTTAATGCCATTGCATAAGGATAAGAATTTTTACAATTAGATTTACTCACTTCTCCTGTTTCATATAATCTTTGTGCTTTATTTATGTATGTAAAAACTAATGTATCGCCATATCCTTCTTTGTCGACTATTACACTTTCTGGGTCAAACTTTTTATTATCTTCTAATTTATCATTTATTTTTAAGCAACCAGTATGACTTATTATTAGTCCTGTATATTGCATTTTTCCTGTTTTTGTTTCATTCATTAATATCCAAAAATCGGCTTCTGTAAGTCCATATTCTTTTTTTTCAATTAGTTCTATTGCTCTTTTTTTAGCTTGCATATATTTTGGACTTTGCCAAACTGGTATTTTTTCATTTCTTTTACTTGAATATTCTTCTTTTTGTTCGTTAAACATTTTATTCCTCCTTCACTATTTCTTTTATCCAGTTTTCTCCACTAAAAAACCATTCTATAGTTTCTTGAATATTTTCTAATTGCTTTATTGTCATTTCTCCATTTTTTCCTTTTGGAGTTACAGTTAATCCTAATTCTTCTAAAACATAATCTTCAGCTATACAATCTTCTACTATTTCTTCTGTTATAATATCTCTATATTGATATTTCTTTTCCATTTTTCCTCCTCTTGATTTTTTAATTTGTTTTTGCTATAATGAAATAGTAATCTATTTCATATATTTATATTTGAGTTATCTGTTCTTTTGCGTACTGTCAGATAGCTCTTTTATTAATTTGTTTATAATTGCATTTCTGTGTTTGTCTTTTTCTTTCTCTGCTATTCCTAACCTATTTATTTCTTGTAAATTAACTAAGTCAATTATTAAATCTTTTTTTAACTTTTCGTTTTTCTTTTTGTAATCTTCTAGTTCCAATAATTCAAATCTGTTTTCTTTGTTTTCTTCATAAAGTGCTTTGTTTTCTTTATTTAGTCTTATAATTTTTTTGCCTTGCCTTATTACTGCCTTTGTAAACATATCTCTTTCACTCCTTTCCTTGTAAAATTTTGTTAATTAATATATAATATCCTCGAAAGTGAGGTTGTTATTATGGAAATCGCTGATTTTATTGCTTTATTAGCTTTCTTTATAAGTCTTTATGGTGCTATAATTTCTACTTTATTAGCTTTAAATGAAAATTTAAATTTAAAATTAAAATACTTAAATATAAGTTTTTTAACTTTATCTCTTGACAACGAAGTTCTTAACAATCATAGAGAATATCTAAGTATGTATGTTAAAAATGCTTATACTGTCGCTATTAAAGTAAGAATAATTAATAAGTCAAAATCTCCTACTACAATAAATGAATTTATATTAAATAATAAATATAAAATGGACAGCTCTTTTGATGTAGAAAACTCTTTAATTCCTACTTCATTCGAAAACTATGGTACTGCAATTATTCCCCACTCTTCTAAGTCCTTGGAAAGAGAACTAATTAAACCATTAATAGAATTAAAGCCATTATCAACTGTAGAAGGTTTTATTATCTTTACTCAACTAGAGAAAATCCCCAAATCTTTTAATATAAAAGTTAATGCTGTTCAAAAGACTAAAACATTTCATTTAAAATTTAATATTATCAATGATTACACCAACGAAGAAGTATAACTATTCCAATTAAAAATACATTTATCCATTGAGTTATTGCTAATATTAGTAATAGCTTTTTTCTTTTATCTTCTTTCATTTTCCCTCCTAATAAATCGTATTTTGCATAAATCCGAATATCATTAAGCCTGTCCACATTAAGTTTGCACCTAGAAATACTACTGTTTTTCCTATAAATGCATATACTTTGTTTTTATCTATTCTTTTCATTTGTTTTACTCCTTTCTATTTTTTCTGCTTTATATTCTTTAGTGTTTGCTACTTCTTTGTTACTTTCGTCAATTTCATATTCTGCTAGCTCGTCCTCTTTTTTAATAAATTTTGCTTCACTCATGTTTTTCACCTACCTTTATTTCTTTCTTGTGTTTTTTACTATTATTTGATAATTTCCTAACTCGCCCTTTTCTGCTAATATGTCATATAATGTTTGCCATAATATTTGAGCATGTTTTTCATTAAACCCTGACATATCTACTTTATCTTCTTTTTTCATACCACCACCTATCCTTATCTTTATTCTTATAGTTTGTACTTGTTGATATTTTCTGTTATAATTACCTCGAAAGTGAGGTGTTATAACTTTGGAAATAACTATGGCTATAATTTTAAGTGTAATTGCTTTAATTTCTCCTAGTATCACTCAAGCTATAAAAGGTCATTATGATTTAAAACTTACTAAAATTGAAATTTATGAAAAATCCAAAAAAGAAGTTTTAGAAAATTTTATTAAATGTTCTCAAGCATATTCTGTCGATAATACTAGTGAAAAAAATTATTCAAACTATATTGAAAGTGTTTTAAAACTTTATGGCTATTTCAAGATTGATGATGATAACATTATTAGAGAATTAACCACTTCTTTTTCTAAGCCTCGTAGTATGGAAACCTTTATCCTTCTATCCAACCTTGTTGCAAGCCTATCAAAGCAAATACAAAAGGACTAATTATTAATAATCCATATACTATATAAAGAATTACACCTGTTTTGCCTGCCATTTTTCCTGCTAATATAGTAGAAAATATCCAAGCTATACTAATTATGATAATTCCAAAGATTAATTGTTGCTTCATCTTCTCACCTCTTCTTTCGCATTTACGCGAATTATAATTTAAAAAAAATAGGTAATTCTTCTTTTGAGACCTGCAATTTAGTAAAAATTCTTGTAAGTTCACTATGTTTAAAATCTGTTCTTCCTGATAATTTATTCCCCAATGCTTGAATCGTTATCCCTAAATCGTTTGCAATTTCTTCTTGTTTAAAATTTTTCTCTGTTATCCTTCCTTTTATTTTTTGCAAATCTAATTCCAATTTTCTCACCCTCTTTCGCGTTAATGCGATTATATATTATACTTTATTTCTTGTCAAGCATTTTTGAAAATTTTTTTTATTTTTTTCAAAAAAAGTTGCATTAATGCAAAAAATAAGCTATAATAACATTTATAGGTGGTGATTTGATGAACAATGAAATACAACTTTTTAAGAAAAGATTAAATGATATTATTTACGAAAATAATACTGATGCTGAAAAAATTTCTAAAGGAACTGGTATTCATATTAGCACAATATATAGATATATAAATGGAGATATAAAAGATTTAAAAATGAGTAATATTTTTAAGTTAGCAGAATTTTTAAATGTATCTCCTATATATTTGGCAGGATGGAGTGACGAAAAATATGTTAAAAAAGAAAAATCTAACGTGTTCCCAGTTACAGATAAAATTGTTGAATTGCCTGTTCTAGGTAAAATTAGCGCAGGGTTACCCTTATTAGCAGTAGAAAACTTAGAGGGTCATGCTTTTGCCCCTTCTTCTAAATTAAAACCAGGTCTAGAGTATTTCTATTTAAGAGTGCAAGGAGACAGTATGAATTTAAAATTTAGTGATGGAGACTTAGTTTTGGTTCAGAAACAAGATGATTTGGAAAATGATGAAATAGGTGTGATTGCTATTAATGGAGATGATGCAACTGTAAAAAAATTTAAAAGAGAAAATGGATTAATAATTTTACAGCCAATGTCTACTAACCCAGAACATACTGTGCAAATTTATAATCCTAAGGATATTTCTATAAAAATTATTGGAAAAGTAATATCTTATCAAGGAAATATTTAGAAGGTGTATATATGGAAAATGTTAAAAATGTTACTGAAGAAGTAGCTTTATATGTTAGAGTCAGTACAGAAGAGCAAGCTATCAACGGAGATAGCTTAAGAACTCAAAGAGAAGAATTAACTAAATATGCTTTAAAGAACGGCTTTCATATTTATGGAATTTATGAAGATGACGGTTTTTCTGCTACTAACTTAAAAAGACCTGCTTTACAAAGACTATTAAAAGATGTTGAAAATAATAAAATACACAGAATACTTATAACTAAATTAGACAGACTTTCTCGTGGAGTTAGAAATTATTATAAAGTATTAGATGTTTTAGATGAACATGGAGTATTTTGGCAAACCGTTTTTGAAAAATACGATAGTTCTACAGCTAGTGGTAGACTACATATAAATATTATGCTTTCTGTTGCAGAAAACGAGTCGGCTCAGACTTCTGAAAGAATTAGAAGTGTATTTAAAACAAAAGTAGAAAGTAAAGAGCTAATAAGCGGAAAAATTCCAGTTGGACTAAAAAGACAAGATAAAAAACTTGTTATCGATGAAGATAAAAAACAAGTAATATTAGATGCTTTTCAATTTTATAAAGAAACTACAAGTGCTTATCAAACATTTCAAAAATTAGATTTAAAGTATCCAGAACTACAGTTAAATTATATGAGAGTATATAGAATACTTACTAACAAATTATATATAGGAGTTAAGAAAACTAGATATGGAGATATTGAGGATTTTTGTCCTGCTATAATTAATAAAATCGATTTTGAAAATACACAAAGATTACTAAATAAAAATGCACGAAAGCCATCTGCTGAAAATTCTGGTGGATATATTTTTCAAGGGCTTTTAAAATGTTCAGAATGTGGTTATAGACTAGGTGGCAAATTCTATTCTAAAAATCCAGAAAGTTCTAGGTATTATTATATTTGCAAAAGACATCATTTAGCAATGAAATGCTCTTGTAGTGTGAATTTTAATGAAGTAAAAATAGAAAAAATACTCTTACAGGAATTTAACATTCAATTAAAAAAATATATTTCTGATTATGAATATAAAGAAAAACATTTTAAAGAAATTGATATGTCAAAAGAAATAAGCTCTGTAGAAAGTAAATTATCCAAATTAAAAGATTTATATGTAAGAGATTTAATAAGGATTGAAGATTACGAAAAAGATTATAAGGAATATGTTGCACAACTAGAAGAATTATATAAACAACAAGAAAAAATTGAAACTAATATTCCAGATATCAATTTAGAAACATTAAAATCGTTTTTAAGCAATGATTTTAATTTAGCATATAATTCGTTGTCTAGAATAGAAAAAAGAAGAATTTGGCTATCTGTGGTTGATTATATAGCAATAGATAAGGATTATAATATGGAAATATTTTTTATTTGACTTTTTTGGTACTTTTTCACTTGAACAGAAGATAACAGAGACGTAATATATGGTGTAGTAAAAAATTGTTTTAAAGAACCAGTTTCTGATGCTGTTGTAAAATTAGTAGAAATAGTTTGCAAAGAGGGTAAAGAAGAAAGAAGACCTATTGGTCATACTTTTACAGATAAAGAAGGAGAATTCGTTTTCGGACCTCTTTGTCCTGGTAGAGAATATGCAATTCAAATTTGGGTAAATGATACAAGAAAAGTTAAAATATGTGCAAAATGTCATCATGAAGGTAAATGTCTAAAGGGTGAAAAACATGATAAGTGTGATTGCTTTTTAGGAAAAGATGATAATAAACATGACGATTGCGAGAAAAAAGAAGATTGTAAAGAAGAAAAATAATAATTAATACTTTTTGTATTTTTTAAAAAAACTTGAATTTATTAAAAAGTTTGGAGTGTATTATAAAAACACCTGTGCTAAGTTAACTTTTATTAAATCTTTTATCTAATAATTTTAGTTTACTTTGCATAGGTGTTTTTTTATTATACTATTCCCATTTTTTTAATCATTTGTTTTCCTTTTTTCATCATTTTTCTTTTACTTCTCATTCCAGATTCTGTGTACATCATAACTAGACCTGTAGTTATTAATCCTCCTATCATTATACCTTTTACAAATTTCATACAATCACCTCCAAATTTTGAAACAATTACTTTTATGTTCTTTTATTATTATTTCTTTTTT
>CAMMMI010000066.1 GCA_946497905.1 uncultured Clostridium sp.
ATTGATTTTTATATTATTTTCAGGCTTTGAAAAATTTTTTCATGTCTTTATCCTGCTTTTTGCCTTGGAAGTATTGACAAATACAACATTTTGTAATAAAATTATTTAGCAATTATGATATAATATGAATTAAATATTAAACTTCTCCCCGGTGGTTTATATATTTAGTACATATAATAAAAATTATAAAAAGAAATAGGAGGGTAATTTTTACCATGAATAATATAACATATAGTGCAAAAAAAGGCGAAGTAGAAAGCAAATGGTATATAATTGACGCAGCTAATAAACCACTTGGTAGAGTTGCTACAGAAGCTGCTAAATTATTAAGAGGAAAACATAAACCAACATATACACCTCATATTGATACAGGTGATCATGTTATTATTTTAAATTGTAAAGATGTAATTTTAACTGGAAACAAATTAAATCAAAAAATTTATAGACATCATTCAGGTTATATTGGAGGAATGAAAGAAGTTCCTGCAAAAGTAATGCTTGAAAAAAATCCTGAAAAAGCAATGACTTTAGCTATAAAAGGAATGTTACCTCATAATTCTTTAGGTAGACAAATGGCTAAAAAATTAAGAGTATATGCAGGAAGCGAACATGAAAATCAAGCACAAAAACCAGAAGTATGGGAGGTAAAATAATATGGCTAAAAATGAAAAAATTGTTTATTATGGTACAGGTAGAAGAAAAAGTTCAGTAGCTAGAGTAAGATTACTTGAAGGTACTGGAAATATCACTATAAACGGAAAAGATATTAACGAATTTTTTGGTCCTGAAACTTTAAAAGTTATCGTTAGACAACCACTTACAGTTACTAATACAACTTCTAAATATGATGTTATTTGTACTGTTAAAGGTGGAGGATTTACAGGTCAAGCTGGAGCTATTAGACATGGTATTGCTAGAGCTTTAAACGAAGCAAATAATGAATACAGACCAGCTTTAAAATCAAATGGATTCTTAACTAGAGATCCTAGAATGAAAGAAAGAAAGAAATATGGTCTTAAAAAAGCTAGAAAAGCTCCACAATTCTCAAAAAGATAATTACAAACACTTTTCAATGGAAACTGGAAAGTCTTACAGAAACCCTATGTTGTTAGAGAACAAAGGGTTTCTTTTATTTTGATTTACTATATATAATGTTTTAGATAAGTTTCTTATATTTATTAAAATTATAATCTTTTAATATTATTTTTTCTTTGCTACTATTACAAATCTTCCATCTTCTTGGCTATATTCGCAAGTGCTTAATGTTAATAGTTGTTCTCCATATTTTGCTGTTTTTCCAGTATCATATAAACTTGCTTTTTTACTCTCTTCTATGTAGTAATTGTATTGTTCTTCATTTTCTGCATTAATAAAGTAATAATATCTAAAAACATTATTTTCATTTGTATAATAAACACGTGATAAGAAAACTGATATTATTTCATATTCACTATCATCTGTTAATGTAGTAAATCTTATGTCTGGATGTTCATTATAATAACTTTCTTGCTTGTAATTTAATAATCCTTGAAACATATTGCCATTTTTATTATTATGGCCATACAAAAGTAAATTACTACTTGGTAAATCCCAATTATAATCTTTATCTAAAAATATTGAACCATCCTTTGATTCTTCTTTTTTGTATGTATGTGTCATATAATATTGGTTGTCAGTTCCTTGTACTACTGGAAAATTTATCTTTGTATTTGGAATTTCTAGCCAACCGATTATATCTTCATTTTCTTTTTTCAAAGCTTCTACTTGTAACATTCTTTCTGTCTTTTCAGTTGTTATTTTAGTTTTATCAATTACAACTTCTTGTAGAATATTATTATTTTTATTGTATATGCATATGACAATAATTGTAATTATAATGAGAAATAATATTACAATTATTTTTTTATTTTTATGTTTGTTTTTAATTATATGTTTTGCTTGTTTTTTCATATTAAACTCACATTTCTTTTTAATATAATTATTTTATTTTTATTATAAATGTTATCCCACATACTGCTATTATACCTAAAATATAAGGCATAACATTTGTTTCTGTTCCAGTTTTAGGTGTATCATCTTTTTCGTTATTGTTATTTTCAATCTCTGCTAGAACATATTTACTAAAGTGGTCTGTTTCAAATTGTGCGTAATTTCCAACTATTGTAACTTTATATTCTATCTTGTTTCCATTATCTTCTACTCTATACACAATCAATTTTGATTTATCAAAATTATCTGGAATTGGAATACTTACTTTTACTTTTCCATTTGGTTGTATCTCAACACCATTTGATTTTAATGTAATATCAAATGCTTTAAACTTATTTACATTAGATAACAATCTTTTTAAATTGTCAAATGTTGTTCCTTCTGTTATTGGTTTTACTTCTAAAACTACATCATTTGGCACTACACTGTCATTGGCTTCTAACTTAATGTTAGTTTCTTTATCAGTTACTATAACTGAATTTGCATTATCTGTTGTAGTATTTCCTATGTTATCTATTCCATTTATTATAATATAGCTTGGCATATCTTCCTCATAACCCCAATTTGCATAAACTGTATATCCATTAGGGATATCTATATCTAATTTATAAAACTCGTTTTTATTTTTTGTTCCTTTTTCTATTCTAACTATATGTTCTCCAAAATCTTTATTATTTTCTTTAATTAAATTAATAACATAGTCTTTAGCTTCATTTTTAGTAACTGTATCCGGAATATTTATAACTGGAACTGTTAGTTCTTGTCCCATTTTCTTTACATCATATAAAATTCCATCTTTAAATACTCCTAATACTGTTCCACTTTCCCAAGTCCATACATTTATACCTCCATCTGTTCCTCCTGCTCCAGCACTTGCTTTAACAGTGACTGATTCATCATTAATTTGTTTTGTATATGTATCTGTTATCATTGTAAAATAATTATTAAATACTGTATCAAAATCAATTTTGTCTGAATAAAAATTTAACTCTACCTCATAATACCTTGGACTTTTAAGTTTGCTAGTTAAATTTTTTACATATTCTTCATCTGTTGAATTCTTTTTATTTGTATTGTTATATACTACTGATATTTTTTTACTTTTTAGAATACCCCCATTTTTATCTGTAATCATTACATTTGCTGTATGAATATCCAAGAAATATAGTTGAGTTCCACTTACTGAGACTTTAACTTCATCAGTAGATATATTATTCTCTATACATATTTCTTCTATTTCTTGTTTGATTAATTCGTCTGCCTTTTCATATTCAATTTCTGGTATATCTATTGAGATACTTTCTGGTATTAAATCAAATAATTGTTGTGCTTGTTCTTCACTTGTTGCATTAACAGTATTTATATTAAATACTAATATTACTGCTAACATTATTCCTAATGTTAATAAAATTTTTACATTTGTTTTTAATCTTAACATATCTTTCTCCTTCTTTATTTATTTTTTAATGTAATCTTGTATTTATCACCCCCACATACAATAAACTAATAATATTTTTGTAATTGATAACTATATTATTTATATCTGATTGTATCTATTTTCTATATATCTAATTACTCTTTATTGAAAGTATATCATTTTTATTTTTGTTTGTCTACTGTTTTCGTGAGTTATTATTTCATGAGTTATATTTTTGTTTAATTTTTCCTACAATATATATAGAATTGTGAGGTGTTCTTTATGATAATATTGAATGTTATAGAACTATTAAAGAAGAGAGGTAAAACAAAATATTGGTTATTTAATCAATTAGATATGAGCTATACTAATTTTAATAATATTGTAGAAAATAAAACTAAATCTATAAAATACGAGAATATAGAAAAATTTTGTAAAATTTTAAATTGTGAACCTAATGATTTATTTAAATTCAATGAATAGGCTACTAGACAAATAATCTAGTAGCCTATTCATTTTCTAAATTTTTGCATTTCTTTATTTTAATTCACTTTGTGAAACCTTTTATTTACCACATTCCAATTAACTATGTTCCAAAAAGCATTAATATACTCAGGTCTTTTAGTTTGATATTGCAAATAATATGAATGTTCCCACATATCTAATACCAAAAGTGGCTTACATCCCCATAAGGTCAGATTTTGATGTTTCTCACATTGCAAAATTTCTAATCTTCCCCACTTAGGAATCCATACCAACATACACCATCCGTGAAGCTTCTACTGCTTTACTAGCCTCTGTAAATTGATTTTTAAATGCATCATAACTTCCAAAATCCTTAGTTATTTGTTGCATTAGTTCTAAATTAGGTTCTGTTGGTATTGCAGGACCCATATTTTCAAAAAATAATTCATGTAAAATAGCTCCTGAGCCAAAAAAGCTTAAGTTTTTTTCTAAGCATTTTATATTAGAAAAATCATTTGTTTCTCTTGCCTTTTTCAATTCTTCAGCTGTTTTATTCGTATTATCTACATATCCCTTATATAAAATTCGGTAATGCAATTCTAGTGTTTGTGTTGAATAATATGGTTCTAATGCATTTAGTGGATATGGTAAATCAATCATTTTTAACATAAATACCTCCTTCCTTTGTATATTATTGTATCCTTTTATAATCATAATATGTTCATATATTAGTATTTTTAATAAGAAAAATTTTCTCTAGTTTATCATTTCAAGTGCATCACTTGTTCCATTTAGACCTTCCAAATTATAATATGTATCTGGTATTGTTCCTACTATTACATTTTCTACTAGTAATACTTGGTTTGTTATCTCTCTTTCTATATTATCAAAAGGTGTTAATATATTTACTTTACATTTTACCTCTAAATACACTCTGTGTAACGTTTGATTTATTCCTTGTGCTGTAAATTCACTTTTTAAGTCTGTTTCGACACTCCCTATAGATGATATTCTTATTTTTATACCTGGTCCTCTACCGGCTAATAATTTAAATCCTGTAAAACTTCCAAGAGCTATTTCTATATCTTCTCTTCCTCTATTTTCTAACTCTGTTTCTATTTTTACTGCAACATCTGAAATTATTTCATTTATTACTATTACATTTGATCTTACCATTGTTATTTTATTATCTGAATCTTTTTCTATTATGAACATGTCATCATATGTGTATCTCTTCATAACTGCTGTTGCTTGCTCATTAGATATTATTGTTGCTATTGATTTAGCTTTATTTTCACATAAAGTATCAAATATTGGTAAAATTGAATCTAAAATTAATTTTGCTGTGCTAAATGCTATTATTAGTATTATTATAATTTGTAATTTTTTTTTATTCTTTTTATCTTGAATTTTTCTTTTATAATAATTTATTTTATTAAATATGGTTATTCTTGGCCTAGAATAAATTTTATACATAATTAACCATTTCTACTTTTCTATTTTCTTTTTTTGTATATCTTGGTATATATAATTTTTGTCCTGGTATTATTAGATTTACATCTTCTATTCCATTTGTTCTAGCTATATCATCTATTGTACTTCCAAATTGTTTTGCTATTTTCCATAAGGTATCATCTTTTTTTACTATATATAGTACTATATTATAATCCTCTTCTTCCCTTTCTCCACTTGATTGCAATTCATCTATAACATTTAAACTTGCATTTTCAGATGAATTAGCATTAATTAACATATCTACATTTGTTGTTACATTGCCACCATCTTGAATAACAAAATTTTTATCTCTTGTTTCCATATCTATTTCCATATTTACATCTTCGCCATTTTCTAAATTATCAACAACAAAATCAAATGGTATTTTTGTATTTCTTGTTTCTAAATCTAAATTATTATCTGATACTAAAAACCTCATATCCAATTCACATTCATACAGAACCTTTGTCTTTAACCTATTTTCTTTTACTATAGTAGGATTTGTATCAACATCTAAGATTGTTCTATTTTCTAAATTTTCTAATATTATTTTCTCATTTATTTGTTTTGATATTTGAAAGTTTCTTCTATTTTTCATTGTTGTAATTTGTCTTGTATTATATGTTAAATTTTCACAAGGGCTATATATATCTTGTATTATGTTTATTTCTTTTTCCTCATACACTGTACATGATACTCCTACTTCTATTTCAACATATATAGAATGCTCTTCTACTTGATTTGGTTTTATTATCATATTTCTTATTTCATAATGCACATTACATATATTTTGTTCGTTTATATTTTGAATATCTATAAATCCTACTATTGGTATTTTTGCATTTACTAGATTTATTCTATTATCCTCTGTCAAATACATAATTTTGATTTCTGCTTCTGCTTTTGTAAGTATTTTGTTGTAACTTATTTTTATGTCTTTATCTATAATATTTACATTTGCTTTTAATATTTCAGCTAGATTATCTATATTGTCTATTGCTATTGTATCTTTTGCATTTATTTTTGTTTCTCCCATTCCTATTAATGAATTTACTTTTAAATTTTCTTTTAGCATTTGTATTTCTTCAGCATTTTGTATGTTATTTATTATTTCTATTTCTTCATTATTATATATCTTTATATCCGCTTCTAATGTAGCTTTTATTCCTATTTTTCTTCCATTTATGACTTTGCATTCTATTGTTTTTAATTTTACATCAATTATACTATTCATTCCTTCTCTGCAATTTGTTACATTTATATTTTCTGAAAAGTCCAAATTTGTACTTATTCCCCTTACTTTATCTTCTCCATTTTCTGATAAATACATTATATATGTGTTTATACTTCCTGCAATTTTAACTTTATCATCCATTATTTCTTTATTATATATATTTACAACCCCACTTGTACAAATTGTGCTTAAAATATCTGGCTTAGAGTCTGGAACTATCATATCTCCTTCTACAAATATTATTTCTCTTTTTGATGATACTAATTTATTTATAGATAAATTTTCCTTTATTGTATCTACAACCATTTTTTTACCTCCTTGTTTTTTTCTTTATACATTGTTATGAGACTTTATATGAATTTATGACTTAGATTTACCATTTTCTTTCGTTCGATATATATTTCTAGTTTTAAAAGAATATTAAAACAGTTTTATTAAATACTGTATATATTTTTTAATCACTGAATACAACAAAAAAGACATGTTTAAGTATTTTTAAATACTCACATGCCTTGTATTTGTTATAACTCATTTTATGCTAAAGATGTTTTTCTTTTACTTGGTACTGGTGGTGGAATTAATGGACTATATGAATCTCCATCAAATACTTGCACCTCTACTGTTCTTGTTAAAATGTCTGTATAACTATAAGTTACATTTCTATTATTTTCCTCATATTTTACTACAAAAATATTAGGATATACTTTTTCTATTGTTGCTTCCTTTTCAAAGACTTTACTTCTACCTAAAGAGCCTTTTACTATTATCTTTTGTCCTACTTTTTCTAAGATGTCAGTTTTAAGATTTGCTATATCACTTCTACAAATCATGCTATCACCTACTCCCTTAAGATAAGAAAATTGTAGCATTTTTAGTAGAAAATGTCAAAAAATGTATGTTCTAGTCAAGAACGTCTATTTCTTCTGTATCAAGAACTACAGCAAATTTTTTTAGCTTTTTTACAGTTATGTTACAATTATATTACAAGGTTGTTACAACTTGTTCTTTTCATTTTTCCATTTGCACCTATTCCATTAACTCCTTTTTTTCCATCTCTTAATTGCCCTTCTATATCATCTATTGTTACAAACTTATATTTTTCTGTAGATGCTATTTTTTCTGCTACAATTAAAGGATCTAAAAAATCTATTAAAATTCTAGCTGGAGAAGAAGCAAAATTTGCCCCTGCTGCTATTAATGCTTCAAAATAGCTCTGACATGCTCCTGCAAAAATCACTAATTCTTTACCTTTTTCCTTATCATATCTCCTTGCCTGCTTTACTGTTTCTATAAAATATCTGGAATTTTTATAATTGTAAACATCACTGTAACTTTTTCCGCTTCTAATCATTCCATCATGTCCAGTAATTACCAATATATCTGGATTGTATATATCTAATAAATTATAAACTACTTGTGGCTGTTTATATTCTGGAATATTTTTTACCACTGCATCTAACCCCATCTTTTTATAGTATCTATATGATTTTTCGCTGTACTTTTTATCTCCATCTAAATGTAATATCTTACCTGTCTTTATTTTATTGTTTGACATTTTATTAAAAATATTTATTCCTTCATTTATTAGACTATCTCCTTTTTCTCTTTTTACTCTGTTTTCTATTTTTTTATCCCATTCTTTTACAACATTGCTAACTACATTTCTATCTATTACTTCTAATTCTTCTACTGGACTATTTAATTGTACTCTTTCCGTTATACCTTTCAAGATTGCTATTTCTCCATCTTTTGTGTTTATAATATTTGTTACTTTGAATATTAAATCTTTTCCATACGACTTTTGAATAACTTTATCATTTTTTTTTATCTTTTTCATTTTCTCACCTCATAAAATAGGGCTAATATATTCTATGTCGTATTTTGTATTATTGTGATTTATGCTTATATAAAAATTGTGTGTATCTATATAGCATAGCGTTTTTTATACAATAGGAAACAATATGAAACTTTAAGTTACTTAGGCTCAAAGTGAAAATAAACAATTTTTATTTTCAAAAGAAAGGATAACTTTCTATTGTATAAAAAAGCGATAAATAAATTTATTATCTATCACTCTTTATTCATATGACTATATTTTAGTTTTGTTGCCATTCCCCCTCTTATGTGCCTTTCTGCTTTATTTTCATCTAATATTACTCGTACTTCTTTTGCTAGACTAGGATTTATTTTCTTTAGTCGTTCTGATACATCTTTATGTACTGAGGTTACTTTTCGTAACGGTAGAATCTATTCTATTATTTTCTTGTTTGTCTGATAAATTTTTTGTCAGATGAGTAGCGACGCTCTTTTTTGCATCGTTTTCGACTGTTTGAATCTCATTAAAATTTGTTATTACTGCTGGCGTTGTTCCTATTTCATTTAATAATTTTAGTCTTACTTCAACATTTCCTTCGCTATCTACTTCAATGACATCAATTATTGTTTTTAACATTGCATTTGTTATTGTTTCATTATTTAAAATGTCATCAACTGTGTTTATAGTTTTAGTTAATTCTTTTTCTAATACATCTTTTTCTTTGATTTCTGATGTAATCAGTTTTAACTCTCTTTCTAGTCTTGCTATATCTTCATTTAGTGGATTTGTGTATTTTTTTAATTCTTGTATGTTAATTACCTCGTTTTGAAACATTTCCATATATTTTTGCTTTTTGTTTGTAATTTTTTCTATTTCTTTTAATAAACTTTCTTCGCTTCTTTCATTACTTTCTCTTAACTTTGTAATCTTCTCAAATTCTTTTTCAACTGCTTTCATAAAATTCTTCTTATTTTTTATAATACTTTTTAAATACTCTTTTATAGCATTTAAAAGCTCTTCTTCATCAATTACTGTAGTATTTGGGCAATGGTTTACTCCCATTGAGTTTCTTCCACTACATACCCATCTTATATATTCTTTTCCATCTTCTGTGTATTTTCTTCTTATTCTTCTAAATGAATATCCACAATGTTTACAATAAATAAGTGTACTAAATACATATTCTGTTTTTTCTCTTTTATTGTTTAGCTTAAATTCATTTGATCTTTGATTTAGAATTTCTTGTGCCCTATTAAATAATTCATCTGATATAATTCTCATCTCTGGCTTTTCTACTACTATCCATTCTTCTTCTGGTAAATCTTTTCTTGTTCCTGTTATAAAATCTGTAACTTCTGATTTTTTATTTGTTACTCTACCAGTATAAATTGGATTTTTAAGCATTCTTACAATAGATGTTTGTACCCATTTTGATTTCGTTTTTTTAGTTCTTATTCCTCTGTCATTTAAATTCCACGCAATTTTTGTTGTTCCCATTCCTTTATATACATAGTTTTCAAATATTTCTTTTACAATTTTTGCTTCTTCTTCATTTATTTTTAAAGTATATCTCTCATCTGGAATTTTATCGTATCCAAATACTAGATTAGGCACTCTTCCTTTTTGGGCAGTAATGTCTTTTCCGAATTTAACCCTTTTAGACATATTGGCACTTTCCTGTTGTGCCATTGCTCCTAAAATGGTTAGTATAAATTCTGATCCACCTTCCATAACTTCGCCATTGTTTAGAAAGTCTACTTGTATTCCATAAGATTTTAATTCTCTTATACTTTGTAATAAATCTACTGTATTTCTTGCAAAACG
>CAMMMI010000067.1 GCA_946497905.1 uncultured Clostridium sp.
AGTTAGCTCAATGGATAGAGACATTATTAAAAAAATTTCATGTCTTTATCCTGAATCATTATTAGTACTAGTTGAATTAATTTTATATTTATGATATATTTAAAAAAATTTATTATTTTTATTACCAAAAATTGTGCATTTAAATATAATAATATTAGTAGTATAATATAATTAGTACCATTTTAGGAGGAATTTCTTTATATGAAAATTGAAAAATTAACTGAAAATAAAATTCGTGTTATCATTAATGACGAGGATTTAGAGCAAAATCATACAGATTTGCATACAATAATGACAAAATCATTAGAAAATCAAGGTTTATTTTTAAATATATTATCAAAAGCAGAAAAAGAAGTAGGTTTTTATACTGAAAACTGTAAACTTCTTATTGAGGCATTTTCTACACCTGATGATATGTTTGTATTTACTATAACCAAATATAGTGAAAATGATTTTAAAGACACTTTGTTAAATCCAGCAAGGAAATTAACTGTGAAAAGAAAATCTGTTAATATTAGTAATAGTGATTCTATATATGAATTTAGCGATTTTGAAGAATTTTGCAAGTTTTGTAATTGTATAAACAATAAAAAACAATTTGATATTAATAAATTATCAAAACATATTTCTTTATACTTATATAATAATACATATTATTTAATAGTTGCAAATATTAATATAAATTATAAAAATATTAAAATTTTTTACAATACAATCTCAGAATTTGGAAAATTTGTTTCAAATTCTAGTACTTTTAAAACCAAATTAATAGAACATGGCAATATTATTATTAAGAAAAATGCTGTTTCTATAGGAATAAAATATTTTTCAAACTAAAAATTACCATTTTGGGGACGCGTCCCAAAATGATAATTTTTTTTAATATAAATAATTCTGTGGATTGTATGCTACTCCATTTACTCTTATTTCTAAATGTAAATGTGGTCCAGTAGAATTCCCTGTTGATCCAACAGCTGCTATAGTTTGTCCTTGTGATACGGTTTCCCCAGCTGAAACATATAATTTACTACAATGTGCATAATATGTTTGAACATTATTACCATGTGATATTACTATCATATAGCCATATGATCCTTTACGTCCTGAAAATGTTACTGTTCCTGACGCTGCAGCTACTATAGGTGTCCCAGTTGATGTTGCAATATCTAATCCAGTATGTGAAGATCTTCTTATTGCACTTCCTACACCAAATTTTGATGTTATAATTCCTGAAACTGGTCTTATTAAACTTATACCTAGGTTTGCTTTTCCTCCAGATGTTTTACTTGAAGTATCAACGCTTCCTGTTGATTTATATGTATTAGTTTTTGAACTTCTTGTACTTGCTACTGTAACTTTAACTGGTTCTACATATAATTTAGCTATTGCTTCATCTGAAGAAACAAAATCTTTCATTTCTGTTTCATATTTTTCTGCTATTGATAGATTGTTTATATTTGTACTGTTTTTCTCTTTAAGTGTATCAATTACTTTTTGAGCTTCATCAAAACTAGAAATATAGTATTTTTCCTCTCCATTTTCTAGTATTGAATAATATCTATAATATTCTATTCCTTGTTCTTTTACTTTATTATATATGTCATCATCATTTGTTACAACATCTTTTTTTAGTAAGCATAATTCATATTCAGGTAAATTTTCAACTTGAACAAATGCTGTATTATCATTTTCTCCATCACCATGTTCTACAAAAGCATTAATTTTGTGTTGTAATTCTGTTCTATTTTCTGTATAACCTACTTGCTCTCCGTTTATATAAACACTATATGTAGGCTTATATAAAAAAGCTATTGCCCCAATTATCAAAAAAATTGCAATTATAAAAAGAATAAACATTTTTATTCCTTTTTTAGTATTTACCATTAATTTTTTTAACATTACAATATCTCCTTTGTACATGATATTGTAATAATATTGTACTTTTTACAAAATTGCAAAGATTATGAAATAGTAATTTCCGTAAGTTTTTTTGTTTTTTCTTCGTTATTCTTTATTTTTTGTAGTTTTTCTTTATTTTAGGGGACGTTCCTTCAATCCCTAAAATTAGGGATTGAAGGAACGTCCCCTAAAAAATGAATAAAAAAATAAAAAGTGGAAAAACTATTTAAGAATAAAAAATGAAAGGAAGGATAAAAATGGCAGATTTAAATCAAATGGAATTACAACATTTAAGACACCTAATAGGTGCACATGATACTGCATACCAAAAATTAAACACATATTCATCTCAGGCAGTTGACCCACAAATTAAACAATTATTTACTAAATCAGCTCAAGATGCATTAAACACTAAACAAAAATTAATGTCTTTTTTGAATAATTAATAGTAAGGAGGAAATATAATGGACGAAAAAACTATGGTAAATGATATTTTAGCAGGTGTTAAATCTGATTTAACAGCTTACCAAACAGCAATTTCTGAGTCAGAAAATATGCAGTTAAGACAAACTTTTCAACAAATAAGAAATAATGACGAGAGTTTTCAATATGAATTATTTAAAATTGCTCAATCTAAAGGTTATTATATACCTGCTCAAAAAGCAACAGTAACAGAAATAAATACTGTTAAAACAGAATTATCAAACTAAGATAATTTTATGGGTTATGGATTTTAGATAAGGAAAAAAGAGTGGTTCTTTTTTCCTTTTTTTCCCTATATTATTTCAAGGTTTGCAAATTTCGCCATTAGCCTTTTGTGTCCTACTTTATCAAAGTTTATATCTACTTTTAAGTCTTCTCCTTCTGGTTCTACTGAGTTTATTGTTCCTTCACCAAATTTTTTGTGATATACTCTTACTCCTGCTTCGTATTTATCTAAGTCTACTTCTTGTGTTGATTTTTTTCCTAATTTGTTTAAATTGTTTAAAAAGCTTTCTGCTGTTCTGAACATAAATCCGTTTGAACTACTTGAATTATTTGAATTGCTTGATTTGTTCATATTTCCGGCATATGACATTGCTACTTCTTTTTCTTTGTCTATTTTATATGTTTTTATATTTCCAGAATTTTTACTTCCATATGTCCAACTATATGGTGAGTCTTCAAATAGTCTATCTTTATTTGTTTTTCCACTACTTTCTCCAAATACATCTTGATATCCTTCTAATAAATCTTGTGGTATTTCTTTTAAAAATCTTGATACTGGATTATAACTTGTTGACCCAAAGATTGTACGTTGTCTACTACATGTTAAAAATAGATAATTTTTTGCTCTTGTTATTCCTACATAACATAAACGCCTTTCTTCTTCTAATTCTTTTGGCTCTGATATTGACTTATAACCTGGAAATATTCCTTCTTCCATACCTACTAAAAATACTGCTGGAAATTCTAGTCCTTTTGCACTATGTAATGTCATAAGTGTTACGGATTCTTCATTTTCTTCCATATTGTCAAGGTCACTTGATAATGTTATTCCTTCTAAAAATTCTCTTAAACCATTTTCTGCAAATTCATCTTCAAATTCTATTGCTACTGTTAAAAATTCTTCTAAGTTTTCTATTCTATTTTCTGCTTCTATTGTATTTTCATTTTCTAGTGCTTTTGTATATCCTGTTTTTTTCAATGTTAATTTGATTAATTCTGATACTGATAAGTCTTCTATTTTATTTTTTAATTCTTCTATTGTATTTATAAATTCTCTAGAGTTTAAATATACTCTATTTAATCCATATTGTTCTGCATTTTTTATTATTTCATACATTGATTTTTCATTTGCTATTGCTAGTTGTTCTACTTTATCTAGACTAGTTTTTCCTATTCCTCTTTTAGGTTCATTTATTATTCTTTTTAGACTTAAATTATCTGCATTATTTTGTATTAATCTTAAATATGCAATTATATCTTTTATTTCTTTTCTTTCATAGAATTTTAGTCCTCCTACAATTTTATATGGAATGTTTTCTCTTCTAAGAATATCCTCTATTGCTCTTGATTGTGTGTTCATTCTATATAAAACTGCAAAGTCTGAATATTTATAATATTCTTCTCTTTTTAAATGTTCTATTTGTGATACTATATATGAACCTTCATCATATTCATTTTCTGCTAAATATACTTGTGGTAAGTTTCCTTGCTCATTTTCTGTCCATAATTCTTTTTTGTATTTTACTTCATTATTCTTTATTACTGCATTTGCAGCTTTTAATATATTACCTGTACATCTATAATTTTGTTCTAGTTTTATTATTTTAGTACCTGGAAAGTCTTTTTCAAAGTTTAGTATGTTTGTTATATCTGACCCACGAAAACCATAAATACAATTATGCACACAAATATTATTAGCAAAATATTGTCTATATTCTTGTATGTTTAAATCATATACTTCTCCCTCAAACTTTTCAGTTTCAACTTTTTTAACAATAGATTCTTTTAATTTTCCGTCCTCATAAGAAACTACTATCATATTTTCTTTTATATGTGATAAAGGCATAAAATCAAAAAATTTATGTTCTATTAAGTTCATCTTTGAAGATAAAATAATATTGTCAGAAACATTTTTTATACTTTCTGCTAATTGATAGGCATCTTCATATTTTGCTCTTTCAATTTCAACTCTCCAAGTAGATGCTTTTCCTTTTCTCGTTCTTAATCCCATTTTTATTAATTGTTGCTTAAAACTTTCATCTGAAGAATTTATATAAACTCTATGTCCACATTTTCCATTTTTCCTTTCTGTTCCTGCAAAATATGCAATATTAACAATTTTTCTTTGTGTGTTTCCTCTCATAGAGGCTTGTGGTACAACTAGCGGATACTCTTTAAAAATTCCTAAGTCTTGCATTAATTTCTCAGCTCTAGCCTCTGTATCAATATTATTAAATAATTTATTAATATTTTGTTGAGTCCATTGCATTTCCCTTCCTATCGAATGAAAAACCAATGTTGGTATTCCATATAAAAAAGCATAATAAGATTCGAAATATTTTGCTTCTTGCAATGTTTTACATATTTTTATTAACCATATTTTATCTCCTTTTTCTTGTCTCATTCTGACACTTAAACCATTTTGAATTTCACTTCTGTCATTTTTTCTTACTCCACTAGTTTGACCAATTCTATATCCAAAACCTTTCTTATACATTAGATAAACATAAAAATTATTATAATCTGGAGCTAGCTTAGCAAATATTATATGATTTGGCGTTCCTTTTATAGTATTTCCATCTTGTGTTGTAATTTTTATTATATCTCCCTTATACTTCTTTACTTTTTTACTCTCTACAATTCCTTCATTTATATTTCCCTTTCCAGACGCACATAAAACTTTTTCTCCTTTTTGTATTTCTTTTATTTTTTTATTCCCTGATGTAGTCATTATCTCAGTGTCTCCAACAAAACATTGGTCATTATCTCCTACAACTGTTATATTTCCATTTTTTGATGCAAATAATGTTATTAATGTAAATTGTGATTTATTAGTATCTTGATATTCGTCTACTAAAACATATTTAAATTTATTTGAATAATATTCTAATACATCTGGATTTTCTAACAATATTTTAATTGTGTAATTTATGATATCATCAAAATCTATTGCGTTATTTTCTTTTAATCTTTTTTGATATAATTCATAAACTGTTGCTATTGTTTCTTTTCTAAAGTCTCCATTCGCTCTTAATGTATATTGATCAGGCTCTAACATTTCATTTTTTGCATTACTTATTTCTGAAAGGACTGCTCTATCATTAAATAGTTTATCATCTATAGCTAAGTCTTTCATACAATTTTTTACTAATGTTTTTTGGTCTGATGTGTCAAATATTATAAATGATGTGTCAAATCCTATTCTATCTATAAATCTTCTTAAAATGCGTACACATATTGAATGAAATGTTCCCATCCATATATCTTTTGCTTGGTCTCCTATTAGCCCTGCAATTCTTTCTTTCATCTCATTTGATGCTTTATTTGTGAATGTTATTGCTAATATGTCCCATGGCTTAACACTTTTTTCTCCTACTAAATACGCTATTTTATGTGTTAATACTTTTGTTTTTCCGCTTCCTGCTCCTGCTATTACTAAACTTGGCCCTTCTGTATTTACTACGGCTTCGTATTGTTTATTATTTAATCCTTTTAATATATCTTGCATATTCTGTTCCTTTCTTTGTTCAAAACTCTGTTTGTATTCTACCACACCTTTTATATATTTTCAAGATTTATTTTATTATTATTTAACTTATTTTATTATTATGGTTGGTATTAGTTACTCAGGCTAAGTAGTAATTGTTTAGTTGTTCCAATATCTAGACTATTGTAGCTAATATTCCTAATAAAAATCCTATTATATTTCCTATTGCTGTCATTCTTCCATGATATAATTTGTTTGATTCTGGTATTAATTCTCCGTGATACTATATATAACATTGCACCTGCTGCGAAACTTAAACATATTGCTATTATTTCTTGTGATATATTTCCTATTATTGCTCCAAAAAATGCTCCTATTCCTGTTGTTACTCCTGATAGTAGTACATAGAAAACAACTTTACTCTTTTTCATTCCTCCATTTTTCATAGGTACTGCCATTGATATTCCTTCTGGTATATCATGTAAACATATCGCTATTGCAAGTGCAAAACCTAATTTAATTGATGCTTCAAATCCAGAACCAATTGCCAATCCTTCTGGAAAATTATGTATTGCTAATCCTATTGATACTACTATGCCAGTTTTTAATAATGTATTTTTACTATTTTTATATTTCTCATTCACACTAAATTTTTTTTCAACCAATAAATCACAAAAAATCATCATAATTATTCCAAATATTATTCCTATTATAACATTTGTAATATTACTTATTTCTAATGCTTCTGGTATTAATTCAAAACATATTATTGATGTCATTAGCCCAGATGCTAAAGCTAGTATAAAACTTAAAAATTTATTTGAATTCCTTTTTAATATTACGCCTAATATCCCGCCTAATGTAGTACCAAATGTTCCAAAAAATAAACCTATCATAGTTGTTTTTATTATTTCTTGCATATAAAAAACTCCTTAAAATATTCTTTATTTTTAGTTTATTTTAAAGAGTTTTGTTTTATTACAAATAGTTTTATAGTCAAATATTTTCTTATTTTTCTAAAGTAAGACTATAGAAATAGCAAATAGATCAGTAGAAAATAAATAAGTTTTGTAAACAAAAAATAAGACATATAAATGTCTCATTTTTTTATTATATTTTATTAAATTTTAATCATATATTTTTCTTATCAATTATATTTCCCTCTACATCTTTTAAAATAAGTTGTTTTTCATCTAAAACTAGATAACTATTTTTTGTATCATTTTTTGGTAATGAAATAGAACCAGCATTTGCAACTATTATACCATCTTTTTCTTTTATAAATCCTGTATGAATATGTCCGTAAATTAGCATATCTATTTCTTTTTTTGGCAATTTATCTATATTATATCTGTGTCCATGCGTGAAAAATACATTTAAATCATTAACTTTCAATTCTAAATTATTTTCTAATTTAAATTCTGATATCATTTGATCAACTTCTGCATCGCAGTTTCCTTTTACTGCCAAGATTTTATCTTTTAAAGAATTCAATATATTTGCAACTTCCATAGGTGCATAATCTTTAGTTAATTTATTTCTTGGCCCATGATAATATAAATCTCCTAGTAAAATTATTTTATCTGGTTTTTCTTTTTCATTTATTTCTAAAATTTTATTAGCATAATAACTTGAACCATGTATATCTGATATTATTAATAATTTCATAATTACTATCATTCCTTTCTTAGGCACAAATCTGGTTGGAAAAGAATTAAATTTTGGCTAGGCAAACGAGTTTGAAATTTATGAGGCGTACTTTTTGTACGTTGATTAAATTTCAAATGAAGTTTAACGACGCCAAAATTGTAATTATTTTTCAACCTTCCTCCCATTTATGTACGATAAAGTAAAAGATTTTTATACTATTCTTCTTCTCCTTTTAATCTCTCTGCTCTATCTGCTGCAATTAAGTTATCTATCATTTCGTCAATATCACCATTTAAGAAATTTTCCATTTGATATATACTCATACCTATTCTATGGTCAGTTATTCTTCCTTGTGGATAATTATATGTTCTTATTTTTTCACTTCTATCACCTGAACCAACTTGACTTTTCCTTGCATTTGCTACTTCACTATCTTGTTTTTGTTTTTCTATTTCATACAATTTTGTTCTTAGCATTCTCATCGCATTATCTTTGTTTTGGAATTGTGATCTTTCTGTTTGACATTCTACTACAATTCCGGTAGGTTCGTGTATAAGCCTTACGGCTGATGAGGTTTTATTAATGTGTTGTCCTCCAGCCCCAGAGGCCCTAAAGACTTCCATTTTTATATCTGATGGATTTATTTCTATTTCTACATCTTCTACTACTGGCAAAACTGCTACAGTTGCTGTTGAAGTATGTATTCTTCCACTACTTTCTGTGTCTGGTACTCTTTGTACTCTATGTACTCCACTTTCGAATTTTAATCTACTATATGCACCTTTCCCTGTTATCATAAAAGATATTTCTTTATATCCTCCTAATCCTGTTTCATTTTCATTTAAAACTTCTAACTTCCAATGTTTCTTTTCTGCATACATTGAGTACATTCTAAATAGTGTTCCGGCAAATAATGCTGCTTCTTCTCCTCCTGCTCCTGCTCTTATTTCACAAATGATATTTTTATCATCGTCTGGATCTTTAGGTATTAATAATATTTTTAATTCTTCTTCTATTTTAGGTAATTTTTCTTTTGCTTCATAATATTCTACTTCTGCTAACTCTTTCATTTCTGGATCGTGTAATAATTCTTCTGCTTCTGCCATTTTTGCTTTTTCTTTTTTATATTCTCTGAATTTTAAAACAACATCTTCTATACTTGCATGTTCTTTCATTAGTTTTTGCCATTCTGCTTGATTTGCTATAATCTCTGGATCACTTATTAATTTTGTCAATTCGTCATATCTCTTTTCTACAGCCTCTAATTTTTCAAACATAAAAACCTCCATTTTTTATTATTTAATCAAAATATCTTTTATAAAATTACTGCTATTTGTTTTTAGAGTAATTCGTTTCTATTATCTAAAATATTATACTCTCTTTTTTCATAAAATACAAGCAAAAACTAGACTTTTATTATTTTTTAGATTCTAATTCACAGTTATGTCAAGTATATCTGTGAATTAGAATAGTATAAGCCTTAATAGAAAATTATTTATTTTCATCTATTTCTATATAATTGTACTTTATATTAAATTTATCAAATATTTCCTTTTCTCTATTTGTACAACTAAAAATAATTATCTGATTATTATTGAATTTTTTATTTATATAATTTAAAATATTTTCTAATCTCTCTTGGTCAAAATATGCAAAAACTTCATCTAATATTATTGGCATTTTTTCTTCTGATAATTCTTCTACCATTGAAAGCCTTAATGATAAATACAATTGATCCATAGTTCCAATACTTAATTTTGAAGCTGGAATATAATTTCCATTTTCTAATTCTACTACTAAACCATCTATATCATTAAATTGCATTTTTGTATATTTGTGGTTTGTAATCTCCGCAATATTTTCTGACAAATTTTGTGTAAACTTAGGGGTTATTGTGTTTTTCATTTCTTCATAACATTGCATTAAAATTTCTTTTGCTAAATTCATGCTTTTATTTAAATTAATTAAGTTTACTTTTTTGTCTTTATCGTTAACTAATTTTTCTTCTATTTTTGATAAATTATCAACCTTGTTTTCTATATTTTGTTTATCAATATCTAAAGTATGTAATTGAATTTTTTTATCATTTAATTCTTTTTGTATTTTTTGAATTTCAAAAATTATATTTTTTGAATTTAAAAAATCATTTATTTTATTTTTTTCAATTTTTTCAAAATATTTATTTTTTATTTTTTCTTTTTCTAAATTTATTTTTAAATTAAAATTATTTTTTAAATTATTTATTTCTTCTATTAATTTATTATTATTTTTTTCTAATATTTCTTTCTGATTTTCTAATAAATTTATATCTAATTTTATTTTTTCTAATTTTTCTGAATTATTTTTTTGTATTTTTTCTTCTATTTTTATTTTTTTATTTATTTTATTTTTTAAATAAAAACAAAAAATTAAATACGTTGGTACTGTAAGAAGAAAAATATATTTAAAAATATTATTTTCAATAAAAATAAATTGT
>CAMMMI010000068.1 GCA_946497905.1 uncultured Clostridium sp.
AGCATTCGGTTCATACCCGAAGGGTCATGTGTTCGAATCACATCTTCGCTACCAACGACGTTTCTGTTCGAACTTTTTATAGAATAGAAGATATGAAAATCAATCAGAATAAAAATCTGGTTGATTTTTTTTTGAAAATGAAAAAGAGAAAGAAGAATATAGAATTACCTTAGTAAATTTTAAGCAATTACCATAATATCATTGACAAACTAGAAAACAAGAGATTACTGAAAAAGAATATAATATGCTTACAGAGGATGAAAAGAGATTAACTATTTGCACTAATTCATCGTTAAACTATAATAATAATCGTAAATTTAAGAAGCTTCATGTAGCTTCTTTTAATTTTCGTATAAAAAATAACACTTTTAAATCATAATATACAAACTTTGTTATATTAATTTATCAGTGGCCACTGACATAAAAAAATAAAATAATATAAAATCTAAATATACAAAAAATATTAATAAAACTTGCAAAAAAATAAATACTAACACAAGAGGTGTTAGTATGACCAAAGAAGAAATACTTGCAAAATGGAAAGATGGATTAAGTAAAAATATGTTAGCAAAAATTTATAAAAGAGAATATAACCAACAGATAAAAATAATCAGAAGTGAATTAAAAAATAGACATTCTGGTAAATTTATTACAAATTATGAAGCTTTAAAAGAAGTAGAAACAGTAATCTATGAATATATAAAATATTTAAAATAGAAAATATATGAAATATAAGAAATGTTTTATAAAAAGTATTATTAATATTACAACATAAAATTTTATAAAAGAAAATTAACCTTTCATAAAATATTTTTAAAAAACAAAAGAATAGATGATAGAATTCAGTTAGCTTAAGAATTGAGGTGAGAAAATGATAGACAAAATCTGTAATTTCTTAACCGACAAAATAAGACAAGAAATGCCAGAAATAGACGACGAAAAAGCAGAAGTAATAAATTATGGACTACAAAATATAATAGGAGAATTTCCAAAAATAGTAATAATGTTAGTAGTGGCATATATATTAGGAATATTTCCCTTAGCATTATTTACATTTTTAGTATTGCTTCCATACAAAGGAGCAGTAGGAGGAGTACATTTACATTCACATATTGGCTGTATAATTTTTACAACATTATTCTTTTGTGGGATACCTTATATATCTCAATATATAGTTTTAATGCCTATTATGAAATACATAGTTATATTATTAACATGGATATTTGGCATGATAATGATAAAAATGTACGCACCAGCAGATACGGAAAATGTACCAATATTAAGAAAAAAAGATAGAAGAAAAAAACAAATACTATCATATATCACGTTTACAATAGGATTAATATGTGCACTTATAATAAAAGATAATGTGGTATCAAATGTATTAATTTTAGGAAATTTAATACAAACAATTATGATAACTAAATTTGTATATAAATTGACAAAAAGTAAATATGGATATGAAGTTTATGGAGATGTGATAGAAAAAACAGTTTAGTACAAATTATTACCGGTAGTATTTTGTATTATAAAAAACAAGAAGGGGGAATAAGTCTATGTTAAAATTCTTAGCTAAAATAGCAGAAAAATATGCAAAAGCAACAAATACAGCGTGTATGGTATTATGGGCATGGCATCAACCAAAAATGCCAGCAAGTATGATTTGTAAAGATTAATTATGTTATTAACCTTGGTAAAAACACCAAGTAACTTTTAAAAAGTTATAGATAATCCTATTAAAAACAGCCTAAAAAGCTGTTTTTATCATGAATAAAAAATAAAAAGATTTATAAAAGGTAAACTTAAAAAATCTTTTTATTTTAAATATTTTAATTATTATATATTTCTAATTGTTGAGTAAAGTATTTTTCGTTTTTAGTTGTAAATAAAGTAATATTTTTGTTTTTATTTAACAATTTGTTAACTTCCCATAAACCTAATCCAGTATGATTTTCTTTACCAGAAACACCTTTTTCAAATATTTTATGAGTATCAACATCTTTATTATTATATGTGTTTTCAACAATAATTAATTGTCTAGAATTCTTAGAATCATTTCTAAATGTTAAATTAATAACCTTTTCTTCACATTCTGAGCTTGCTTCTATAGCATTATCTAATAAAATTCCTAGAATTCTTGCAAATTCATATATTTTCATATTTAATGTACTTAAATCTAATAAAAATGAAATATTAACCTTAATATTTTTTTCTTCTGCTTCATGATATTTTTTCATAATTAAATTATATATTCCATCATTATTAACAACTTCTGGATTTAAAATGTATAAATTATTTACTCTTTGACAATCATCTTCTAATTGCAAGTAATATTGTTTTAAACCTTCCATATCATTTGTTCTTATATATCCACCAATAGTTGTAACAATATTATCAAAATCATGTTTGAATCCTCTAACATTATCATGTAAAATTCTTAAAGTATTATTATATTCTTCAGATGTTGCTAACTTCTGAGATGTTTGACTTAATTTAACAACTCTATTTAAACTAAATAAACTTATACTGAAATAAGTTAATAAAGATATAAAACTTAAAAATGTAATAACTGTTGGAAGTGTATCAGTATAGTAAATAGTGATTACAAGTTGAACTGATAGTGTAAATAGTCCTAGCAATAAGTTAAAAATTATTAAGGATTTATTTTTATTGTCTATGTAGTCTAAAAGATTAATTTTTATATTTCTATATTTTAGCAATAAAATAATTGCTCCAATGAATATATATATTATTGCTAAATATATAATTCTATATATTGGAATGCTAGAAATTTCATTTGTTGAAATATTAAATATTGATAAATAAGGATTGGTTATTAAAGTACTTATTAGTGCAAATAATAAAGTTGAAATGACTGTCAATAAAATACTTTTTAAAATAGATTGTTTCAATATAACATAAATTAGCAATATCATAATAAAGTAATTTACAAAAGTATTTATTGGTGATGGTATAAACAAAATATTAATAAGTACTATAATAGACATTGTTAGTAAATATACAAAAACTTGTTTTTTACTATAATGTATTTTTAATATTGATACAAAAAGTAAAAAAATCAAAAAGTTTTCTATGATTGTAAAAGGGATATACAACATTTTTAGTAAACTTTCATTTGGTGTACTCAAAGCCACCCATATATTATTAAAAAATTCCATAATTATTTAAAACCTCCATAAATTCAGATTTGTATTTTGGACCAATATAGCAAGAATTATTATCTTTCAAAGTAATAACTCCTGTAACAGGGTCAACATCATTTATTTGATTAATATTAACAACAAAAGACTTATGACATCTAATAAAATTTTTAGGTAATTTATCTTGAAACTTATTAAAAGAACTGTAAATGTCATAATCACGAGAAGCGGTATGAAAAACTAGCTTCATACCATCTCTTTTGATATATTCTATTTCTGATTCATCAATCAAAGTATTTTTATTATCAATCCTTAAATACTTCTTTGGCATACCATTAATATCATCAAAGAGACGTTTTATAGTTTCTTCTAATCTATCAGGAGTGATAGGTTTTGTAAGGTAATCAAAAGTTTTATATTTATAAGCCATCAAAACATATTCCATATGTCCAGTAGTAAAAATTATATAAGCATTTTTATTCCTTTTTCTAATTGTTTCTGCAACATTTAATCCATTTCTATTAGTTTTAAAATTAATATCCAATAGAAAAACATCAACTTTATTTTCATCAGAAAATTTGAGAAGATCATCAATATTATCAGAAGTAAAAACTACTTTTGCCTCATCACTATATTTAACTAAAATATCATTTAACATTTTTTCTAATTTATCTACGATGTGTAAATTATCATCACAAATAACGAAATTTAACATTATAGCCCCCCAATATATAAAAAAATATTTAGTTCGACACAAAAAAATAAATTACCTTAATTTTCCAGTACAATCAACAATATAATCTAAAAACTAATTATTGTCAAGAGAAATTTACAAATTTATCCAAAATGGTAGAACAATTAGTATGACTACAGTTTGACCCTAAAAAAAATAGTGTTACAAATGACGATTGCATGAATACTGTACATATGCTATTAAAATTTAAACATAAAAAGTATAATTATTTATTGCAAATTTTATAGAAAAATGATATTTTAAAATTACCATTTTGGGGACTGTCCTCAAAATGGAATTTAAAGAATTAGGAGATTAAGGATGAAAGATTTAAGAATAGAAAAATTAGCGAAAAATTTATTAGAATATTCAGTAAATATTCAAAAAGGAGATAATATATTAATAGAAATATTAGGAGAAGACGGAATACCACTAGGTAAGGAATTAATTAAAAAGGCAGAAGAATTAGGAGCAAAACCATATTTTAATATTATAAATTATGAAATATTAAGAGTTATGTTAGAAAATGCAACAGAGGAACAAATAAAATTGTATGGAAAACATGACGAAGCAAGGATGAAAGACATGCAAGCATATATTGGAATTAGGGCAACATCAAATACAAGTGAATTGAATTCTATTTCAAAAGAAATAATGCAATTATATAATAAATATTATACTGTGCCCGTTCATTTTGAAGAAAGAGTAAAACATACAAAATGGTGTATTTTAAGATATCCAAATAATTCTATGGCACAGATGAGTAAAATGAATAAAGATGAATTTGAAGATTTTTTCTTTAATGTATGTAATTTAGATTATTCAAAAATGTCAAAAGCTATGGATTCACTAAAAGATTTATTAAATAAAACAGATAAAGTACACATATTAGGTAACGGAACAGATTTAACATTTAGTGTAAAAGGAATACCAGCAGAAAAATATATGGGAACTTTCAATATTCCAGATGGTGAAGTTGCTTCAGCACCAGTAAAAGATAGTGTAAATGGTTATATAACTTATAACACAGAAACAAGTTATAATGGTATTTTATTTAATAATATAAAATTTGAATTTAAAGACGGAAAAATAATAAATGCAACAGCTAATAAAACTAAAGAGTTAAATGAAATATTAGATACAGATGAAGGAGCAAGATATATAGGAGAGTTTGCTTTTGGATTAAATCCATATATAGAAAAGCCAATAGGAGATACATTATTTGATGAAAAAATAAAAGGTAGTTTTCATTTTACACCAGGAGATAGTTTGGAAGAAAGTGATAACGGGAATCGCTCAAGTATCCATTGGGACATAGTAAATATTCAAACCCCAGAACATGGTGGAGGAGAAATATATTTTGATGATGTTCTTATTAGGAAAGATGGAAGATTTGTTTTACCAGAACTAGAATGCTTAAATCCAGAAAATTTGATGTAAAAAATATGTCAAATTTTAGGCTATTAGTTAAAGAATAATGGAATTACAATAGTAGTAATAGGAACAGTTTTCTAAATTATAATATCACAAGAATTTATACAACTCTATCTTATGTAATAAATAAAATCCTTTCTAGTTATAAAGTAATAATTTAAAATTAAAATCATAAAATTGAAAAAGAAAAGAATTTAGGAGGGAATATGAAGATAGATAAAAGAAAAACAAAATTGGTATTAATTTTAATACTAGCAGTAGTCATATGTGGGTTTAGTGTAATGTATGATGATTATTCTCAAGAAACTGTACAGACAAATGCAACGGAGTTAAGTAATAAAAAAATAGGCTGGGGAATAAAAAGAAATGATAATCATGAGCAACCAGATGTAGGAACACAAAATAAAAAGATATTAGAAGAAAGTGAGGGAATATGTCTGGGAAATAATAATGATAAAGTAATTTATCTAACTTTTGATGAGGGATATGAGGCAGGTTATACACAAAAAATTTTAGAGGTATTAAAGGCGAATGATGTAAAAGCTACTTTTTTTATAACAGCTCATTATGTGAATACCCAAGAGGAATTAGTTAAACAAATGATAGATGAAGGACATATAGTAGGAAATCATACACCTAAATTCTTAATGTCCGGTAATAAAATTTGAAAAATACTCATTATCTTATGTTAGTAAACTTCACTAACAATTAAATCAACGTACAAGAGTAAGTTTCATAAATTGTTAGATTGTTTACCTAGCAAGATACTAATTTTTTTCAAACTTAAGTTATAAATAAAAAAGTAAAAAATATAAAATTAAAGTAAAAGTCTATTTAGAGTAAGTAAAAAAATTGCAATTTTAAAAATATATTAATAAAAATTTGAATATTTTGATATTGCAATAAATAATATGGATTTTTGCAGGGAAATTTGAAAAAAATGTTTTATATTCTGACTTAATATGATAAAATATTTATAGATAAAGTATAAACAAAGGAATAATTAAAATGGAAAACATATTTGATATAGATAAATTTAACATAATAGAGGATGAAGAAAATTATTACTTTTTTCGTGCTTTAAACATGGCAGATAATAAAGATTTAGAGACAGGAATAATATTAGATAGTTCAGGTAATATTGAAAAAATAAGAACAGATAGAGAAAGATATGAAGAAAATGCTGATAATGAACTACCCAAATATAGTAAAGATGCCAAAATAAGTTTAGAGCAAGTATATGATCATATAAAGATGCATTACAGAAAAGATACAAATTGTATATCACTTTCAAGCAATGGTAATGTGTCTATTTCTTATGGAAGAGGATTTTACAAAGACAGATATGTAATGGTAAAAGTTCCTAAAAAAGAATTAGGAGAAAAAGTTATTAATGCTGGACAATATATGTTAGAAGAAATAGCAAAAAAAGTAGATGAATATATTTCTTCTATTCCGGATGATAGTAAACTTTTAGAAACTATTTCAGAAATAGACAATAGTAAAACATCAGAAGAAATAAAAAGAAAAATAGAAACAAGATACAATGCAAAAGAACCATTAGACCAAAGTAAGGCAAAACCAAGAAAAGGTATTAAATATAAGTCACCAGTAGCAAGAATAAGTAGTTATCAAGCCTTGAATGATGAACAATCATTAGAAAAAAACAAAATAATTGCAAAACTAACTCTACTTGAAAGATTAGGAGGAATGAAGCCAATAATTCCACATACCGCTAATAACAATTTATTAGTTCAAACAGTTGGAAATGCATTCTCATCGCTAGAATTAATACATTATGGAGATATCGAAAAAGAGAAGATAATAGATATACCAAAAGAAATAGTAGATATTCTTGCTTTGTTACAACAAGTAGAAGGACAAGACAAAGAGACAATTAGAGAGTTAAAAAGAGAAGTAGTTAAATTTGTAAATGAAGGTAGAAATATTGAAATACCAGAAAACAGTACATTATTAAGTAATTATAATGTAAGAGATGATATATCAATAGAAGAAATGTATGACTTAACAGATGGAAAAGTAGAATATGGACAAGCAAATTCTATTGTAAAAAATATGTTTTATTTGGCAAAATCACAATTAAATGCAAGAGAATTAGCAAATTTATTAAGTCAAATAACAGGTAATAATCCAAAATATAGAGAAACTATTGAATATATATCAAATAATGGTTTTAGAATAGAACCAGATATAATAACAAGACAAAGTAATAGAGGAGTTAAACTTAGTGAATCAATTTCTTTAGACCTAATGGCTGAAGAAATTGAATTAATAGAAAAAATAGAAGGTTTATCTAGAGAAGAACAAATAGAAATAATTGAAAATGGTGGATTATCAGATATTAAAAATATAATGAGTAACACATTTTCGAATTTAAAAAAAGAACAAAAAATAAGCAAAGAAAGATACTATGCAGAAGCTATATTTTCATTATACGACTGGCAAAAAATAGGAATAGAAGAGTTTACAATAGAGGAAAAAAATAATTTAATACAAAGAATACAAAATGAATATTGTGTAGAGTTGTATCAAAAATTAGAAGAACAAGGAATAGATAGAAAAGATATTCCAACAATATTATTAAATATAATTACAACAAGAAATAATTTTGAAATTGAAGAAAATGATACTTCTGAAACTATAAAAGAAAAAAGATTAAAACAGTATGATGAAATTATAAGAGAGAATATAGAAAGTTTAAAACAAGAAAAAGAGAAACAAGAAACATCAACTTTAAATCAAGATTTATCAATAGAAAGAATAGAAAGATTTTTAGGGTATTATGATGTTAAAGGAACAAATATACAATTAAGACCATATCAACAAAAAGCAGATGAAAGAACAGATGAAATATTAGAAAATAATAGATTTGCATCACTAATATTACCAACAGGTGGAGGAAAAAGTTTTGTTACAATTTCACAATTATTAAAGCACCAAAATGAAGAAATACTTTATCTAGCACCTCAAAATGAAATATTAGAGCAAATGAAAGATTATATTATAAAACATGTACATGGACCAGTAAATACTATTCGGAAGAAGTAAAGATGAAATAATAGCAGATGTATTTCCAAATATTACATTTTCTACTTACCCAGGTTTACTATCTAAAGAAGGAAATAAAACTATAAATCAAGAATATGATTTTGTTGTATTAGATGAGTTACATAGAACAGGGGCTGAAGAATGGGGAGATAAATTAAATACTTTAATAGATAATCAGCCAGAAACAACAAAAGTACTAGGAATAACAGCTACACCAAGAAGGGATGTAGATAGTATAAACATGGCAAACGAAATGGCTGAAAGACTAGGATATACAAATAAAGAAGCAGTAAGTGGAAAACATATTGCTATGAATATAAGTTTAATAAATGCAGCAAGAATGAGGCTAGTTGTAAATCCTAAAGTTGTCGGAACCGAAATTACATTAAAGACAGATGGAAGTTTAGATAGATTAAAAGATAAAATAGATAAAATAGAAGATGAACAAGATAGAAATGAAAAATTAGAAGGCTATGATATACTAAGAAAAAATGTAGAAAAAGCAGAAGGAATACCACAAATATTACAAGCAAATGTAAAAAAAGGCGGAAAGTATATAGTATTTTTACCAGTCATATCAAATTTAGAAGATGAAGATGGAAATGTAATTGGAAGAAAAAAAGGAAAAGAAAAAATAGCAGATTATGAAAAACGATTAGCAGAATATTTTAAAGGCTCTGATATAATACCTAAATTTCATTCAATGCTTGGAGAATATGGAGATAAAGAAAATACTAGACAATTAGAAGAATTTCAAAATAGCAATACAGAAGAAACAGAATTTATGTTAGTAATAAATAAAGCAAATGAAGGTTTACATTTAGATAAATTAGATGGAATAATATGGCTAAGACCACTTGATGAAAATTCTAGAATATTATATTTACAACAATTGGGAAGAGTAATTTATTCAGAAGATCCAGACAATCCAACAAAAGATGAAGATAGACCAATAGTAATAGACCTACCAAATAATACCATAAAAGTGAAGTGGGAAAATGAGATTACAGAACAAGATGATATACAAATGTTGAATCTAATAATAGACTGGAGCAAAAGTCATGATGAAATATTACCAGATATAAATAGTACAGATAAAGAAGAAACAGGATATGCAAGAATATTAAAAGAAATCCAAGATAAATATAAAAAATATTTAGAAAATGAATTTGATGGATTAAATGAAAAGCAAATAGAAGAAGTTAAAGAAATAATAAAGCTAGGAATTCAAATAGATTTATGGCAAATAGAACTTCCTGAAAAGATACAACAAGAAAGAAATAATAAAACTAATGGAAAAAGTCTTATAGATAGAGATATAGACCTATTTGAAGTTACTGGATTATTAAGAGATTTTGTTGAGTTAGAAAATGAAGTAAATGACATTGAAAATGCAACATCAGTTGAAAGTTTTATAAAAACATTAAAGCAACTGAAAACAATAGGAATAGATGTTTCAAATATAGTACAAAGAGATACAATAGAAGATTTAGCAAGCAAATCAGGAATAGATAGAAAAACATTAGAAGAAATAGGTTTAGAACCAATTCAAAAAATAGGACAAAAGAAAACTAATATAGCACGAGCATACAGAGGAAAAGGAACGTGTAAGCCACCAACAAAAGAACAAGTGGAAGAACTAGAAAAATTAGGGATAAGTTTAGAAAAGAAAGATACTATACAGGAATTTATAGATACCCTAAAACAAATGAAATCAATAGGAGTAGATGTTTCAAATATAGTACAAGGAGATACAATAGAAGATTTAGCAAGCAAATCAGGAATAGATAGAAAAACATTAGAAGAAATAGGTTT
>CAMMMI010000069.1 GCA_946497905.1 uncultured Clostridium sp.
ATTAAGTGTGCCAAAATAGCCCGTCCCTAATGGCAATCTCAAGGTCCGTCCCCATATTCCCGAATTTTAGGGATTAAAGGAACGTCCCCTAGTAGTGTCAAAATAACCCGTCCCCTTTGGCAATTTAAGAACGTCCCCTTAACCTAAAGGAATATAACTTTCATCAGGAGGATAAACATATTCTTCATTAGGAGTATCAACTTTTTTCATTTCAGTAACCTTTAAAATTGGCATATCGCCATGATAATCACCCTTAAAAATCTCACCAGTAACTTCAACCCAAGAATCATTTTCAAAATCCTTTGCATTATCAAATTCAGACAAGAAACCAACAATCACATATTTATAATCAGAAGAAATCACCATATCTCTAGACAAAATAAACTGATTTTCTTTCAAATCAGGAACTCTATAAACATATCCTGTAAATTGAATTTTTAGCCCCACATAATTGTCAATATTTTCATGTACAGCCTTTAAAATATTAGTATAATTTTTTGCAGATATGATAGACACACCATTTTTAGGAGAACAAGGAGAATTTTTAGATTGTTTAGCACCATTAAAAATTCTAAAGGAAACAATGCCTACAATAATAACGATAATTATAACTACAGCAATAAAAAATATTTTAAAAACCTTACTTCCATTAATTTTAAAATTATACACAAACATAATATTCCTCTTTTCTAATTTATTCTGATAATTAAATTTATGTAAGAATATAAAAAATATGTTAAAATACTTGATAAAAATAAGTTTTAGTGATATAGTAGCATAGTAATAATATAAACTAAGGAAGGATTGAATTCGAGATGAGTATATTAAAGAAAATATTTAAATCTTATAGCGAAAAAGAAGTAAAAAGAGTAATGCCAATAGTAGCAAAAATAAATGAATTAGAAGGAGAAATATCAAAATTAAGTGACCACGAATTAAGAGAAAAAACAAATTATTTTAAGAAACAATTAGCAGAAGGTAAAACATTAGATGATATATTACCAGAAGCATTTGCAGTTGTAAGAGAAGCATCTAAAAGAGTATTGGGAATGAGACATTTTGATGTACAATTAATAGGAGGTATTATATTACATCAAGGAAGAATAGCAGAAATGAAAACTGGTGAAGGAAAAACACTAGTTGCAACATTACCAGTATATTTAAATGCATTAGAAGGTAAAGGAGTTCATGTAATAACTGTAAATGATTATCTTGCAAAAAGAGATAGTGAATGGATGGGAAAATTATATAAATTTTTAGGTTTAACAGTTGGATTAGTAATAGCAGGAATGGAACCTAAAGAAAAACAAGAAGCTTATTCAGCAGATGTAACATATGGTACAAATAATGAATTTGGATTTGATTATCTAAGAGATAACATGGTTATATATAAAAATCAATTAGTTCAAAGAGGATTACATTATGCTATAGTAGACGAAATTGATAGTATTTTAATAGATGAAGCAAGAACACCTTTAATTATATCTGGACGTGCAAACGAATCGTCAGATTTATACAAAAAAGCAGACAGCTTTGTAAAAAGATTAACTCCAAAAGTAATAGTAGAAGAAGATGTAAAAGATTTTGAGCAAGCAGAAGATAACGAAAAATATGACTATATTGTAGATTTAAAAGCAAAATCAGCAACATTGACACAAAAAGGTATAAAGAAAGCAGAAGAAACATTTGGATTAGAGAACTTTAATGACTTAGAAAATTCAACATTAGTTCACCATGTAAACCAAGCATTACGAGCACATGGTGTAATGAAAAGAGATATTGATTATATTGTAAAAGATGGCGAAGTTTTAATAGTTGATGAATTTACAGGTCGTATTATGTATGGTAGAAGATACAATAATGGTTTACATCAAGCTATAGAAGCAAAAGAACATGTTAAAATAGCTGATGAGTCTAAGACTTTAGCAACAATAACATTCCAAAATTATTTTAGAATGTATGATAAATTATCTGGTATGACTGGTACAGCTATGACAGAAGAAGCAGAATTTGAAGAAATATATAATTTAGATGTTGTAGCAATACCAACAAATAAGCCAATGATTCGTAAAGATGAGAATGATGTTATTTACAAAAATGAAAATGCAAAATATAGAGCAATAGTAAGAAGTATAAAAGAAAGCCATGAAAAAGGTCAACCAGTTCTAGTAGGTACAGTATCTATTGAAAAATCTGAAAAATTAAGTAAATTATTAAAACAAGAAGGTATTAAACATGAAGTATTAAATGCTAAATATCATGAAAAAGAAGCAGAAATAGTTGCACAAGCAGGTAAATATGGTGCTGTAACAATAGCAACAAACATGGCTGGTCGTGGTACTGACATTATGCTTGGGGGAAATAGTGAATATTTAGCAAAAGAAGAAATGAGAAGAAATAAAGTTCCAGCTAATTTAATAGAAGAAGCAGACACATATTATGAAACTGATGATCAAGATATACTAAAAGCAAGAGAACAATTCAAAAACTTAGTCGATAAATTCGATGAAAAAATAAAAGAAGAAAAAGAGAAAGTAATAGAAGCAGGAGGATTAAAAATAATTGGTACAGAAAGACATGAGTCAAGAAGAATTGACAACCAATTAAGAGGTCGTTCTGGACGTCAAGGGGATATAGGAGAATCTAAGTTCTATATTGGTTTAGACGATGATTTAATGAAAATTTTTGGTGGAGACACAATAACTAAAGTGTTTAATACACTAGGAGCAGACGAAAATATGCCAATAGATTCTAAAATTATATCAAATGCAGTTGAAAATGCTCAAAAGAAAGTTGAAGGAAGAAACTTTAGTATTCGTAAAAATGTATTAAAATATGATGATGTTATGAATGCTCAAAGAGAGATTATATATAAGCAAAGAAGACAAGTTTTAGATGGAGAAAATATTCATGACGCTATTGTAAATATGATGAACACAGTTTCAAACAGCATATCAAATATGTTTATTGAAGATGAAAACGGAAACATAAATGTAGAAGCTTTAAATGCAGAAATAAACAACATTTTTGACATAGATATGCTAGATTATATAAAAGAAAACAAAAATAATGCACAAGCAATCTCAGAAGAATTGTTAAAAAGAGCTAATGAAAAATATGCAGAAAAAGAAGAAGCAATTGGTTCAGATGATATGAGAGAACTTGAAAGAGTTGTTATGTTAAAAGTTGTTGATGAAAAATGGATGAATCATATAGATAGCATGGATGAACTAAAAAATGGTATAGGATTAAGAGCCTATGGACAACAAGATCCTGTTGTAAAATATAGGATTGAAGGTATGGAAATGTTTGATGAAATGATTTCTGACATTCAAGTAGATGTAACAAAAATTTTACTACATATTAGACAACAAACAGAAGCTAAAAGACAGGAAACTGTTAAAATTACAGGTGCAGCATTAGAGGCAATTCACAGTGTAGATGGAGGAGCAAAAATTGGTACTGATGTAGATAGAACTATTAGAAATGAAGGACCAAAAGTTGGAAGAAATGACCCTTGTCCATGTGGAAGTGGGAAGAAATACAAAAATTGTTGTGGAAGAAATTAGCCATTGCAAGGGTTGCAGAGAATAAGCAAGTAAACATAAATATGAAAACAGAGTAAATTGTTTGCATTTTGTTTGCAAAATGTTTTCATAAGTCTACCTAAAATCTTTGAAATGCTTGAAAATAAACAATTACAGAGTTGCAAACAAAGTGAATAGAAATTATAGAAATGTTATCATTCGTGGTGGCATTTCTTTTGTTTACATTCTAATTTTGAAAGGAGAATGTAAAATGTCAAATGTAACAATTCAAAAGAGAGGAAAATACTATCAATACAAATTTGAAATTGCAAAAGTTGATGGTAAAAGAAAATTTATTAATAAATCTGGGTTTGGAACAAAAGATAAAGCAATTAAAGCAGGAAATATTGCATATAATGAATATTTAAATACAGGTTTAGTTTTTAAGGAAAAAGAAATTTCTTTTAGTGATTATTTAGATTATTGGTATGAAAATTACTGTGAAGTGAATTTAAAATATAATACTAGAAGAACTTATAAAACAATAATGGACAAGTATTTAAAACCTGAAATTGGAAAATATAGATTAAGTTCATTAACAAGTGTTAAGCTAAATTCATTTATTGCTGAATTATGCAATAAATATAATTTTAAAAAAGCATATTATAATAATATTTTAAAGGTATTAAAGAATTGTTTTAGAATTGCAACTGATGTATATGGATTTATTAGATATAATCCAGCATTAACTTTAAAATTGCCTAAAATCGAAGATAGTAATGATTTTCAAAAACATTTATACAATAAAAATGAAATTAATATGATTTTAGAAAGATTTAAAGATGATGATGCTTTTACTTGTGCTTTTATTACGAGTTGTTTTACAGGAATGAGAACAGGGGAGGTTTGTAGCTTAACATGGGACGATATAGATTTTAAAAATAGAGTTATAAATGTTAAGCATACAGTATATGATAAACCAGATGATGGAAAAGGTAGATGGTATATTGGAACTACTAAAACCAAACAAGGAACAAGGCAAATTAATATGAGTATTACTCTATATAATGCTTTGATTAATTATAAAAAGAAACAACAATATTTGAAGAAAGTATTTGGAAGTGAATATTACACATATTATTTTGAAGATGTACTAAATAAATATGGAAAAGTAATGGAACAAAGAATTGTACAAAACAAGGGAAATATTCTTCAAATAAAAAAAGCTGATATGGTATTTACAAGACCTAATGGGAAATTTGTTGGCAAAAATATATTGAATTATCCATTTAAAATAATTCATAAGGAATTAGGTATTAAAAATTGTAGATTTTATGATTTAAGAGGAAGTTATGCAACTATTAATTTAAGAAATGGTACTGAAATTAGAGATGTTGCAGATATTTTAGGTCATAAATATATAGAAACTACAGAAAATTTTTATATATCAAGTACTGATGAGAACAAGAAAAATGTAAGTAATGTATTTGATAGTTTAATGAATTCTGAAACAATTAATAATATTATTAAATATGAAATTGCTTATTAAAACATGGAGCTGGTATAATTACTAGCTCTTTAAAATATTTATTTGATAATAAACAAATAAAAAACTTTTGCAAAACATAAGACAATTAATTTAAAGTATGCTATAATGTTAACACAAATAGAATAAAAATAGGAGTGATTTAGATATGAACAAAATATTTATAATATGTAGTAAAGCTTTTTATAAGGATATACCACCAATTAAAGAAAAATTAGAAGAAAACGGTTGGGATGTATTTTTACCTCATACATATGAAAATCCTAATGCTGAATATGTGGGTGGTTCAACATTTCTTGAACTATATGAAGCTTTTATGGAAAATAAAAAGATATATCTATGGAATGAAATACCAGAGGGAATTTTATTTGACGAGATAAGTGGGTTTGCCCCTGAAATTATCAATGGAAATTTAGATTTAGTAAAATAGGAAAGGATTTATAAATGGAAATTAAAGTAATAACAATATGTGGCAGTATGAGATATTCAAGGGAAATAACAGATAAGATTGGAGGTCATATATGTTAAATGCGAATAAAGTAACAGACATAAAAGAGATTTCTAAATATGGAAAAGCAAAAGGTTTTCTATTAGCTAAAAGATATAATTTACCAACATTTTCAAATTTTTTTATAATAGAAAATGAAGATGAAGTACAAGCATTATTAGATACATATAAGAATCAAAATGATTTTTGTATGCGTTCAGATGCAAAGATAGGAGATGCTCCTATTGGTGTAGGAGGACAAAATGGAAATAGAAAGACTATATTTGACTTTATTAAAAAAGTAAGAGAAAAGTCAAATGAATTAGGTTCAAGTGGAGTAGCAATAATATATTGGAATGAAGGAGATTTTTGCCCAACATATAAAATAGAAGGTACTTTTTATCTGGATTATAGGACACAGAAAAAATTGCTCATAGATTATATTGGTAAAGGCTGGGATGGTTCTTATTTAAGCCATGGAAGTGCTTGCCATGAAACTTATGCAATTCCATGGGAAGATGTTCTGTTTTTAAATGATAATAATATAAAAAAATATAGAAGACAAGTAGTAAGTCAAAGTGTATATGAAGATTTAAGAGCAATAAGAATTAATGAATTAGTAAAATGTGATGTATCAAGGGAAGTAGCAGAAAGATCAATTCCTCGTGTATATAACGGCATAAATAATGAATATTTTAGACAAGTAATTAATCGAGTAGTAGTACCAATGTATGATAGTAGAGAATTACAAAGATATTATAAAGAGTATATTCCAATTGTACAAATTGAAAATGGAAAAGTTATAGTTCCAGAAGTAATATTACCAGAAAGGTTAAAAGAAAAGAGAGTATTTAATGAAGAAAGATAATATAGAATTTTTTGATATTGTAAATGAAAAAGATGAGGTTGTAGGTAAAATATCTGAAAATAGACAAAATACTATAAAACCATCTCAATTAAGATTTATAAATATCATAATAACTAATAATGATAGAAAAATAGTAGTTCCTAAAAGAAGTTCTAACAGAAGAATATTTCCTAATTGTTATGATTTTTCAGTAGGAGGACATGTTAATTCTGGAGAAGAATATGAAGAGGCAGCTTATAGAGAACTTAAAGAAGAGTTAGGAATAACAAATGTTAAGCTACAAGAAGTTGCTTATTTTTCTCCATATGATAGTAATAGTAAAACATTTCAAAAAGTATATATACTAAAATACAATAATGAAATTACGAACTATGACCAAGATGGTATTGAAAAATTATATTATATGACCAAGGAAGAAGTTAAGAAATTAATGAATAATAAACCTAATCTATTTAAAACAGATTATTTTGTTGTGATGAAATATTTGATTGATAAAAATTATTTATAAAAATTATTTATAAAAATTAAGGATGTATTTATAGTAAAAAAATCAGGTGAACTCTAACAATAAGTAAAAGTTTCAAAACTAAGAGGAGCGTTATGACATGAAAATATATGTATATTTAGATGAAAGTCGGATCAATTCATAAAAATAGTAAAACAAGATATTTTGCAGTAGGTGGATATTTTTCTTATGAAGAAGATAGAATAAAAATAAAAGCAAAATACAAAAAAGAAAATCTTAAATTAAAGAAAGAAAAAAATTTAAGTTTAGATACTGAAATAAAATCATACGATATGACTGAAGAAGAAAAGATAAAAATATTTAATAAAATTCAAGATATTGAAACTTTTCATGGTTGCGTTAAGGTATTTGATAAAAAATATATGAAAAAGGAAATAGTTGATTCAAATATATTTTTTAATTATGCAGTAAAAGTTTTAATTCAAGATTGCATACTACCAGAACTTAACTTGCAAGAAAATGATGAGCCAATAGAGTTTATTATAAGTATAGATAATAGAAATATAAGAGTAGGAGAATTGAACAATCTAGAAACATATTTAAAAACTGAATTTTGTATTTATGATGATGATTTCAAAATTACATATTATGATTCTAAATCAAATTATGGAATTCAATTAGCAGATTTAACTGTTAATACATTTTACAATTCTTATAAAAATATAAGCCTAGTTGAAAATATTATAAAAGAATTAAAACCTAAAAATTTTAGAGTAAGTTTATTTCCAAGAAATAGTAGGAATAAAAAATAAAATTGTTCATAAAATATTAGTAAATATTTGACATACTATTTTTTGTGTGGTAAAATATTTATAAAGTAAGACCTAGGTAAGGTAGCTAAATGCTAAGCGTATGTTAAGTACGCTGCCACCTAGGCATTTTTATTATAATAAAAATGAATGTAAACATTGTTTGCATTTTGTTTGCAAAAAATAGGAAAACATATATAGAATTAGTACTAATAATATAATAAATATGAAAGGACATAATCCTTGATATTATTGGTAAAAATAATGTTTTATAGTATTGATAATACATAAATAAAGTCTTCATGTGGTTCAGGAAAAAAATATAAGAATTGTTGTGGAAGAAATTAGCCATTGCAATGGTTACAGAGATTTACAAAATTAACATAAATATGAAAACACACCAAATTGTTTGCATTTTGTTTGCAAAATATTAGTCAGTAAAAAAATTAGTACAAATAATATAATAAATATAAAAGTATTGAAAATAAAGGAATGTAGATATTGATAATATGTTGACATTCCTTGTATATTAATAATGATAAATGGAGATGAGTAGGATGAAATTTGTAAAAGAAGAAAATGCAGAGAAATTTAATTATGCTGATACAAGTTCAGTTTTAGAATATAGTATTGCTTTAAATGAAAAAAATATGGATTTTTGTACTAATGAAATTAATGGGAGATATCCTATGGAGGGATATTGTTCTAATCTAGAATGTGAAGAATTATGTTATATTTTAGAAGGAAATGGAACTATACACAAAAGAGATAGTAAGCCAATTAATTTTAAAAGAGGCGATATTATTTTTATAAATAAAAAAGATATATATTATTGGAATGGTAATTTTAAATTAGCAATTGTTTGTTCTCCAGCATGGTCAAAAGAACAATGTAAATTGTATAAAGAGGAGGATTTTATATGAATATTTTAGCTATATATAACAAATATCATTTGCCAGAAAATTTACAAATGCATATGTTACGAGTAGCAGCATGTAGTAATCTAATAATAGATAATTGGACTGGCATAGATATAGATAAAGATGCTATTATTAGAGTGTGTTTACTACATGATATGGGAAATATGGTTAAAATTCCAGAAGATTTTTCTAATTTAAAAATACAAGAAGAAAATATTTTGATAAATATGGAACTAATGACCATGAAATAAATCTAGAAATAGGAAAAATAGAAGGGCTAACAGAAAAAGAAATTATTATATTAGATGGAAAAAGGTCAAGAAAAAATGAAGAAACATTAAATTCGGATTCATATGAAAGAAAAATTTGTGCTTATTGTGATCAAAGAGTTGCTCCAGATGGAGTTGTTGGAATAAAAGAAAGATTAGAAGATGCAAAAATAAGATATAAAGATAAATTAATAACTGAAGAAGTCATTTTAACAGATGAACGACTATATGAACATATATTATTATTTCATGAAGAAGAATATAAACAATTAAGACCATACATAAAAAGCATTATTCAAAATCCAGATTATATAGTTGAAGATAATAGACATGAAGATACTTTAATATATTTAAAGCAAATTAATGAAATTGATAAAAATGGTAGAGTTGTTATAAAACTAGCATTAGGGCAAGATGAAGAACATAATAAAAATTCAATAATAACATTAATGAAACTAAATAAAAGGACTTGGAATCAAACCATAAGAAATAGACGGAAAGATTATTTGGAAAAATAAGGCGAAAAAAGACTAGACAAAAATGAATAAAAGTTGTATAATAAAAGTACAATATAAGTAGGTTATTTGAAGTGGACAATAGTGCCATCCACACACCTTTAAAAGGTCAAAAGAGATGCAGGATTTGGCACACCTGCCAAATAACCAACGGAAAAAAGGTAGAGATTTAGGTCTTTACCTTTATTTTTTGAGTAAAGTATTGAATTTATAAACTAATATTATATCTCTATCTATAGAGATGAATGTAAACATTGTTTGCATTTTGTTTGCAAAATATTAGTAAGATAAATAAAATTAGTACAAATAATATAATAAATACAAATGGCTATAATCTGCAATATTATAGGAATCAGTAATAACAAAGAAGTAAAAAAAGTGATAAATTAAAAAAAAGGTTAGTTGTAAAACTAATCTTTTAAATTGCAAAAATGTAAAAAATTCGTAAGGCAAAATAATAGTAATATATAGAATAAAGTGATATAATTATAGAAAATACTTTTAAAAGTATCAAAATTCAATAGCTAATAGTGTAAAAGTCAATATAAAATTGATAAAAAAATACAAAATTAAATTGATAAAAAAA
>CAMMMI010000070.1 GCA_946497905.1 uncultured Clostridium sp.
AATTGTTTATTTTCACTTTGTGCCTAAGTAACTTAAAGTTTCATATTGTTTCCTATTGTAGAACAATAGCGGGCTTTTTTAACATTTTCTCTGTTTATGACATTTTAAAAGCCCGCGTCATTGTTCGTGCGCCAAATTTTACTTTAGTAAAATTTGTGTGCAACGTTGGAGCAAAGCGACTTTTCTATAATAGGAAAGGGTAACTTTCTTTTGAAAATAAAAGTTATTTATTTTCACTTTGAGTTGCGTAACTTAAAGTTTCATATTGTTTCCTATTATAGAACAAATTTACGAAAATTGCCATTTTGGGGACGCGTCCAAAAATGGCAATTTCTATTTTTATCTAATCTTTTATCCTAAATATTAGCTTCACAAAACCTCTTAAAAATTTTGGAACTTTTTTTACTACTATAGTCATATGTATATCCCTCCTTCTAAATTAGCATGCTAGCCACATTAAGCCTACACATACTACGGCTACTCCTATCAGAAACAACCACCCTGTTATAGGAAGTAATAAAACTAACAAAATTCCTACACCTAATCCTATTAAACATACTGCTAATGTCTTTTTTAATATTCTAAACATTTTATTACCTCCATTCCTTTTTATATATTATATTGTTTCTTGTTTTTAATCGTTCCATTTTATGTTGATTTTGTTTGTTGCTTTTTATTATATCAATTTATATATATCTTTTTAATTAATTTTATCTTTATTCATTCCAAAAAATTGCCTTATCTCCATATGGGTTGCACCATGGTGAACCTGCAATTTCATCTTTCTTTTTATGGATTATTACTTCTTTTAAGCTTGAACAATATGCAAAGCACTTTGTTCCTATATTTGTTACACCAATTGGTATTTCTATCTTACTAAGTTTGTTGCAATAATTAAAGCAATCTCCTATAGTTTTCAACGTATTTGGTAATTTTATTTCTTTTAAATTATATTGATTATGAAATGCATATTTTCCTATTTCTTCTATCCCTTCAGGTATTTCATATGTTTCTATACTTCCTTGTGGTTTTACTGGTAATATAAATGTTGTTCCTTCTTTATTATATAATGCACCATTTCTTATACTATAATTTGGATTTTCCTCATCAATGATTATATTTTCTATTGCTGAGCCATATATAAATAAACCATTTAATTCTTCCACATTTTTTCCTAATGTTAGACTTTTTAGATTTGTACAAGATGTAAATACCTCATTTCCTATACTTCTTATACTTTCTGGTAAGTCTACTGTATTTATACTTTTACCTTCAAAAGCATAAGCTCTGATTATTTCTGTTTCACTTTTTATTTTGGCATTATTATTAGTTCCGTAATAGCGTATTAATTGTTTTCCATCTTTTGTATATACGGCATTTTCATATGTTTCATATGACTTATTTTGGCTGTTAATGGTTATTTCTGTTATATATTTACTTATTGCACGTGCTTCTATATTAGTAATACTTTTTGGTATTTCTAATGACGTTATATTTGTAAGTGATGTTAATATCCCATTTGATAGTGTAGTTACTGTATCTGGTATAATAAATTTATTTCCACTTATTGCACTTTTCAATATTATTACTATTTGTGTATCATTATTTGCTAATAATAGCCCATCTTTTAATGTAAAATTTGTATTTTCTTCTGATAATTTTATATTATTTAATTTTATACATTCTGCAAATGTTGATGAAGATATCGATTTTACGGTTTTCGATATTTCTATAGTTTCTAAATTTTTACATCCATAAAATGCTCCCCCTAATATTATCTCTATTCCTTCTTTTAGGTTTATTGTTGTTAGACTAGTACAGCTTCCAAAAACACTACTACTAATAGTTTTTAATCCTGAAGATAATTCTACATCTGTTAAACTTTGACATGCATAAAATGCCATTGAAATGATTTCATTAATAGTATTAGGCATCTTTACTTTTTTTAAATTACTACATTGCATAAACGCTTGTGCCCCTATATATTCTACACCATCTAACATTATTACTTCTTCTAATGCTTTGTTATATGCAAATGCATTTCGTTCTATTCTTTTTACTGTACCTGGTATTATTATCTTTTTTAATCCTTCTAAATTTGAGAAAGCTCCTTCTCCTATTACTGTTACTGAATCTGGTAATGTTAGTGTCCCTGTTTCATCCATTAATAACAAATTATTCTCTGATGATAATAATACTCCATCTTCTATATCATATGGATTTACTTCTATTCCTAAACTTTGTGCTACTTTTATCATGTTTTTATCTGTTGTATTTAATATTAATTCTCCTTTTATTACTTCTACTATTTCATAATATTCATTTGTTATATCTGGCATTATTGTTTTTATGTTTCCTGTTTCTTCTTCTGACTTTGTATTATATGATATATTTTCTTTTCCTGCTGTCAGGCTTACTGGTTCAAATTCCATATTTTCTGCTGTTTTTGCTGTTTTATATAATTCTAATTGCTCTTTATATGACGATAACTCTGTTGATATTTGAGCTTTTGTAGCCTTTGTAAGTATTCCATTATCTCCTGTTAACATTGCTATTGTTACTCCTGCTAATATCAAAAGTACTATTATTGTTATTACTAATGCTATTAATGTTACACCATTATTAAATTTTTGTAATTTTACCATTATAATTTCCCTCTCTTTTGTATATTTTTTTGTTATTTATTTTTCATTTTAAATTATAAAAAACATTATTTTTGTTAGCAACATGATTCTTATAATTTGTCATTTTATGTATGTAATGTTTTACATAATTTTATAAAAATAAAGTTTCTTAGGGATATTCCTAATAATGTTACTACTGACTTCCTAGCATTAGAACCTCAGTAGCAACATCAAAATTATTTTTTATAATTGTACACACAAAATTGTAATTTTTCATTAATTATGTTATTATAAAAAAAATTTAAATATAGTAAGGAAGAGATTAAATATGAAAAAAGAAAACGCTATAAAAATTATAAATAATTTAAAAAATGCTTATCCAGATGCCACTTGTAGTCTAGATTTTGAAACACCTTTCCAATTAGTTGTTGCAGTTATGCTTTCTGCTCAATGTACAGATGAAAGAGTAAATAAAACAACACCAGCTTTGTTTAAAAGATGTAAAACTATTAATGATTTTGCCGATATTGATATTACTGAATTAGAAAATATCATTCATCCTTGTGGATTTTACAAAAACAAGGCTAAAAATATAAAATTATGTGCTAAACAAGTTATAGAAAATTTTAATGGTATTGTTCCTAATACTATGGATGAGTTGCTTACTTTAGCCGGTGTTGGCAGAAAGAGTGCTAATGTTATTTTATTAGAAGTTTTTGGTATTGCTAATGGTATTGCTGTTGATACTCATGCTAAAAGAATTTCTAATTTGACTGGTTTTTCTAAACAAAAAGAACCTACAAAAATTGAGCAAGATTTAATAAAAATTTTTCCTAAAGATACTTTGAAAGATATTAATCATTTATTAGTTTGGCATGGTAGAAATACTTGTATTGCTAGAAAACCTAAGTGTGATTCTTGTTGCATAAAAGATTTTTGTAATCACTATTTATCTACACATAAATCATGACTTTAATCGCAATATTATTCCCCATATACCTGCGGATTGTAATATTGCAATTTGCAATTTGAATAACTTTTAAGATATTTATTGACAAAAAATTAATTAAGTTATATATTTTTGTATATATTAATAAAAAATACAAAGGAGGTTCTTATGATTAAGAAAAATTTAAAGATTTTTATATCTTTTATTTTAATTTTATGTGCTTTAGTTTTACCTATAGTTAATGCTGCTGAAGGAGATCAAGAAGCAACACCAATTTCTACTGAAGTAACTAATGAAGATGGTGGAGCAAACAATTCAGAAACAGAAACTGAAGGAACTGAGCAAACGGATGTTGAAAATACTGAGAATACAGCAACTACAGGAGAAAATTTTAAACAAGGTGATGTTTATCTTACAGGAACAAATATAACTGTAGATTATATTGTAGATGGTAATTTATTTATTATAGCAAATAATGTTACTATTTCATCACAAATAGGTGGAGATGCATTTATTTTTGCAAATTCTGTTACTGTAACTGAAACAGGTTACGTATTTAGTAATTTATTTACTACAGCACCTAATATAAATATTAAAGGTGTAGTTTACGATTTATATGCTTTCTCTGATACTATTAATATTACAGGTTATGTATATAGAGATATGAGAGTATCTTGTAATACTTTGAACATAAATGGTACAATTGGTAGAAATGTTTTCACAGATTGTTCAAATATAAACTTTGCGCAATCAGCTGAATTGACTGAAGATACTTCTACTACTATAGCTTCTCAAGGTATAATTTCTGGTGATTTAAATTATACTGCTAAAGAAGAACTTTCAATTCCTGATGGAGCAGTAGAAGGAGCAATTAATTTTAGCAAACAAGAAGTTTTTTCTTCTAACAATATACAATCATATCTATTATCTTTAGGTAGTTTCCTTGTATTCACTATAGTAATTTGGTTACTTGTTTTATGGTTAGCTCCTAAATTTACTGAAAAAGCTTCTAATTTAGCAATAAAGAAAACATTACCAGTTATCGGATTAGGAATTTTAACTCCTATATTACTTTTAGTAGTTTTTATAGCTCTATTACTTATAAATATAACTGCTAGTGTTGCTGCTTTAATATTTGTATTATTATTAGCATTACTTATGATGAGTAAATCTATTTTTGTAATTGTTGCTAATAAGTTGATTTGTAATAAGTTAAAAATAGAAAAAACTATAGGAATATTTGGAATTTTAATAATTTCTTCTATAATAATATGGGCATTAGGATTAATTCCTTTTGTAGGAACTATAGTTTCAATAATAACTGTAATTCTTGGTTTAGGAACTTTAGTTGCTAGTATAATTTTAAAAGATAAAAAAGATGTAGATAAAGATTCTTCAATTAAAAAATAACATCTTTTATTATAATATTTATTTATAAATTATATATATACATTATAATGTAAAAATTAAAAGTATCTAATAATTTTGTTATATACTTTTAATTTTTATATCATTATATTTGTAAATTTTTTATTATTCCTTAAAATATTCTTCTTCTTTCATTTCATCAATTATAACTTTATAATCATTAGCCATAAGAATAGCCGTACCAGAAACTAAAATATTTGCACCTACTTTTTTCAACTCTGGAGCTGTTTTTAAGTTAATACCACCATCAACTTCTATATCTAATTCAATATCATTTCTCTTTACATATTCATTCAATTTTTTCACTTTATCTATCATATCAGTTAACAATGTTTGACCACCTTTTCCTGGTTCAACTGTCATTACCAAACACATATGTATATTAGGTAAAAATTCATATATTTCTTCGATGTTTGTTTCAGGTTTTATAGCTATTCCAACTTTACAGTTATTTTCTTTAATATAATTTACATATTTATATATTTCTTCTTTATCTTTACATGCTTCTAAGTGAAATGTTATTATATTTGGCTCTACTGATAAAAAATCATCTATTGCTGTTTTTACATCTTGTACCATTAAATGTACATCTTGTGGCAAATTTGATATTCTTTTTATATATGAGGCATATTTCAACATTTTTTTGTATGTATCTTTTTCCACAAATTTTCCATCCATCACATCTATATGGAAATAGTCAGTTTTTGCTCTTTCTAATTTAAAAAATGTTTCTGATTCTTCACCTTTTTTTACACTTAATATAGATGTTGATATTTCTACCATTTTCTCTTCTCCTTTTCTTTTAAATCTTGATATATTTTACAAAAATTTTGATATCTATTTTCTGTTATTTTGCCATTTTCCAATGCTTGTTTTATTCCACAGTTTTCTTCTTTTATATGTGTACATCCTATATATTCACAATTTTTTATGTATTCTTTGAATTCTTTAAAGTAATTACATAATTTATCACTTTCTATTTCTGATATGTCAAAAGTAGAAAATCCAGGTGTGTCTGCAATATATGTATTTTTATCTATCTCATATAACTTTATATAAGTTGTTGTGTTTTTTCCTTTTTTATTTTTCTTGCTAATTTCTCCTTCTTGCGTCATTTGTTCTTTGAAAATCCCATTAATCAGTGTTGATTTTCCTACTCCTGAATTTCCTGAAAATACATTTATATTCCCTTTTAACTCTTTTTTTAATTCTTCTATTCCTATGCCTTCTTTTGCTTGTGTTTCAATAACTTTATATCCTATTTTCTCATAAGTCAATCTAATCTCTTTAAATCGTTTTTTATTGTCTAAATCTGTCTTATTTAAAAGAATTAAACTTTTTACTCCCAAAAACTCTGCAAAAGCTAGTTGTTTATCTAGCATTAATATATCTGGTTTGGGATCTTTACTTGACAATACAAATATCATTTGAGTTATATTTGCTATTTTAGGCCTTTTTACATATATTTTTCTTTCTAAAATTTCTTCTATTACTGCTTTTTTATTTTCCTCATCAATTACTTCAAATACAACATTGTCTCCAACTACAGGTGTTATATTGTCATTTTTGAATTTTCCTCTTGCTACTGCTTCATATATATTTTTGTTAGTCTCTATTTTGTATAAATTTGATATATTTTCTATTATTAATCCTTGCATTTAATTCCCCTTCTACAATATTTTCAATCTTTCTTTATTTTGCCTTAAAATTTTTACATTAGTAAAATTGAGTGTATCTGTTATTAAAGTTTTATCTAATAGAAAGTACATATTAATTCATTTAGAAAATTTATATTAATTCATTAAAGGACCGTCCCCATAATCCCTAATATTAGGGATTTAAGGACCGTCCCCTTTATTTAAATGTTAATGAATTTTGGCTTCCAAATGTTACTTGTTGAGTTGAGCTGTATATTTCTGCTCCTGTATTAGGGTCTGTTATTGTTACTGTTACACTTGTTGCTTCTCCCTCTTTTCCTGAGATTTGTAATGAATAGTTTGTTTCGTTTTTACTTATTCCTGTTCTTGTTTCGCTGTTTACTTTGATGTTTACTGTTTTACTAACATTTGTCGTTCCTGATGTATTTTCGTTTTCATCGTCTCCTGTTGCTTCTTTATATCCTCCTGTTATATTTTTAACATTTATATTTACTGTTACTGTTTTTGTTTCTGCTACTTTGTTTACTGTTAATGTAACTGTTGTTCCTTCGTCTACAACTTTTCCTTCTGTTATACTTTGTTTTGTTACTTTGCCATTGTCTGTTGTACTATCTGTATATGTTACATTTACTTTTAATCCTAAACCTTCTAAAGTACTTTTTGCTGTTGCTTCATCTTGACCTATTACACTAACTACTGTTACTTGTTTTATTCCTGTTCCTGTACTTACATGTATTTTTACTGTATCTCCTGCAAATACTTCTGTATCTGCTTCTGTTTCTTGACTTATTACATATCCTTCTTCTACTGTTTTACTTGTTTCTTCTATTATTTCTACTTCTAATTTAGCTTCTTCTAATAATTTTACTGCTTCTTCTTTTTCTTTTCCTTCTACATTCGGTACTTTTGTTTTTTCCTGTCCTTTACTTATTGAAACTAGTATTTTGCTTCCTTCTTTTACTTTTTTATCTCCTGGTTCTGTAGTATAGTCTCCTAAGTCTGATTCTGCTTTTTGAGAGATTACATATCCTTCTGGTACATCTTTGTTATATTCTTCTTTTCCTACTTCAAATACTAATTTTGCATTTTCTACTTCTTGTTTAGCTTCTTCTTCTGATAATCCAACTACTTTTGGCATATCTACTTCATTTGGATTTGTTAAGTTTAATACTCCTATTGTTCCTCCTAATGCTACTGCAAATAGAATTATTAAACCTATAAATATACTTAATCCTTTATGTGATTTTATAAAGCTTTTTAATTTATTTTCTTTTTTTCTATTATTATTTTTTGGTTCTTGAATATTTCCATATATATCTGTATTTATTTTTTGTGTTTTGGCTGTTGCGTCATATGATGGTTCTTCTACAAAATCTCCATCTGGGTTTTTTAAGGCACTTCTTAAATCACTTAAAATTTCTGTGGCTGATTGATATCTTAATGTTGTATCTTTTTGTAATGCTTTCATTATTATTTTATTTACTGCTGTTGGTAAATTTGGATTTATTTCTATTGGCTCTTCTGGTTCTTCTTGCATGTGCTTTAAGGCTACAGATACTGGAGTGTCAGCGTCAAATGGTACTTTTCCAGTTACCATTTCATACATTACTACTCCTAAAGAATATAAATCTGATTTTGCATCAGTAAATCCACCTCTTGCATGCTCTGGTGAAAAATAATGTACAGAACCTATTGTTGTTCCAAATGCTGTTATTGTTGAGTTTGAAACCGCTTTTGCTATTCCAAAATCTGTTACCTTTGCTATTCCATCTTCTGTTATTATTATATTATGTGGTTTTATATCTCTATGTATAATATTGTTTCTATGTGCTACTTCTAATGCTGAAGCTATTTGAATTGCCACATTTACTGACCATTTCCAAGGTAGTGGTCCTCTTTCTTCTACTATAATTTCTTTTAGAGTTTTTCCTTGTATTAGTTCCATTACTATATAGTATAAATTTCCTTCTACTCCTACATCAAATATTGAAACAATATTTGCATGTGTAAGTCTTGCTGCTGATTGTGCTTCTGCTTCAAACCTTTTTATAAATTCTTCGTCTGTTGTGAATTCATCTCTTAGTATTTTTACTGCTACATATCTTTTTAGAACTTTATCTGTCGCTTTATAAACAGTTGCCATTCCCCCAGTACCTATTTTTTCAATAATTTCGTATCTACTTCCTAATACTTTACCTTCTAAATTCATATTTAATCTCATTCCTTCCTTAAGGCTCAAATTTGGTTGGAACCTTCTCTCATTAAAATGTTTTTATGTAGATAGTTTATATATTCTTTATTATAATAACTGTTATATTGTCATATCCCCCATTTTTATTAGCTATTTCAACTAACTCTTTAGGAGCTTGCTCTATATCCTTTTTTGCTAATTTAAATATTTCATCTTGTGAAACCATATTTGTTAGTCCATCTGATGACATTATTAATATATCATCTTTTAAAAATCCTTTTGCCATTACATCTGGTTCTACAAAAGCATTACAACCGCAGTGCTTTCATCAACATATTTTTTTGAGGATGATGAACTGCTTCTTCTTGGGTTATTGTTCCATCTTTTACTAATTTTTGCACATAGCTATGGTCTTGTGTTAATTTTCTCATAAATTCTTTTCTTATTCTGTAAATTCTACTGTCTCCTACATGTCCAATAAATACCCTATTATTATATATTAAACAAATTTCTAAAGTAGTACCCATTCCTTCTAATTCTTTGCTTTCTTTCGATTTTTCATATACAATCATGTTTGCATATTCCATACTACTTCCAACTAGTTGTATAATACTGTCTCTGTCTTTTTCTATGTCTTTAAAATTATTTTCTATATAGCTTTTTGCGGATTGAATTGCTAGTTTGCTTGCTATTTCTCCTCCATTATATCCTCCCATTCCGTCTGCTAGCATATATAATTGGACTTCGTCTAATGAGTTTGATATATAGTATGAGTCTTGGTTTATTTCTCTAACTTTTCCGATGTCTGTCTTCGCATAAGCCTTTATCATCATTTCACCTCAATTCTTTTGCTTTAGAGATTTTTGTTCTCACTTTTTTCATTATATATTTTATATCATAGTTTTTTATTTTTTGCAATTGTTTTTGTAAAATAAAAAATAGCTATAAATTTTGGGTTTATAACTATTTTTGTATTAGTACGATATGTTTGTTATAATGCTATTTCTTTTTTTATTTGTTCTAAATCATTCTGCTTTATT
>CAMMMI010000071.1 GCA_946497905.1 uncultured Clostridium sp.
TTTTATATCTATCTTCCTTAGAAGTTTTTCTATTTAACTACTTAATGTTGTACTCATCTTTTATTTATTTAATTAATCTTTAAACTTATCTGCATATTCTTTATCTTTATAATATTCTGAATTTTCTCGCACTACTTTTTTTACTGTCTCAACATAATTTTTAACTTGTTTTTCTTTCAGTTCATCTATTTTTTTCTTAATTTTTTCTTTATCCATATTCTTACCTTCCTTCATCATCTATCCTACCTGATATCTTTTTGCTTTCAATTCCTTTTTGTTGTGCCTTTTCTTCTTGTTTTTGCCATTCTACTTTTTTCTGTTCTTCTTTTTGTTGCTTTTCTAATGCTTTTTGTAAATATGCTTGCGTATCAACTACTATTATTGGAATATTATATTTTTTCATTATTTCTATATCCTCTTCTTTAGCTTGTTCCCATACTGCGTCTGGTAAATTTTTCCCTCCCATATTATCATTACCTATCTTATCATTATCCTTAATATTCCTGTTCTGAGCAATTTCATTATGCAGTCCATCTATTTTAGTACTCAACTTAATTAATGCTCCTCCTAAACCATGAATTCTCCTTGGCACATGATCAGTGTTTGCATCAGCCGTCGCATATGCTTGAATCCCACCACTTTCTTTTATACTTGTATATACATATTTCCAACCAGTCCCAAAATTCTCCAATATAGCTTCATCTTGTGATACCAATCTTGTACTAATACTAGATACACCTAATTGACCTTCATATTGCATTAATTCTTTCAAGTTCATTCCTCCAGGCCAATGTGGCATAAATCTAAAGTCAATACCTTTTAATATATATTTAGTTAAACCTTCTTTTGTTATTTCTTTTATAATTCCTGGATTTTTTTTCCCAGCTTCTTGTTTGCACAATTCTTCCATCTTTTCAGGTGTCAATAGAGTACTATTAAACAATTCTGTTTGATGTTCCTTTAATTTATTTATTGCTTGATGCATTACTATGGGCATTTGAATATTATTTCTGCATACCAAATCAGTTGCAAATTCCAACAATTTTTCCACATCTTTTTCATTTTCTAAAAATCTTAAAACATCTAACATTTGCATTTCTTGTTCATTATATAACCTATCATTAATATCCATCTCTTGACTAATATTATATAAATCTACTATTTCAGAAAACATATCTCCATAATCTATTATAGCACTCCCATCTTCTCTTAATCCTAATAAATCTCCACAAATTATATGCATCATTTCATTTCTGATTTCTACTCCTAAGTTTATTGTTTCACTTAAATTTCCTAATCCTTTTAACCTTAGATCTCTTAATTTTGCATATTTTCCTTCTATTGGTTCCATTTCTTTCATTATATGCTCTTTAAAAATATCATCATAATTTTGCAATTCCTGTAGAGTTTTAATATCAAGCTGATTATATTTTGACAATAAAACCAATATTAAATTTTCATTTTGTTTATCAGTTAATTCAACATCTTTACAATTCTGAAGTAATTCTTCAAAATAATTATATTCACTTATTGCTTTTTGCATTGTTTCTACATTATTTCCCATAGCTTTAGAAAGAATTTCATAATAATTTTTAAAATTTTCTAATTTTTCCGTATCTTTTATTATTCCCATAAATTCTTGATGATCTCTTATATTATAATTTAATAAATTGTGTACAAAACCTTCTCCAAAATTATCCATTATCCTACTATCAAAATCTTCTAAAGACTTAATTGTATGAACATTAAGACCAGGTCTTGACCTTAATACTTCAACTGCACTCTCTCCATATGCATTCCCCATTAAAGTATAAAATTCTTCTCTTGTATCTTCCCCATTTTTTAATTTCTCATAATAAGCTTTTATTTCCTTTGGAGAATTCTTTTGCATAATATCTTTATTAAACAAAATTTTAAATTCATTTATAAAAATATTATCTCCAGAAATTCTGTTCAACATTATATCTCTTCCAGTTGTTGTAAAGTTTTGATTAACGTCAAATACTCTATATTGAGCATATATTGTTTCTATACAATCTTCAAATTTTTGTAAGCTTTCTTCTCCATATACTTCTTTAAAAAGAGTTTTACATTTATCTTTCGATTCCTCCATATCTTCCTTAGAAACTTTTTTCGAAATTAATATCTTTTCAGGTGCTAAATATGGCAATATATAATTTGAATCTAATTTTATTAATTCCGCTATTTGATTTGTCTTCAAATCTCTAATTATTCTTTTTTGAACTTTACTATATCTTTCCACTCCTGGAATAATGATCTCGCCACCGATACTTCCATGTAAAGAAATTTTAGTTGATAAAATATTTCCCTTTGAAGACATCAATTTACTTTTTTCAAAAAATTGTCTTAATTTTTTTTCATCACACTCTTTCAAATAATGGACTAATTCTTGTTCGTAAACTCCGGACTCACCCTCATTATCACAGTCTCTAACTATATTAAACCTATATTCTATAATTTTTTTCGAATAATTTGTATCACTATTTAATAAAGCTATAGCCGCCTTTATTGATTCAGGATTTTTTGAATTTGACCAAATTTCATTTTTTACTTTGTCACTAGCATATTTATATGCTAAAGGATAATTTTGAAGAATTTTATACTGAAAACTTGCATCTTCTTTTTGTAACTCATCTTTATGCATTTCTACATATTTACCCATTACTAATTCACTTGCAAACTCAAAATCTTTCTTATGTTCTTCAATATATTTTAATTGTATATCTACACTAGCATATCTTAAAAAATTTTCTTTATCTTTTTTAATATAATTTTGTTGTTTTTCTTTATCTAAATAAATTAATAATTCTGGCTTTTCTTGAATAAATTTATCCACTTCTTTTAAATAATTTATTAATCTGGGTAATTCTTCTTGTAATACTCCTGATTGTTCCATCTCTTCCAATAGAGTTTCTTGAATTTCTGGAAAAACTTCGACAAAATCATATTTTCCCATTTTTAATGCCTTATGTACTAATTCATATAGTTCTCCATTTAGGTACTCCCTCCAAATATCAGGATGCTTTTGTATAATCTTTACTTGGTTTTCATCGGACAAAATAGTTACTATATTAGGTTTTTCTCTCAATTTTTCAAGTAAAACATCCTCTGGTATGATAAGCAATTTTGCTTCTTTCTGCTCTGAAAAGGAAAATGCTTCAATATTTTTATCTATTTCACTTCTTACGATATTATCAATTAATTCATCTACAACCCTATTATCCCTTTTTATATATTCAGGAGCTTGACCATATTTTTTAAAATCAAAATTTAAATATTGTTTTTTTAAATTTCTTAAAAAAAGTTCTATTCTTATTTTTTTAAATATATTTAATTTTTTTACAGCAATTGGTAAATTATTTTCATATTCATTTTTCATATCAAATTTACTCCTTAGTTAATTTATTTATTATCATCTGTTTTGACAATCTATAACATATAAATGTCTACCTACATATTACTATTTCTTTTTTAAATTCTTTGAATAATAAATCATATCAGTACAAACTAATTGTCTATCCTTTATTTCTTCTTCATAATTATCTATAAAAAAGTTCTTTATTGTTTTTTCGTATTTATCAAACCCTTGTTTTACATAAAACGGGATGTTGTTTTCCGTTGTCCCCACTAACATCTTTTCATATTTTTGTTTATAGTTACCACATAGAGACTTTAATAATATTTTTGCATAACCTTTTCCTCTATATTCTTCTTTTGTAACTATATTTTTTAATTCCAATATTTTTCTAGAAATCGGCAGAATTACTGCAATGCAAATTATTTCATCTCCTTTTTTTAATGCATACACATCAGAATTAGTTAAATACTTATGTATCATATTTTTTGAAGGATCTGCCTCCAAAAGCATATTAATATAATCTTCTTTATTTCCTATTCTTTTTACTTGCAATCTTGGCTCTTTTTGTAGATTGTATCCGTCTAACAGTCTAGTTTTCGCGTTATTATGACTATAATACCTACTTTCTTCAGAAAATATACATCCACAATATTTCTGCATATATAATCCCAATTCTCTGGCTTTTGATTGTCCATCTCTAAAACCAATCCTAAAATCTCTATATAAAAACTCCAATCCATAGTTTTTTGCAATCTTTTCCCCTAAATCTTTTATTATATCATGTTTTTGATATGGACTAACTAGAAGTGTTGTTGATATATGTGTATATCCATGCTCTTTAGCATATTTAGCTGTTCGTTCCAAACGAACTGGATAGCAGTAATCTTGACATCTAGTTTCTAAAGAATTTACAACATTTTTACAAAATTCATCTAATCCATAATTTTCTTCAAAAATGGCTTCTACTTCTATACTTTTTGTATATTCTTTTAAACAATCTCTTCTTTCTTTATATTCCATATATGGATGTATATTTGGATTAAACCAATATACTGTTGGTTCTATACCTTCATTTCTTAAAGTATCTATACAATATACACTACATGGTGCACAACATGTATGTAATAATAGTTTCATAAATTTTCCTTTCCATATTCTTGTCATTTAAGGGCTATATTCAAAATGGCAAAAATACTAAATATCACTCTCAATCTCATGAAGGTCCGTCCCTATTATCCCTAATTTTAGGGATTTAAGGAACGTCCCCTATTTCATACCCAAGATGTTTATATGCTGGTGGTAATACTTGTCTTCCTCTTAATGTTCTTGCTATAAATCCTATTTGTATTAAATATGGCTCATAAACATCTTCTATTGTATCTATTTCTTCCCCTATTGTTGCTGCTAGTGCTTCTATTCCTACTGGTCTTCCTGCATATTGTGTTATCATTACATCTAATAATTTTCTATCTATTTCGTCTAAGCCTAATTCATCTATTTCTAGTTTGTTTAATGCAATTTTTGTTATTTTTAATGTTATTTTCCCATCTCCTAGTACTGCTGCATAGTCTCTTACTCTTTTTAATAGCCTATTAGCTACTCTTGGCGTTCCTCTTGAACGTCTTGCTATTTCTTTTGCTGATTCTTCTTCTATTTCTACTTCTAATATTTTACTTGATCTTTTTATTATTTTAGTTAAGTCTTCTATATTGTATAATTCTAATCTATGTATTATTCCAAATCTATCACGTAAAGGTGTTGTTAATGAACCTGCTTTTGTTGTTGCTCCTATTAATGTGAATTTAGGTAAATCTAATCTTATTGACCTTGCACTTGGTCCTTTTCCTATTATTATGTCTAATGTATAATCTTCTAGTGCTGGATATAAAATTTCTTCTACACTTTTGCTTAACCTATGTATTTCGTCTATGAATAATACATCAAATTCTGATAAATTCGTTAGTAATGCTGCTAAGTCCCCTGGTTTTTCTATTGCTGGTCCTGATGTTATTTTTATATTTGAGTTCATTTCGTTTGATATAATATTAGATAAAGTTGTTTTTCCTAGACCTGGTGGTCCATAAAACAAACAATGGTCTAATGGTTCTCCTCTTTTTTTAGCCGCTTCTATATATATCTTCATATTTTCTTTTACTTTATCTTGTCCTATATATTCCTCTAAAGTTTTTGGTCTTAAAGAATTTTCTAGCCTTTCTTCTCCTTGACTTTCTAATTCTGGACTAATTATTCTTTCTTCTCCCAATGTCAATTCCTCCATTCAAAAATCTTTTATTTGCTAAATTGATATTTATTGTTGATTCCAAATTATCTATAAAATAGTTATTAAAATTTATTATTATTTTATCTTTTTGTCTTTTAATAAATTATTTATACTAATAGAATTTGATATATCTAACTCCTTTTTCATATCATAATAATATCTATCTATCATTTCTTTTGTAAATTTATCAATACTATTCATGTCAATTTTTTCTCCAGTATAAATATCGTACCATTCTTCATCATAATAATATCTACTAGTAATAATTCTTTCATTATTTAGACATATAAAGTCTTTTTTTCCAAACATATTAGTTCCTAAAGAAAATCCGTCTTCAATGCCTGCTAAATATGTTAATGTTGGTTTTATATCTAGTTTATTTACTGGCTTTTCTATTTTTATATTTTTCAATCCAGGTATTTTAAAACCACATACTACTCTTGTATAATTTAATTTTAAATCAACATCATTTAAATTAGGATTTGTCTTTTTTAGAAAATCTATTAGTTTGTCATCATACATATTTACACCATTATGATCTCCAAATACTAGTATTGCTGTATTATCATATAAATTTTCCTTCTTTAGCTCATTTATAAATATACCAAAAGCATAATCTGCATAGTTAGCTGCTTCTAAATAGTTTCCGAAAAATGTGTCTTTAAATTCTCCTATATCAATTGATATTTTACTTCTATCTTGTAATCCTTCTAAATTAAATGGTGTATGTGAAGACGCTGCAACTATATAACTTATAAATGGTGTTTGATATGTTTTTAGTTTTTGTACTGCTTGTTTATATAATAACTCATCTGACAAATATCCACTTATTTCTTCTGAAATATCTTCAAATTGTTCTTTTAAATTTAATTCATTTAAATTAAGTCTTCCATAAACATTACCTCTATTCCAAAAATATGGATAATTACCATGCATATATGAAGTATGATATCCTTCATTATTGAACATTTTAAATAAATCATCATATGTGTTTGCAAAATATTTACTAAATGACATTCCATTTTCCATTGGATATATTGATGTTATTGTTGAATGCTCAGAATCTGCTGTTGATGAATAACTTTGCATATGCATATTGGAAAATTCTATATTTTCTCTTAAAAATCTATTTAAATTTGGTGTTATTTCTCTTCCATTTATTTTTTTATTTACTACAAATTCTTGAATTGATTCTAATTGTAAAATTATTATATTTTTATCTTCTAATATTCCATCATAATAACTTTCTATTTGATTATATCTTGTATCATAATCATTTTTTAATTCTTCATAATCCTTTATCATGTCATCATAATTGTTGTATTTTGCATTATTTTTTATATTTAATGTGCTTTGTATGTCATATATATGATATCCAAAAATAGTTGCGTCTTTGATTTGTAAATCTTTATTATATGACTTATCTTTTCCTTTTTCTACATAACTATTTCCTATATATATAAATACTGCTATTCCTAAAATTCCAATACAGATTTTTCCTAATATTTGAGGTTTTGTTTTCTTTTCCTTCTTTATCAATTCTATCTTTTTTAATATTATTAAAATTGCTAATATTATAATATCCAAAAAATATATTATATCTTTTAATTTAAATAATGATGGTATTGTACTTATTATTTCTTCTCCATACTGTAAATTGGTTACTTGTGCAAGTGATAAGACATTATTTGAATATGAATAATACAATTCGTCTGAACAAAGCAGAATACTAATTAATAAATTTGCTACTATTGCTGTTATAATTCTTGCTCTGTTAGGCAAAACACCTATCAGACACATTAATATTGTAATAAAAAACGTTGTTCCTATAATTAGTTTTCCTTCTATGTTTTCATTTACTGTTATAGTATTATTATAAAAAAATATTGTTTTTAATAATAATATTATTCCTACAATTAGTAAAAACCAAAAGGAATTAACTATTCTATTTGTTAATTGTTTAGCTTTATCTAATATTTCTTTTTTTTCCAATTTTTTCTCCTTTTATTTATTTGTCCTTATTTTACTATTTTTATACTGAATCTATAAAATCACTTATTAATTTCAACATTTTTTCATTATTTTGTTGAAACTTTACTGGTTCGAATTTTTCTACTTTTGATATAGCTTTTTTTAAATCTTTTACATCTAATGCACCTATTATATATCCTTTTTCTTTAAATAATTCTACAATTTGTTTTTGGTGATCATTTACATGTTCTCCAAATTCGTGAAGTCTAGGTACAGCAATTACTTTTTTTCCTTTTTTAATAGATGAAATAATTGAACCTACTCCTCCATGTGTTATTACTATTCTAGCTTGATTTAACAGTTTTTCAAATTCTTCACTATCTATCAAATCAAATTGTTTCATATTAGGTGTTTCATACTTAGTATATCCCGCTTGTACTATTACTTCTTCTTTTATTGTACCATTTTGTATTAAATTATCTATTTCTTCTAATAATCTATGAAAACTATTATTTTGAGTTCCTAATAATACTAATATCATTAATAAATCGAACCTCCTAATTTTGCTTTTGGATATAGTTTTAACATATCTTCCCATTGAACTATAAATAAATCTGCTATAGGATATACTAGTCTTCCTGTGGCTGTTTTTTTATTTGTATTTGCAAATGTTTCTATATATATTATTTTACTTCCAAAAATTTTTCCCAAATAGCACATCGGTCCAGCTGTATTAGTTCCTGTTGTTACTATTACTTTTGGTCTTATTTTTAAGTATATATAAACTGTTTTTATACATAAATATATGTATTTAATTATATATGTTAATAAATGTGATCTTGTTCCATATGGTAAATAATATACTTTATTCTTATACTTTTCTTTTAGTTTTTCATTTGTTTTATCTTTTTCTGTTACTATTGTATAATCGTATTTTTCAAATAAGGGGGCTAGTTGTAATAATTCGTTTAAATGTCCTCCTGTACTTGATATAAACATTACTTTTTTCATTGTTTTATTCATCCTTTTTATATATTTTAATATGTTTTTTGAGTCTATAAATAAGTTGTGTTTTCTTATGTTGTTTTATGCATGAATTATATCATATATTTAATGTTTTGTCCTACTTTTTTAAACATTTTCTCTATTTATAACATTTCAAAGCCCGTGTCATTGTTCTTGTGCCAAATTTTACTTTAGTAAAATTTGTGTGCATTTGTTGTGCAAAACATTTTTTATACAATATGAAAGGGTAACTTTCTTTTAAAAATAAAAATTGTTGAATATTTTGACATAAAATGAACCCTCCTTATTAAACTTTTTTGTCTAATAATTTGGGTTCACTTCAATTAATCAAGTTGCTATTTCGTATTTATATAAAATTTTATAATTCTATGCCCTTGGATGAGCTTTTTTATAAATATCTTTTAACCCTTCATCTTGGAATTGCATATAAACTTGTGTTGATGATATATCTGAATGTCCAAGCATTGTTTGTATTGCCTTTAAATCTGCACCATTTTGTAATAAATGTGTTGCAAATGAATGTCTTAAAACATGTGGTGTTATATCTTTAGTTATATGTGCTTGTTCTTTATAATATTTGATAATTTTCCAAAATCCTTGTCTTGTTAATCTTCCACCATTTATATTTACAAATAAAGCTTTTTCTTCTTCACTTTTTATTAATATACTTCTTGCTTCTTCTATATATTCTTTTAAGGCTTTTAGAGACATTTTTCCTAGTGGTATATTACGTTGTTTATTGCCATTTTTACAAGTAACATATCCCTCTTCTAAATTTACATCTTCTATATTTAAAGATATAATTTCTGTAACTCTCATTCCTGTTGCATATGCAAATTCAAGCATTGCTTTATCTCTA